>LNEQ01000273.1 GCA_001464995.1 Actinobacteria bacterium Ga0077541
GCCCTCCCGAGTCGGCAGCGCCCCGCGAACGCGCCCCGTGCGGAGACCGTCAGCGCGCAGACCCGCACGGTCCGGCCGCGGGCCACGCGCTCGACGAGGACCCGCCTGCCCGCCTCGGCCGCCCCTGCCCGGCCGCTCACGCGCACGACGAGCCGGCCGTCCGACCGCACGAGCCGCATCTGCGCCGTCAGCGGCACGGCGCGGGGCGCCGGAGAGGGCGCGACCGGCGGCGCGCTCGGCGGGTCCGGCGTGCTCGACGCCGGGGCCTCGGCGACGGTCAGGTGGATCGTGAACGAATCGGTGTGCCCGAGCACGTTGGATCGCGCGATCGTCAGCGGGTAGGTGCCCGCCGCCGCGTAGACGTGCGCGGCCGCCGGCGACCCGTCGCCGAAGTCCCAGACGGGGGCCGGGGCGAGGGCCGCCCAGGTATCGGCGGCCACGTCCGTCGACATCTCGACCGGCTGCCCCGCGATGGCCGTCGTGCCGATGGACACCCCGGCGAGGGCGGACGCCGCGCCGTCGAGGTCGGCGACCCGGATCGTGCTGGTCGCACCCCCCGAGCTCTGAACGACGAATGCGCCGTCGCCGTCGGCCTGCAGCGGGACGTGCCCGAGGCTGAACCCGGAGCCCGAGGACGTCACGTCCACCGGCGCCGAGAACGTGGCCGACCCGGCGGGCCGCGCGGACGCCTGCAGCACGGCCCCCGCCCCGTCGACGCGGGACCAGGCGAGGAGGGTCCCCGAGCCGTCCGCCGCGAGGTCGAACGCGCCGGCGGCGGATCCCGCCGGGGAGACGTACTCCGGCGCCGAGAAGGCGCTCGAGCCCGCCGGACGCGTGACGGCCTGCACGCGCTCGGAGGTCCCGTCCGAGCGGAGCCAGGCGATCGCCAGCGCGCCCGAGGCGTCCTCGGCGAGGTGGGGCGTTCCCGCGCTCTCGCCGTACGCGGACAGGTCGTCGGACGGCGAGTAGCCACCGGCGCCGGGGGCGCGGCGGGCGGCGCGGATGATGTAGTCGTACCCGTCCGTGCGGCGCCACGCGACGGTCGTCGCGCCGTCGGCGCCCTCGATCACGCGCGGCAGGCTACCGTCACGGCCGCCGAGAAGGTCGGTGCACCCGCCTCCCGGGTGGCCGTCTGGACGTTCGTGCCGGTCGACCAGGCGATCGTCGTCCTGCCGGAGGGCCCGATCGCCACGTGCACGGGCCGGTTCACATCGGTCGCGGAGATCGTCTCCGGGGCGGAGAAGGTGCTGGAGCCCGACGTGAGGGTGGCCGTCTGCACCGCGTAGGCGGACCCGTTCCAGCTCGGCCACGCAACGGTGATGTCGCCGTCGGCGGAGACCGCC
>LNEQ01000274.1 GCA_001464995.1 Actinobacteria bacterium Ga0077541
GAGGTCCTCTCCCGACGGCGGCCAGCTGAGACCCGAACCTATGAACCGGCCCGGACGGATCGGATCACCCGATCCACGTGGGAGGTTGTCCGATGAGCCTCGGGGACCTGGAGGCGGAGATCGTCGCCTGCCGCGCGTGCCCGCGCCTGGTGGCCTGGCGGGAGGAGGTCGGGCGGGTGAAGCGCCGCGCCTTCGCCGACCAGGAGTACTGGGCACGGCCGGTGCCCGGGTTCGGCGACCCCGATCCCTGGCTGGTCGTCGTCGGCCTCGCACCCGCGGCCCACGGCGCCAACCGCACCGGACGGGTCTTCACCGGAGATCGCAGCGGCGACGTCCTCTTCGCCGCCCTGCACCGCGCCGGCCTGGCGTCCCAGCCGACGTCGGTGAGCGCCGGCGACGGGCTTCGGCTGAGCGGCTGCCGGGTCACCGCCGCGGTGCGCTGCGCGCCCCCCGCCAACCGCCCCGATCCGGATGAGCGCGCGCGGTGCCTGCCCTTCCTGCGCCGGGAGCTGGCCCTGTGCTCCGGCGCGCGCGTGGTGATGGCGCTCGGCGCGATCGGATGGGACGCCGTGCTGCGCACGCTCGCCCCGCCGCGGCCGTGGCCGCGCTTCGGCCACGGTGCCGAGGCCGTGATCGGGGGGCTCACGCTGATCGGCTCCTACCACCCCAGCCAGCAGAACGTGTTCACGGGCCGCCTCACGCCGGCGATGCTCGACGACGTCCTCGCGCGCGCGGCCGTGCTGGGGGGCGCGCCCCGGAGGAACCCCTGGCCGGGTCATCCCTCCACGGGGGGATGACCGGCGGGGCCCCGGAGCCGATGAACATGGGGTGAGCCCTCGGCGCATCCCCCCGCGCTGCTCGTGATCCCGCTGCTCGCGGGGACCCTCGTGGCGACCGGGTACTCGATGCGCGACGAGCAGGCGCAGGCCGTCCTCGGCGCGCCGCCGGTCGTGCTGGCGGCCGGACTGTGCATCACGCTGATCGCCCTGGTGCTCACAGTGGCGCTCGCGCGGCGGGACCGCTACGCCCGGCGCGCGGTCGACGCGGCGACGGCGGAGCTGCGCGCGAGCCGGAGCAGCCACCGCGCGCTCGTCGAGAACTCGCCCGACGTCGTGACGCGCCTCGACGGTAACCTGCGCATCCTCTACGCGAACGCCGCGATCGCCCGGATGACCGGTCACCCGCCCGAGGCCTTCATCGGGCGCAACCTGGACGAGGTGGGCCTCGCCGACGAGATCGTCGAGGCGATGGCGGCGGTGGTGCTGGACGCGTTCGAGACCGGGGCCGAGGCGGATCTCTCCTACGAGGTCATCACGCCCGGGGGCCTCATGGCCATGCACGCGCGCGTGGCTCCGGAGCCCGGCCCCGACGGCGGCGCGGAGAGCGTGCTCGTGATCTCCCGCGAGGTCACCGCCCGGCGGACCGCCGAGGACGCCCTGCGCGCCAGCGAGGAGCGGTACCGGTCGCTGGTCTCCGCCATGTCGGACGGGGTGATCCTGCACGCGGCGAGCGGGGTCGTCGTCGCTTGCAACCCCGCGGCGGAGCGGATCCTCGGGATCAGCGCGCGGGAGATGATGGACCGGGCGATCGCCGGTGAGCGCTTGAGCGCACTCCGCGACGACGGGTCGCCCTTCCCGCCCGAGGAGCACCCGGCCCGGGTGACGCTCCGCACGGGGCTGCCCCAGCGCGACGTCACCATGGGCGTGCGGGGCCCCGGCGGCGCGCTGACGTGGATCAGCGTCTCCACCGAGCCCGTCGAGGGGTGCGACGCGGCCGCGGTGTGCTGCTTCGCCGACATCACCGCGCGCCGGCGCGCCGCGCGGGAGCAGGTGGCGCTGCAGAGGATCGCGACCCTCGTGGCCACCGAGGTGGAGCCCGAGCGGGTCCTCGACCGGATCGCCGAGGAGGCCGCCGACCTCCTCGGCACGGACGCCGCCGAGGTGCTCAGCGTCGCCGGGGCGGGCATGTACGCGACCCGTGTCGCCGTCTGGACGCGCCGCGACCTCCCCGCGCCCGAGCGGGGCACGTCGATCCTCCTGCCCGAGGACTCGGTCAGCGCGATCGTCGCCCGCACCGGGATGCCGGCCCGCGCCGACGGCGCCTCACCCCGGCCGTCGCGGTCCCGGTGATCGTGGACGGCGCGCCGTGGGGTTCGCTCTGCGTGGCGAGCGCGCACCCCGCACCCCTGCGCCCGCGTCGGAGGCGCTCCTGGCGCGTCTGGCCGAGCTGGCGGCGCTCTCGATCATGTCCGCATCGGCCCGCGACCAGATGCCGACGCTGGCGTCCACGGATCATCTGACGGGGCTCTGGAACCGGCGCGCGTTCCAGGAGCGCCTCGCCGCCGAGCTGGAGCGGGCGCGTCGCTACGACCGGCCGCTCGCCCTGGTGATGCTCGACATCGACCACTTCAAGCGCATCAACGACGTCCACGGGCACCCCGTGGGCGACCGCGTCCTGATCGAGGTCGCGAGCCGTATCTTCTCCACCGTCCGCGAGGGCGAGGTGGTGGCCCGCGTCGGGGGCGAGGAGTTCGCGTGGATCCTCCCCGAGACCGATGGCGACGGGGCCGTCGCCGCAGCCGAGCGCGTCCGCGCCGCGATCTCGGCGCAGACGTTCACCGGGGTCGGCCGGCTGACGATCTCCCTGGGCGTGTGCGACCTCGACGAGGGCGAGACGGCCTCCGAGCTGGTCCGGCTCGCCGACCGCGCGCTCTACCGGGCGAAGGCCGGCGGCCGTGACCGCGTCGCCCGCGCCGGGCACGAGGCCGCGCTCAGCGGCTACCGCTAGAGGTATCCCAGCGGGTTGACGGCGGCGCCGTTCACCCGCACCTCGAAGTGCAGGTGGACGCCCGTCGAGTGACCGGTGGTGCCCATGCCCGAGACGACGGTGCCCTGCCCCACGCTCTGGCCCACCGAGACGGCGATGCTCGAGTTGTGGGCGTAGGCCGTGCTGATGCCGTTGCCGTGGTCGATCACGACCAGGTTGCCGTAGCCGCCGCTCCACCCGGCGACGATCACCGTGCCCGCCGCGGCGGCCGCGATGGGCGTTCCACTGGCGCCGGAGATGTCGATGCCTTCGTGCATGCGGCCCCAGCGGGGCCCGAAGCCGGAGGTGATCGGGCCGCCGACGGGCCAGACCAGCCCGGCCGACGACGGGGCGCCGGTCGCGACGGTCCCGCTCGGCGCCGGCGGCAGCCCCTGCGCCGCGCGGATCTTCGCGGCGAGCGCCGCGGAGCGCTCCTGCAGGCCGCGCGCCTCGGCCTCGATCGTCTTGCGGTCTCCGCGCACGGTGTCGAGGAGGGCGCTGCGGCCGGCCAGCAGCTTCCTGACCCCGGCCTCCTCCTTCTCGAGCCCGGCCTTGGCCTCGGCGGCCTCCGCGGCGGCATCGCGCGCACGCGCCTCCGACACGACGACCTCGGCACGCACCTCGGCGATCGCGTCGCGGCTGCGACGGGTCTGGTCGGCGTAGAGGGCCACCGACCGCGCGAGGTCGCCGTCGCGGTCGGCGATCGCCTCGATCAGATCGGTGGTCTCGATCGCCTCGGTCAGGCTCCCCGACTGGACCAGCACCAGGATCGGGTCGGGCTCGCCGCGGACGTACAGGTCGACGAGGCGTCGCGAGAGCAGCTCCCGGCGCCGGGCGAGCACCTCCGTGGCCTCGGCGAGCCGGGCCCTCTCCACCTCGAGGCGGCGCGTGAGCGCCTCGAGGCGCTCACGCACCTCGGCCAGCTCCGCCTCCAGGCGCTGCGAGCGCGCGCGAAGCGGCGCGAGGCGGGCCTCGAGGGTGCGGATCCTGCCGGTGTACTCCTCCACCTCGCCGGTGAGCACGCTCTCCCGGCTGCGGGCCGCCTGCGCGCGCTCCTGGGCGCGCTCGAGCCGCTGGTCGATGGTCGCCTTCTCGTCGGACGGGGCCGACCAGGCCACCACCGGCAACGCGGCGGCCGCCGACGAGAGCACGAGGATCACCGCCGCCCGGCGCCAGGGCGCCGGGATGCGCCATCCGGTCACCGGGTGGCGCGCGCCTGCGTCCGGGCGGCGGGATCCACGGCCACCAGGTGCTGGTACGGGTTGACGGCGGAGCCTCCACCCGGGTGGATCTCGAAGTGCAGATGGGCGGCGCCGTAGCGCGCGTCGCCGGTGTTGCCGACCGTGCCCACGAGCTGGCCCACGGCCACCTTCGATCCCTCGGCGAGGCCGTCGGTGATCGTGGTCATGTGGGCGTAGTAGTACTGGGTGCCGTCAGCCCGCTCGAGCCAGAGCGAGATACCGCCCAGACCCGACTCCGTGCGGGAGAGCCGGATGACCCGGGCATCGGCGACGGCCAGGAGCGGCGTACCGCGGTCGGCCATGATGTCGTTGCCCTCGTGGCGCCCCTGGTGGCGGGCATCACCGAAGTCGTCGGTGTAGCTGTTGGCGCCGGCCACCGGGAAGACCAGGAGGTAGGGAGAGGCGCCGGGCGCGATCTTCGGCGTGACCGGAGCGGCGGCGGCGGCCGTGAGGCGCGCCCGCAGGCCGAGCCGGATGAGGAGCTTCCTGTTGGCCACGCCGGTCGCCTTCATCTTCAGGCGCTTCTGGATCCGCGTGACGGCCCTCTTGGTCGCCGGGCCGAACGCTCCGTCGACGGCGATCCGCATGCCGCGGCGGCGGAGCTCGGCCTGCAGGTCCTTCACGAGCTGGCCGAGCACGACCACGCGGGTGGACGGGGGGGCCGTCGCCGGCGCGGTCGCCGGAGTCGATGCGGTGGGAGCCGGAGCCGCCGCCGGTGCCGGCGTCGTGCTCGGGGGCGGCGGCACCGCCACGTTCTGGGCGGCGGCCGACGCCGCGCAGGTGAAGAGGGTCACTGCCACCACCAGGGCCCACGCCGCGAGGCGCGTATGCCGGCCGTGACCGTCTGTCGTCGGTCGGACTCTGATCCTTCGGCTCCTTTCCGCCACGGCATCGGGCCGCGACTGGGGACCGCCGGCGGGGGGACACATCCCGGCCATCCCTCTGAAGCTGCGTGGGAACGCGGGCACTCTAAGCGCCTTCGACGGGGGTGGTCAACCCCTTGAGGTTCCCGCCCGGGACAGGTGTCCCTTCTCGAATCCTGACCTCGCACGGGTCGCTTTCCGGGCCTTCAGGGCCGCTCAGCAGGTGTTTCTCGCTGCTTCCGCAATCGCCTCGCGAGGACGGTGATCGGCGGCACGTCGCGGGCCCGGCGACGATCACGCCGTTCAGGTCGGCTGCGACGGCTCCTGCGCCCGACCAGCCCCGCGCGACGGGTGGCCGCGTGGCGCTCGATCCCGGCAGGCGGAACCGGGACCGGATCTCCAGCGAATCACGCTACGAGCGCACGAAACCGACGACGCCCCCGACCTCGCAGGCCCCGGTGGACGCCGGGCCCCGCCGATCAGCGCGCGGCGAGCTCGTCCGCGCGGCGCATCAGTTCCACCGCCCGCGCCCGCTCGGCGCCGTCGAGCGCCGCGAAGTCGTCGTCGGAGAGGTTCCCCGCGCGGTGGTCCATGTCGATCTCGCGGATCGCCGCCAGGCTGCGCTGGAGATCCTCCTCCACGGTGCGGAGCGCGTCGTCGACGGGATCGTCCGGGGGATCCTCGATGCGATGGGTCACCAGCGGCCACGCCACGGCCGCGACGACGGCCAGCGCGACCAGCGAGACGATCAGTATCCCCGCGAGCACGTGCCCCTCACGCCCGCGCGCGGCCGTCCGGAGCGGGGCTCCCGGCGCGCTCGCGGCGCTCGGCGGGCCGGCTGGGCCAGGCGGCGAGCAGGCCGCCCAGCACGATCATCACGCCCGAGAACCAGATCCATCCGACGAGCGGGTTGATGAAGACCGATATCCGGGCCAGGCCGTCGTCCTGGAGCTGGCTCAGGAACAGGTAGAA
>LNEQ01000275.1 GCA_001464995.1 Actinobacteria bacterium Ga0077541
ATGTCCCACTCGAGCAGGCTGATGCCGTTGTCGTCGGTGGAGGCGGAGGTGAACGAGAGGCCCTCTCCGACGACCGCGACCTTCTTGGAGGTGATCCGGGCCGCGGGGGCCCGGTGCGCCTTCAGCAGGAGGGAGCCGGTGGCCTTCGCGCCGTCGTCGTCGGTCACGCGGACCCTGACGGTGATGTCGCCGGGGCTCGAGTAGCGCCGGCTGGTGGTGGCGCCGGTCGTCGTCTTCTCGAACGCGCCGTTGCCGTCGAGGTCCCACTCGTACTTCGTGATGCTGCCGTCCTCGTCGGCCGAACCGGCGGCGGAGAAGGCGACCAGGGTGCCGAGCTGGAGCGCGGTCGCCACGGGCCGGCCCGGGGAGATGTCGCCGATGATCGGCGTCGGGACGACGACCGGGTTGGGGGTGCCGGCGAGCTGCGCCGAGGGCGGCTCGTTGGGAGGGATGCCGGTGCCGCCGCCGACCGGGATGGCGGCGGCCGGACCGGCGGTGACGGCGACCGCGCCGGCCACGGCGAGGGCGGCGGCGAGGCGACGGGAGGTGCGCGTGATGTGGGAGGTGCGGGCCATGGTGGGCTCCTTGCGAGGGGTGGGGATGACCATGGGCACACACTCGCCCCGACCCCCTCCGCGGGCCGGAGTGTCACCGGCGCGACACTGCGGCGGCGCCCGGCAGCAGTCCCGCGCGCATGCGGGGCCCGAGGAACACCCGCGCCCACGCGTCGAGGGCGACGAGCGACCACAGCACGACCCGGTGGTCGGCGGTGCCCGCCCGGTGCTCGGCGATGCGGCGCCCGACCTCGTCCCCGTCGAGCGCGCTCGCCATCGGTGCGCCCGGGTCCGTGAGCGCGGCCACGCGGTCGCCGAGCGCCCGGCCGGGCATCATCCACTCCCCGGTGGGCACCGCGAAGCCGTTCTTGGGGCGGTCGACGACCGACCGGGGGAGCCAGCGCAGCAGCGACTTCGTCACGCCGCCGGCGAGCTTCACCTCGGGGGGCAGCCCGTTGGCCCATTCGACCAGGTGATGATCGAGCAGCGGCTCGCGCATCTCGACCGCCGCGGCCATGGACATGCGGTCCTGCCGCTGGAGGATGCCCTGCAGGTAGGTGCGCTGGTCGTGCACGAACAGGTCGTCCTCGCGCCCGGGCTCGCCCGGGGCCATCGCGCGGCGCCGTGCGATCGGATCGTCGCCCTGCCGGCCCGCCAGCGCCCAGGCCTCGGACGGGGGCGTGAAGGCGTTGGCGCCGACCAGGGCGTCCGGGCCGAGCAGCGCCCGCAACCGGCCCGCGCGCCCGACCGGCGGCGCGTGGGCCGCCGCCGCGCGGAGCGCGGGGATGCGCCCCAGCGACGCCCGGCGCATGGCCAGGTGGTACCGGCCGTATCCCCCGAACACCTCGTCGGCGCCCTCGCCGGACAGGAGGACGGTCACGCCCTGCCGCTTGGCGTGATCGGCGACGAGGTGGATCCCGACGGAGTTCGAGGCGAAGAGCGGTTCGTCGTTCGCCCAGGTCAGACGGTCGATCTCGCGCTCGAGCGCGGGCGCCGACAACTCGATCTCGTGGTGGCGGGTGCCGGCGGCGGCCGCCACCTCGCGCGCCTCGGGGGCGTCCTCGAACCCCACGCAGAACGTGTCGAGGGGCGCCTCGCCCGCCGCGGCGGCGATCGTGGTGGTGAGGCTCGAGTCGAGGCCGCCGCTGGTGAGGGCCCCCAGCGGGACGTCGCTCCCGAGGCGCGACTCGACCGCGTCCCGGATCAGCGTCCGGCCGCGGCCGACCTGGTCGCCCGGACGGCGCACGACGACGGGCGACGACGGCGACCAGTAGCGCGTGACCGTGAGCCCGGCGCCCTCTCGAGCTCGCGGACCCCCTCGAACATCGTCTCCGAACCGCTCACGGTGCGGAAGGCCAGGTACTCGGGCAACCGGCGCGCGTTGAGCGCGCGGGGCACCCCGTCGTCCTGGAGCACCGCCTTGATCTCCGAGGCGAAGACGAGGCGGCCGCCGGGCGTCTCGGCGTGGTAGAGCGGCTTCACCCCGAGCCGGTCGCGCGCGAGCAGCAGGTGGTCGCGGCGGGCGTCCCAGACGGCGAACGCGAACATGCCCCGCAGGCGCTCCACCACCTCGTCGCCCCACTCCTCGTAGCCGCGCAGCACGACCTCGGTGTCGCCGGCGGTCCGGAACCGGTGCCCGCGCCCGGCGAGCGTCCGGCGCAGATCGTGGTGGTTGTAGACCTCGCCGTTGTAGACGAGGACCACCCTGCCGTCGTCGGCGACGGCGGGCTGGCGGGCGCCGGGGACGTCGATCACGGCCAGCCTCCGGTGCGCGAGGGCGACCCGGTGGTCCGACCACCGGCCCTCGCCGTCGGGACCCCGGTGGACGAGCACCGCGCTCATGCGGTCCACGCTCCGGAGGTCGTCGCCGGCGACGCCCCCGGGCGCGTGGACGCCGCAGATGCCGCACACGCCGCCTACTCGAGCGGCGCCTCGAGGGTGGTCCAGCGATCGACGTCCGGATGCCCGAACTCGTGCAGCTTGGCCACCTCCCCGACCCGGCGATAGCCGAAGTGGCGCTCGTACCAGGCGATCGTCTCGGGCCGGTCGGCGTTGGTGATCACGCGGGTGGCGCCCGCGTCGCGCATGAGGCCCATCCGGAGGCGCTGGAGGGCCATCCCCACGCCGGTGCCGCGCGCCTCCGGGTGCACCGCCATCAGCGTGGTCTTGCCGTGGAGGTCCCCGTTCACGCCCGCCATGTCGTAGCCGCAGACGCCGACGACCCGGCCGGCGATCTCGGCGACGTGCCAGTCGCCCTGGTCGAGGTCGTGCATCTCGGCCGAGGGGACGTGGTGCATGTTGGCGGTCTCGAGCACCGCGAGGGCGGCCGCGCGATCGTCCGGAAGGCGGGCCGGCCGGATCGTGAACGCGGGCGCGGTCATGGGGCGCAGGCCGAGCCGCTCCCGCACCTGCGCCGGCGTGGCCACGGGGCGGCCGGCCAGGGCGGCGAGCCCGACCACCCGGCGCACCAGCGCCGAGTTGGTCGCCGGGGTCCGCGTCGCATAGTCGAGGTAGGGATTGTCCTCCAGGCCGGTGCGGACGTTGCCGCCGCCGAAGACCGCCATCGCGTTCATGGGCAGCTGCGTGCCGCCGAGGCCCGCCGCCGCCCAGGTCGTCCCGGCCGGGAGGGCGTCCACGATGTGCGCGAGGTCGGCCATGCGGGCCGCGGCCGTCCCCAGCGACCCCATCATCAGGTTGGCGTAGAAGGGGGGCTCGAGCACGCCCTTGTCGGCCAGGTGCTCTGCGACGTACGCCATGCCCGCGTCGAAGATCTCGAGCTCGGGGCGGATCCCCCGGTCGCGCATCATCTCGGCGAGACCCTGGATGGTCTCGGGAGCGTTGACGCTCGGCCCGGTGATGAAGTTGAGCGAGCCCAGCGTGAGGCTGGCCATGTCGGGGGCGCAGTCGCCCTCCATGGTGAGGGCCTCGCCCCGCTTCTCGATCTCCGAGTAGTTGCGGCCGCTCGTGGTGACGCAGATCACCAGATCCGGAACCTGCTCGCGGATCCTCGGGATGAACTGCGCGTAGACCTCCTTGCGCCAGGTCGGGCGCCCGTCCTCGTCGCGCGCGTGCAGGTGGACGATCGACGCGCCCGCGTCGGCGCAGCGCACCGCCTCCCGCACGATCTGGTCGGGGGTCACCGGGACGTGCGGGACGCGGTCCCGCGTCGGGACCATCCCGGTGATCGCGGCGTTGACGATCAGCGGCTCGTAGGGCCTGATCGGGTTGGGTGCGTAGGCCTTGGTACTCACGGTCCCCCCGGCTCGGACGACGGTCGAACGGGGCCAAGGGTAGGACCGTGGCGACGGCCGCAGACCCCCCCGACGACCAGCCCTGGGGCCGCCATACGATCAGGCCGAGCGCATGCGCTCGGCCAGGGCGCCCTGCTCCGGGCCCGACCGCGGCCACCAGAACATGTTGGCCTCGACGATCACCGGCCCGTCCGGCGTGAGGGCGACGTCCCAGCCGAGCGCGCGCGCCGGGAGGAAGAGCAGGGCGGCGCGGCGCACGAGAGAGGCGGTCTCCTCCCAGTCGGGGAGCTGCATGCCCGCGACCCGGATGCCGCTTCCGGGCAGCTCCTGCGCGCGCACGAAGCCGAGCCCGCCCGGCCGCGCCAGCCGCACCCACTCGAGGGTGCCGTCGGCGGTCGACACGTTCGCCAGGCCGTTGCCGCTCTCGCCGGCCAGGAAGTTGTCCGTCGCCCCTCCGGCGACCGCGATCCGCAGCACGCCGTAGAGGAGGTCGACGCCGCCGGCGCGGTCGACCAGCGTCACCAGGCGCAGGGTCTGCAGCGTCGGCGCATCGATCAGCCGCGCGAGGTCCGGGTGGTTCCCGAGCAGCTCCTGCACGACCCACGCGCCGAACTCGCGGTCGGCCGCGAGCTCGGCGTGGAGGGCGGCCGGCGTGAGGGTGCGGCCGCCCGAGTCGGTCAGCACGTCGCCGCGGCGGCGCAGGACCCGCACCCCGCGCCCGTGGTATCCGGCCGACGGCTTGATCACCCACGCGTCCGGGAGGTCCTCCCGCACGAAGCGGGCGAACCCCTCCGCGCCGACCACCGGCAGTCCGGTGTGGCTCCATCCGGACGCCGCCGGATCGACGATCCCGAAGAGCCGCGGGGTCGGCAGCCCGACGGCCTCGCAGTAGCGGTAGAAGACCGCCTTCTCGCCCGCGATGGGCGCGAAGGACTCGGAGTTGAGGGTCCGCTGCAGCAGCAGGGTCGCGTGGCGGCTCCCGTGCAGCGCGCGCTGGTCCTCGGGCATCCGGGGGTCGAGGAGGCCCTCGCCCAGGGCCTCCCGGTAGTCGTAGTGCTGCGCGCGCCGGAGCGCGCGCGCACGGCGCGCCGCCTGCACCGGGCTCGTCCGGTACGCCCGCGCGGCCGCCAGGCTGACGGCGAGCAGCTGGGCCGCCTGCCGGGGCAGGGCGGCGCCCCTCACCCCCGTCCGCCCTCGTCGAGCATCATCTGGTGGATCGCGGGCATCTCCGGATAGGGCAGCGGCAGCCAGCGCGTGTTCGTCTCCACGATCACCGGGCCGCCCGGCGTGAAGGCGACGTCCCAGCCGAGGGCGCGATACGGCAGGAAGTGCGGGGCGGCGTCGAGGACCATGCGGCGCGCGTCCTCCCAGCCGGGCAGCGGCCGTCCGGTGAGCGGCTCGCCGGTGAGAGGGTTGTCGGCGCGGCGCTGGAGCCCCGCGGGCCCGGGGTTGGTCGTGTAGACGGCTCCGACGCGACCCTCGCCGTCGATCTCGGCCATCGCGTTGCCCGTCGCGCCCGCCTGGAAGTTGTCGACGGCCCCGCCGCTGATCGCGAGCTTGAGGCTGGCGAACAGTATGGTCGGCGGGCCCTCCCGCCGGACGAACGTGGTGATGCGCGCGGTGTGCAGCGTCTCCGAGCCGCCGATCGCGTTCATGTCGGGATGGTTGACCAGGAGCTCCTGGACGATCCAGACCGCGAACTCGTCGTCGGCGCGCAGCTCGCTCCAGAACGCCGTCGTCGTCGTCGTGCGCCCGTTGACCTGCAACATGCCGTCGTCGCGGCGCTCGACCAGGCGGACGCCCCGGCCGGCGTAGCCCTCGGAGGGCTTGACGACGAAGCGCGCGGGGAGGTCCTCGGCGACGAACGCCTCGATGTCGCGCGTGCCCGTCATGACGCGCCCGGTGGCGCTCCAGCTCGAGGCCCGGGTGTCGAGGATCCCGTACATCTCCGGCACGGCGATCCCGAGCAGCGCGCAGTAGCGGTAGAAGACCGTCTTGTCGCCGGTGATCGCGGGCGTCTCGTTGTCGCCGTTGAGCGGCCCCTGGGCCCGGAGGTTGGCGTCGCGGCTCACGAAGGCCGCGCGCTCGGCCTCGGCGAGGGCCGGGTCGAGGGCGCCCACGCGGAGCGCCTCGGCGTACTCGAAGCCCTGGCGCCGCCGGACCCTCCGCGCGATCCGAGCCACCTTCAGGGGATGGCAGCCGTAGGCGCTCCCGGCCGTGCGGCTCACCACGACGAGGCCGCGGACCTGCTGCGCGACCCTGGCCGGGGACCTCATGTCGGGCGTCCGGTCATCGGCGGGAGCCTAGCCCTCGCGGTGGACCGCGGCTCGCCGCGGGAGTCTCACGACGGCCCCGGGGCGGGAGCCCTCGCCAGGGTCCACACCGCGGCGGGCACCTGGCGGCCGCGCACGTCGAGTGCGCCGACCGCCTCGAGGTCGGCCACCGGAGCGGTCAGCGCCGCGCGCGTGGAGTCGGCGATCAGCACCATCGCCGGCGTCTCCTTGGTGAGCGACTGCAGCCGCGATGCGATGTTGGTGGTGTCGCCGACGGCCGCGTACTCCATGCGCCGCTCCGAGCCGACGTTGCCCGACATCACCGGGCCGCTGGCGACGCCGACCCCCATGCGGAAGCCATCGCCGGGAACGCGCCCCGCGCACCAGGCGTTGAACCGCGGCAGGCGGACGTCGCGCATCTGCCGCGCGGCCGCGACGGCGCGGTCGGCGTGGTCGTCCTGCTCCAGGGGCGCGCCGAAGAGGGCCATGATGCCGTCGCCCATGTAGGAGACGATCGTGCCGCCGTGGTCGAGGATGGCGTCGCTCATCTCCCCGAGGTAGCGGTTGAGCATCTCGATCACCGTCTCGGGGGGCAGGCGCTCGGCGGCGGCCGTGAAGCCGCGCAGGTCGGCGAACATCACCGTGCAGTAGATCCGGCGCCCGCCGAGCCGCTGGTCGTCGCCCACGCGGTCCATCACCTCGCCGACGACCTCGGCGGGCACGAAGCGCTCGAACTCGGCGCGCAGGCGCCGGCGCTGGCGGTCGATGCCCGCATAGCCGACGCCGACGCCCCCGGCGGTCGCCAGGCCGAGGGCCAGCAGCGGTGCCGTCACCGCCACCACGGTACCTCCCGAGAAGGCGATCTGGGCGCCCACCAGGAAGAGGGCGCCGGCGACTCCCGCGGCCGCGATCGCCGTCCACGCGCCGCCACGCAGGCTCGCAGCCGCGCCGAGCCCGGCGAGCAGCACGATCAGGAGGGCGTCGAGCCAGCCGGGCGCATCCGACAGGGGCTCCCCGGCGAGGAAGGTCGCGATCCCGTTGGCGTTGATCTCGGGGCCCGCGAACGGGGTCGGGTGGGTGTCGCCCAGGGAGGCGCCCGTCAGCCCGACGACCGCGATGCGCCCGCGCACGGCCGACGCACCGGGGGAGTCCGCGAAGCCGTCGGCCGCCACGTCGGCGTAGGGGATCGTGGTGATCGTGCCCGGGCCGCCGGCGTAGTCGATCAGGGCGCTCCGGTCCGTCCCCTCCCCGGGCACCGGGCGCCCGAGGAAGCGCCCCGCCGCGACCGCCGAGAAGGAGGCGAGGCCCTCGACGCCGAGCGGCACCCGGCGGAAGACGTTGTCGGGCGTGTCGGGGAAGGCGACGTGGCCCATCCGGATGCCGGCGGCGGCGAGGTCCTCGTCGAGGAAGATCACGTCGGGGCCGTTGGTGGGGTCGTACCGGCTCGTGGCGAGCACGGCGTTCTGCGCGCCGTCGAAGGCCTCGTAGATCCGCTGGTCGTCCACGTCGGCGGTGCCGGTCGTCAGCTGGATGTCGTAGGCGATCACCGCCGCGCCCGCCGCGGCGAGGTTGTCGATGACATCGGCCTGGAGGCGGCGCGGGAACGGCCAGCGGCTCTCCAGCACCGTCTGGGTGTCCTCGTCGATGCCGACCACCACCACGTCGGGCGACGGGGTCCGGTCGCTGCGCACCTGGAAGCGCTGGTCGACCGAGACGCGCTCCAGGCGGTCGAGCGCCCCCGCGCCCCAGGCGGCGAGCCCGATCAGGGCCGCCGCGACGCCCATCCCCGGGCGCGTTGACGGGAGGTGCGCACGCGGCGACAGTAGCCGACGTCGCGGAGCGCACACGCGGCGCGTCGCCCGCGCGACAGACGCACCGGCGGCGGCGCTCCACCCTCACGCCATGCCGATACGCATCCGACATCTCTCGCTCCCGGCACTCGCCCTGATCCTCGCGCTGCCCGCCGCGCAGGCCGCCGAGGGCACGGTGACGACGGTGGCCGGTACGGTCTCCGGCCTCGACGGCGACAATGGGCCGGCGACCGGCGCCCGGCTGAACGGCCCCGAGGGCACCGCGGTCGCCGCCGACGGCGCGCTGCTGATCGCCGACACGCAGAACGACCGCATCCGGCGGGTGGCGCCGAGCGGGGTCATCACGACGATCACGGGCAACGGCCAGGGCTTCTTCGGCGACGGAGGGCAGGCCGAGGACGCGGAGATGAACGCCCCCTCGGACGTCGCGGTGCTCGGCGACGGCAGCATCCTGATCGCCGACACCGGCAACGACCGCATCCGCCGGATCGCTCCGAGCGGGATCATCACGACCGTCGCCGGGTCCGCACGGGGGCTCGGGGGCGACGGCGGTCCCGCGGGCGCGGCCCTGCTGAACCAGCCCCGCGGGATCACTCCGCTCGCCGGCGGCGGCTACCTGGTCGCCGACTCGGGCAACGGGCGCATCCGGGCGGTCTCGGCGTCGGGCGTCATCAGCACGGTCGCCGGGACGACCCCCGGCTTCGGCGGCGACGGCGGCCCGGCCACCGCGGCGCAGCTGAACGATCCGCGCTCGGTCGCGGCGATCCCCGGCGGGGGCCTGCTGATCGCCGACCTCGGCAACCGCCGCATCCGCCGCGTGGCGACTGACGGCACGATCAGCACCGTCGCAGGCGGCGGCACCGGGCGCATCGACGACCACGGCGCGCTCGCGCTCCGGACGCGCCTGGGCGGAGCGGCCGACGTCGTCCCCCTGACCAACGGCGGCTTCCTGATGGCCGACACCCTCTCCGACCGCCTGCGGCGCGTGACGCCGCTCGGAACGGTCGTGACCATCGCCGGCGAGCGGCGCGCGCTCGGCGGCGACGGCGGGTCGGCCTCGGGCGCGTCCCTCGACGCGCCCACCTCCCTGACCCCGCTCGCCGACGGCGCCCTGCTGATCGGCGACACCGGCAACGCCCGGGTCCGCCGCCTGAGCGCGGTCGGCACCCTGCCCCCGCCCGAGGCGCTGAAGACGGTGGGCGTCAGCCCCTTCGGGGGGACCGTGACGGTGCGGCCGCGGACCACGACGGCGTTCATCGGCCTGCGAGAGGCGGACCTGGCGCCGAACCAGTCGGTGGTCGATGCGACCAAGGGGAGCGTCGACCTCACCGTCTCGGCCCCGGACTCCGGCGCCGAGGCGACGGCGCGCGTCTCCGGCGGCAGGTTCGTCATGGTCCAGCCGATCGCCGACACCGCGATCGCCGACCTGCGGCTCAACGGCCCCCTCGTCTGCCGCGCGGCCGCCGGCCGCGCGAACGCGCACGCGACGAGGAAGGCGCCGTCGCGACGGGTGAAGATCAAGGTCCGTGGCCGCTACCGCACGTCCGGCCGCTACGCGGTGGCCGTCGCCAACGGCACCGCGTGGACGATCACCGATCGCTGCGACCGCACCGTCATCCGGGTCACCGAGGGCACCGTGACGGTGCGCGACCTGCGGCTCGGGAAGAACGTGCGCGTCCGGGCCGGCCGGACGTACGTCGCCCTCGCCCGGGCACCCCGCCGCTAGCGGCCCCGGCGCTCCAGGGTGGCCCGGTCGAGCACGACCGTCCGCCCCCGCTCGAGGCGCACCGATCCGCGCGACTCCTCCTCGCGCAGCACCCGGTTGACCGTGGCGCGCGAGGTGCCGGCGATGCTCGCGAGGTCCTCCTGGCGCAGCGGGATCACTGCCTCGGCCGCGCCGGGGGCGTAGCTCTCGGCGAGCTCGCCGAGGCGGCGCAGCACGCGCTTGTCGGCGGGCACGTAGAGCGCCTCCAGGAGGTGCTGCGAGAGGCGGCGCATCCCCCCGGACAGGATCGCCACCAGCACCTCGGTCACGGAGGGGTGCTGCGCCCGCAGCCGCTCGAAGTCGGGGCGGTGGATCGACCGGGTCTCCCCCGCCTCCAGCGCCTCCACCGTGGCCGTGCGCCGCGACTCGCCCCCGATCAGCGCGAGCTCGCCGAACATGTCCCCCGGGCCCAGGACGGTGAGGATGGCGACGTCTCCCACCGCGGTCTGAACCCGCACGGCGAAGCGGCCCGAGACGATCAGATGAAGGGTGTCGGCCGGGTCGTGGACGTGGAAGACCACCTCGCCGCGCCGGAACACGCGGCGGCGGGCGATCGACAGCAGCTGCTGCACGTCGCCCTCCGGAACCCCCTCGAGGACCTGCCAGCGCATGAGGCCGCCTCTCTCGCTCCCCGGACCCGGCCAGGGTAGTCGATGCGCCCCGCCGGGCGGGCGGCGTCTAGCGCTCTCCCGGGTGCCCCGGACCCGCGGGGGCGAGGATGCGGGGCGGCGCGTCGAGCGGGCAGTGCGGCACCGGCTCGGCGCCCGCGCCGGGGCGGTCGTTGCGGATCATCAGGAACGCGAGCACGCCGCCCAGGGCGCAGAGCGCCGCGCTGATCCAGATCGCGATGACGAAGCCGTCGCTGAGCAGGTCCGGGTCGCGGTAGTCGCCGCCCGAGATCCCCGCCAGGGGGGGCAGCACGGCGACGGCGAGCAGGCCGCCGATGCGGGCGACGTCGTTGTTCACGCCCGAGGCCACCCCGGCGTGCGCGTCGCTGGCGGCCGCCAGGACGGTCGCCGTGAGCGGGGCGACCGTGAGCGCCAGGCCGAGCGCGAACACGAGGACGGCCGGCAGGACGTGTGTGGCGTACGCGGCGCCCTCGCCGATGCGCACCATCAGCGCGAGACCGGCCGCCGCCAGCAGCGGCCCGGCGGTCATCGGCAGCCGCGGGCCGATGCGCTGGGAGAGGCGGCCCGCCCGGGCCGAGAGCAGCAGCATCACGATCGTCATGGGCACGAGCGCGAGACCCGCCTGCAGCGCCGTGTAGCCGAGGACGTTCTGGAGCTGGATCGCCAGGAGGAAGATCGCGCCGCCGAGGGCGGCGTACACGACGAACGTGACGAGGTTGGCCGCCGTGAACTGGGCCGACGCGAAGATCTCGAGCGGCAGCATCGGATGGCTGCCCACCCGCTGGGAGACGACGAAGGCCGCCAGCGCGAGGACGCCGCCGATCAGGGTCGCCAGCACGACGGGGTCGTCCCAGCCCGTCTCCGGCCCCTCGATGAGCGCGTAGGTGACGCCGGCGAGGCCGGCCGCCGCGAGCACCGCGCCCACCGGGTCGAGGCGGGCTTCCGCCGGATCGCGGGTCTCGGGCACGTGGCGCACCGCGACCGCGATCACCGCCGCGGCGACCGGCAGGTTGATCAGGAAGATCAGCCGCCACGAGACGGCGTCGACCAGGTAGCCGCCGAGCAGCGGCCCGATCGCGATCGCGACGCCCCCGAGCCCCGACCACGCGCCGATCGCCGCTCCGCGGTCGTCGCGGTGGAACGACGCCTGGATGATCGCGAGGCTGCCCGGTGTGAGCAGCGCGCCGCCGACGCCCTGCAGCGCGCGGGCGACGATCAGCGCCTCGACGCTCGGGGCGATCGCGCACAGCAGCGAGGCGGCGGCGAACCAGACGACCCCGATCACGAAGACGCGGCGGCGGCCGAAGCGGTCGCCGAGCGACCCGCCCAGCAGCAGCAGCCCGGCGAGCGTCAGCGTGTAGGCGTTGATCGTCCACTGCAGGCCGCTGAGACCGGCGTCGAAGTCGTCGCCGATCGCGGGCGTCGCGACGTTGACGGCGGTGGCGTCGATGCCGACCACCGCGGAGCCGAGGACGGTCGCGAACAGCACCCACCGGCCGCGGGCCGACGCCAGGCGCAGGGGCTCCGCCGCGGACGGCGGGTGGGCTGCGGAGGGATTCCGGGCCATCGCCGTCCATCATCACGAAGGCGGGCGCGATGCGCCCCGCCCCGGCTCAGATCGTGTGCTCGTCCCGGGCCGTGCGCCCCGCCGTCGCCGCGAGGGACGCGGTCTCGTCGGCCTCGCGTGCGCCGAGCCGGACGGGCAGGGTCAGCTCCTCCGCGGCGCGCGTGACCGCCAGGGCGATGACGCCCTCGCCCGCCCGGTCACCGATCGCCGCGTAGAGCGCCCCGATCGAGGTCAGGGCGAGCCCGTCCGCCTCGCGCAGGACGTCGCCCCTCTGGACGCCCGCGGCCGCCGCGGGCCCGCCCTCCACCACGCCGCGCACCAGAAGGCCCACGACCGGCGGCAGCCCGACGGCCTGGCGCATGGAGATCGCGACGTGGGCCGGCGCCAGGGTGAGCCCCAGGCGCATCGAGGTGGTGGGCGGGGGAACCGAGCCCTCGAACTCGACGAGCATCGTGCGCAGGAGGCCCGCGAGGAGCGCCTGCTCGGGCTCGCCGAGAGCCGCCAGCAGCCGGCGCTCGTTGTCGAGGTGGGCGGGGACGACCCTCTCGAAGAGCTCCCGGCCGGCGTCGGTGAGGGTGATACGGCTGTTGCGCCGGTCGCCGGCGTCCGCGCCGCGCGCCACGAGGCCCTCGGAGACGAGCCGGTCGATGCGGACGCTCACCGTCCCCGACGTCAGCCCGAGCTCATCCATCAACCGGCGCTGCGGCACGCCGCCGGGCTCCTGCAGCCGGGCGAGGGTCACGAGCACCGCGAAACCCGGTCCGCTGATGCCGTGACGGCCGAAGAGGGCCTCCACCTCGCGGTCGATGTGGGAGCGCACCCGGCCGAGGCGGCTGACGACCTCCACCGGGGCGAAGTCGAGATCGGGCCGAACGCCCTCCCAGGCCGCGACGAGCTGATCGACCGAGTCGCGCGGGGCGCAGCGGTGGTCGGCGGGGAGGTCGGCCATCAGCCCGAGCCTAGGGGCCGAGGCCATTGACAACAACTTGAGTTCAAACTATTAGTTCGATTCATCAACGGACGAGCAAGGAGCACGGGCACATGACGACACGCGAGGAGACCGACGCGCACCACGAGGTCATCGACGTCACCCCGCGCGGCGGGCGGCCACAGGTGCTGATGGTGGTCGCGAACCCCGGCGTCTCGACCACGACGGGTTGGCCGGTGGGCTTCTGGGCCGCCGAGCTCTTCCATCCCCTGCACGAGTTCACGCGGGCGCGGTACAAGGTGACGATCGCCTCACCGGAGGGAGGGCCGGTGTCGGTCGACGCCCTGAGCGACCCGCGCGACGCCAGCCGGTGGTCGGCCGACGACGTGATCTCGATGGGGTACCTCCACACGCCCCCGGTCATGGCGCGCCTCGAGGACACGCCGTCGCTCGCCGGCCTCGACCCGGACGACTTCGACGCCCTGGTGGTCTGCGGCGGGCAGGGGCCGATGTTCCAGTTCCGCGGGCACGCGGTGCTCCAGGGGCTGATCGCCCGCTTCTTCGAGGACGGCAAGCCGACCGCCGCGCTGTGCCACGGCGTCGCGGCCCTCATCGACGTCGACCTCTCCGACGGATCGCCGCTCGTCGCGGGGCGCACGGTGACCGGATTCGCGAACGTGGAGGAGGACTTCGGCGACGCCGCGACCGGCGTCACGATCATGCCCTACCGGGTCGAGGACGCGCTTCGCGAGCGGGGTGCCAACTTCATCCAGGCCGGCCTCTTCAAGGCGTTCGCGGTACGCGACCAGAACCTGATCACCGGCCAGCAGCAGTACTCGGGGGCCAAGGTCGCCGCGCTGGTCATCGACGCGCTGGGGGTCTGATGGGACGGGTCGCGGTGATCGGGGCGGGCGCGGTGGGCACCGCCCTGGCGAACGCCCTGCGCGGGGGCGGCCTGGACGTCGTCGTGGGCGTGCGCTCACCGGCCGAGCGCGGCCAGGCGACCGTCGCGGAGGCGATCGCCGACGCGGCGACGGTGGTCGTGGCGATCCCCGGCGCGGGCGTCGAGGCGTTCGCCGCCGAGCACGGACCGGCGCTCGCCGGCCGGCTGGTGCTCGACGCGACCAACGACCTCGGCGCAGGCCACGCCGGCGCGATGCACCACATGGACGCCTGGGCCTCCCACGCGCCGGGCGCCGTCGTCTGCCGCGCCTTCAACACCGTCGGGCACGAGAACGTCTCGGCGCCGCGGTTCTCCGACGGGGTCGCCGACCTCTTCTGGTGCGGCCCGGAGAGCGCGCGCAAGGAGGCCGAGCGGGTGATCTCCGCGACGGGCCTCCGCCCCGTCTGGGTGGGCGGGCCGGAAGCGGCCGACGTCCTCGACGGGATCGCCCGCCTCTGGTTCACGATGGCGTTCGCCCGGGAGCACGGGCGCCACCTCGCCTTCCGGATGCTCGGGGGCGCCCCGGGAGCCTGAGCTCAGATCCAGTCGCGCCGCGTGAAGATCAGGAACAGCGTGGCCGAGGTGGCGACCATCATGGCGATGGCCAGCGGGTAGCCCGCCCTCCACTGGAGCTCGGGCATGTGCACGAAGTTCATGCCGTAGACCGTTCCGATCAGCGTCGGCGCGAAGAGGATGGCGGCCCACGCGGAGATCTTCTTGACCTGGTCGTTCTGGGCGATCGACGCCTCGCTCAGCGCCATCGTCTCGAGCGTCAGGTTCACGTTCAGGATGTTCTGCAGCAGCTGGCGGAAGCCGTCGATCTGCTCGATGACCCGGAGCGCCTGGTCGCGGACGCCGCGCAGGTGGCGCCGGTCCGCGTCGTCCAACGAGGGGTCGGTGACCAGCGCCTGCAGCATCGCGCCGAGGGGCCTGGCCGCGCGGTGGAAGGCGATCACCTCCCGCGAGAGCTCGTAGATCCGCCGCGAGACGGTGTGGCTGCCGGAGAAGACCTCGTCCTCGATCTCGTCGATGTCGTTCTCCAGCCCGTCCACGACCGGCGCGTAGTCCTCGACCACGCGGGCCAGGATCTCGTGGAGGACGGCGCGCGGACCGCGGGCCAGGAGGCCGGGGCGGGCCTCGAGGCCCTCGCGGACCGGCGTCAGGTCGCACACGTCGTCGTGGCGGACCGCGACGACGACGCCGGGGCCGGCCATGACGTGCAGTTCGCCGAACTCGACGGTCTCGCGCGCGTCGATGTACCGCGCGGGCCGCAGCACGCAGAGAAGGGTCTGCCCATGCCGCTCGAGCCTCGGCCGCTGATGGGCGCGGGCGGCGTCCTCGACGGCCGTCGCGTCCAGCCCGAACGCCTCCGCGACGCCGGCGAGCTCCCCGGGCGACGGCTCGTGGAGCTCGATCCAGGCGATCCCATCGCCCGCCCGGGCCGCCGCGGCCATGGCCGGCAGGCCCCCACCGGGAGGCGGGTGGCGCACCCCGTCGCGGTACACGGCGCTGTCGACGATCACCTCGAACACCCCCCGGACGCGTCTGGCGCGATCGCGCAGCCGAACCGCCATGCGCTGCGCGCGCGTGGACCATCATCCCGGCGGCGCCGGATGGCGCGGGAGGGCGCAAAGCTCAAGATCGGCCCCGGCGCGCTCGATGGGGGCGTGAACCCGCGAGAACCCGCCGACACGGGCTCGGCTCGCGGCACATCACGTTCTCGTGGAGGAGAACCACATGCTTGAGCGACTCCGTCGCCGCAGGGGCCAGAAGGGTTTCACCCTCATCGAGCTCCTCGTGGTGGTCATCATCATCGGCCTGCTGGCCGCGATCGCCATCCCGGCGTTCCTGGGCCAGCGCAACAAGGCC
>LNEQ01000276.1 GCA_001464995.1 Actinobacteria bacterium Ga0077541
GCCAGGATCAGGATGACCAGCGCGAGCAGCCCGTGGAATCCGGCGACCCACTCGTCGGCGTCGGCGAAGCCCACCTGGACCACGCTGATCAGCGCGAGCGCGAAGGCGGGCGCGATCTTGGCCCAGGCCTTCCAGTACGCGACCAGGGCCGCGAGGAAGGCGAGGACCGCGAGGCCCTCGACGGAGTGCCCGATCCCGCGGTGGGCGTCGAGCGCGTCCTCGCCGGCGCCGAAGGTATAGGCGGCGATGAAGTAGGCCTGAAGGAAGACCCCCACGATGACGAGACCCGCCGTCACGAGGAGTGCCCACCGGGCGCCGCGCTGTGCTCCTGAGCTCATAGGCCCGAGATACTACTCACGCCCGCCGAGTCCTTGGTGACGTGCAGGCTCGCTCCGAGCCTCTCGGCCACCCCGGGCAGGTGGGTGATCACGCCGATCAGCCGCCCGTCGCCCTGCAGGCGCTCCACCCCGACGAGGGCCTGCTCGAGCGAGTCGGCGTCGAGGGTCGAGAACCCCTCGTCGAGGAAGAGGCAGTCGAGCCGGCCGCTCGACTCGGCCGCGACGTCGCCGAGCCCGAGGGCCAGGGCGAGGCTTGCGAGGAAGCGCTCGCCGCCCGACAGCGTCGACGCGGCGCGCAGCCGCTCTCCCCGCCGCCGGTCGACGACCGCCATGGGATCGGGCTCGGCCGCCGCGAAGCGGTACATGCCGTCGCTCAGCTCCACGAGGTGCTCCGACGCCGCGCGCGCCAGGCGCTCGCGGTAGCGGGCCAGCAGGAAGCGCGGGAACTGGTTGGCCCGCAGGTCGAGCGCGACCTGGCGGTGCAGCTGCGCCCGGGTGGCGGCCTCGGCGGCCTCCGCGGCGAGCGCGCGCGCCGAGGCGGCGACGTCCTCCAGCTCGGCCAGCGCGCGCCGCGCCGCGCCGCGGGCCTCTCCCAGGCGCCGCACCGCCGGGCCCACCTGATCGGCGTCGCCGATTCCGAGCGCGGCGCCCTCGCGCCCGAGCCGCTCGCGGAGCGTCGCGGCGCGGGCGTCCGCCTCACCGGCGCGCCGTCCGTGGACCGCCGCGGCCTCCAGCGCCGAGGCGCGCAGGCGCCGCGCGGCGGCGACCAGTTCCTCGGCTCCCGCGTCGTCGTCGGGCGGGTCGAGCCGTCCGCGCGACGCGGCGCGCGCCGCGGCGCTGCGCAGCGCCGCCACCGGGCCCCGTTCCAGCGCGGCCAGAGCCGCCTCGGCGCGCGACAGCGCGCCGGCGGCCTCCGCGTCGGCCCGCGCGGCCGCGTCGGTGGCGCGCTCGGCATCGTGGGCCTCCTCGATGGCGGCGCCGAGCGCCTCGGCCGCGGATTCGTGCTCCGCCCACGCCCCGAGGCCGGTGCGCACGCCCTCCACCTCGTCACGGTCGCGCCCGAGCTGCGCCTCATCGGCGTCGATGCGCGCCGCCTCGCTCGCGAGCGCCGCGTCGAGCGCGCCCAGGCCGTTGCGCGAGGCGGCGATCGCGGCGGCGCGGACCTCGGCCCGCGCGGTCTCGTCCGCGTCGTCGGCGTCGGCGTCCGCCTCGGACATCCCCGCCTCCGCCAGCGCCACGGCCGCGTCCTGTGCGGCCCGTGAGCCCGCCTCGAGCCCGGACTCCGCCGCACGCTCCCGCTCGGCGGCGACGGCCAGGGATGAGGCGGCGAGCTCGCGCGCCCGCCGCGCCGCCGCGAGCGCCTCCTCCGCCTCGCGGAGCGTGCCGCCCTCGTCGGCGTGGCCTCGGAAGTCGGCACCGCACACCGGGCAGGGGTCGCCCGCGGCCAGCCCCGCGCGCACGGTCGCGGCGAGGTCGTGCATCCGTGCGCGCTCCACCCGGGCGGCCGCGTCGTCGAGGGCCCGGGCTGCGGCGGCGTCGCGCTCGGCGGCGTCCGCGCGCTCGGCGGCCGCCGAGGTGTGCGCCGCGATGGCCCGCGCCCGCGCGTCGCGCCCGGCGCGCCACGCGGCTGCGAGCCGCCGGCGCCCCTCGAGCCGGGCGTCGTCGGCGACGGCGGCCTCGAGGTCCGCCGCGGCGCGGTCGCGCTCCGCCCGCGTGCCCTGCAGGGCCTCCCTCCGCGCGGCGAGCGCCTCCGTCCGCCCCGGCAGCCCGCCGACCAGCCGCCCCGCGCGCTCGGCCCGTTCCCGCAGGGCCGCGAGATCCGCCGCGCCCCCGCCGTGGCGCGCGCGCAGCGCCTCGCGCGCGCCCGTCGCGTCCGCGAGCTCCCTCCGGCGGGTCGCGCACAGCGCCTCGGCGCCGGCGATCTCCGCGCGCGCGGCGTCGATCCGGGCGAGCAGCGCCGCAGCCGCCTCGTCGTCGGGCAGATCGTCGGCCGCCTCGCGGGCCGAGCGCTCCCGGGTGCGCAGACCGTCCGCCGCGGCGGCCTCCTCGGCCATGCGCTCGGCATGCGGTCGCAGCCGCGACGCTGCGGCGAACCGGGCGGCGGCCTCGCGGGCGGCCCGCGCGACGGCGGTGCGCCGCGCGGCGTCGTGGGCCGGGAGCCGGGCGATGTCGGCCTCGCGCAGGGCCGCGGCGGCCCGCGCCCCGGCCTCGAGCGCCTGTGCGGCCTCGCGGGCGCCCTCCAGGGAACGGACGCCGAAGAGCTCGCGGAGGATCGCGTCCCGGTCCTTCGGCGCCGCCGACAGGAAGGCGGCGAACTGCCCCTGGGCCAGCAGCACCGCGCTGGTGAAGGCCTTGAAGCCCATCCCGATCACCTGCGCGAGGCGCGAGGCCACGGCCTCCGGCCCCGCGATGGTCTCGGCGGTGGCGCCGCCGTCGTCGGCCAGGCGCTCGAGCAGGTGCCGGGGCTCCGGCGCCCGCGCACCGTAGCGCCGGGTCATGCGCCACACCTCGCCGCGTGCGGCGAACGTCAGGCGCACCTCGCCGTGCTCGCGCCCGAGCGTCAGCAGCTCCGCGGGGGTGCTCGGCGCGGGCGTCTTGCCGAACAGGGCGAACGAGATGGCGTCGAGCAGCGACGTCTTGCCGGCGCCGGTGTCGCCGGTGATGACCACCAGATCCAGGGGACGCAGATCGATCGTCGCGCGGTCGTACGAGCGGAAGGCGGTGAGGTCGAGCTCCAGCGGGCGCATCAGCCGGCCTCCCCGGCGGGCTCGGCCGCGGCCAGGGCCTCGGCGAACGCCGCCGCCTGGGCCGGCGTCATGGCGCGGCCCTCGCGCCGGTGCCAGTCGCCGTAGAGGTCGGCGATCGCCTCGCCCCCCTCGGATGCGGCGTCCGCGCCGGGTGCCTGCTCGTCGTCCGCCGCCGCGTACACGGGCTCCACCCGAAGCGCCCCCGGCACGTCGTCGCGCACCCGCCGCACCAGGTCCATCACCGGCGCCTCCAGCTCCACCGCGCAGGCGAACCACGCCTCGGGATGGGCGCCGGCCATCTCGCCCAGCCGCTCCAGCGGGCCGCGCAGCGACACCAGCGGGCGGGCGGCGGTGAGCGCCTCCAGGCGCGTCGTGGTGCGGTCGCCGGCGATCTCGACCACGACCGCGCTCGGCGCGATGCCCTCGTCGCTGAAGTCGAGCGCCAGCGGGCTTCCCGCGTAGCGCCCGGGAGCCGCGAGCCCCGGGATCGTCTGGGGCCGGTGCACGTGCCCCAGCGCGATGTAGTCGAGGTCGGCGGGGAGCGAGGCCGAGGAGATCGCGTAGGTGATTCCCATGGTCAGCTCGCGCTCGCCGCCTCCCGCCTTCGCCCGGTCGACCATCAGGTGCCCCACCAGGACCGCCGTGCCGCCCTCCTCGCGCCGCCGCCTCACCAGCTCGTCGGCGTACGAGCGGACCACCGACGCCACCCGGTCGGCGTAGCGGATGCGGGCGTCCTGCACGCTCGCGCCGGCGTCGAGGGCCATGCGCGAGGGCTCCGGCCAGGGCAGCAGGGCGGCGTGGAGCGGTCCGGAGGCCGTCGGGAGCGTCAGCACGGCGTCCCCGGCGGGGCGCACGCGCCCCGCGACGTGGATGCCCGAGGCGGCGAGGTGCGGCGCGAGGTGGATCCAGAGGTCGGGGTCGTCGTGGTTCCCCGCCACGGCCAGCACCGGCGCCACCCGCGCCAGCCGCTCCATCGCCCGCAGGCAGGCGCCGAACGCGGCCGGGTCGACGATGCGCCGGTCCAGTAGGTCGCCCGCGACGATCACGGCGTCCACGCGCTCGCGCTCGGCCACCTCGGCCACCTGGGCCAGGGCCGCCTCGGCCTCGTCCATCCGCTCGACGCCGAAGAGGCGCTTGCCGAGATGCCAGTCGCCGGTGTGCAGGAGCTTCATTGGGCGCCGCCGCTGATGATCAGCGCTATCCGAACTCCGCGATCGCCGCCTCGGCGCGGGCTCCGGTGGAGACCTCTCCCGACGTGGTCGCCCATGGCGGGAAGGGGATCTCGACCGCGATCGGCGCGGGGACGCTCGGCTGGCTCACCAGCACGCGCCCCTGCATCAGCAGGCGGGCCCGTGCGCGCGCGGCCGGCCCGAGCCAGCCGTACTCGCTGCGCTCGGCCTCGGCGGCGTCGAGCCGGCCGGCGATCCGGATCGCCGCGTTCTGCGTGATCTCGGAGGCGACGAGCGAGGCCTGCTGCTGGGCCCCGATCAGGATCACGCCGAGCGACCGACCCCGCTGGGCGATGTCGATCAGGGTGTCCTTGATCGGCGAGTCGCCCTCCCGCGGTGCGTACTTGTTGAGCTCGTCGAGCACCACGAACTCGATCGGGTCGCGCGTCCCGGCCTCCTTGGCGCTGAAGGTCTGCGCAAGCAGCGTGCCCACGACGAAACGCTGGGCGAAGTCGTGCAGGCGCGCCAGGTGCACCACGGCGACCGGCGGCTCGTCCTCGGCGGCGTCGCCGCGCGGGATCGGCGAGGCATCCGATCGCACCAGGCCCCGCAGCCGCCCCGCCGCGCTCTCCAGCCGCCGCACGAAGGCGCCGATCGTGCCGGAGGCGGCGCGGCCGGTCCAGGCTCCGCCGCCTCCCTCGTCGGCGTCGAGCTCGGCCACCAGCCACTGCACCAGGCCGTCGAGGTCGTGGAAGGGGCCGGCCATCAGCTCGCTCGCGGGCCGCGCGCCGCGCCGCGCCGGCGCGCCCTCGACCGGGCCGCCCATCAGGCCCACCGAGCCGGGGTGGTCGATCACCGGCACGGCCCGCCGCAGCAGCTCGCCGCGCACCCGCTCCTCCACGAAGCTGAGCTGGTTGCGCATGTCCGAGGCGTCGGAGAAGCAGAACCGCAGCAGGCCCTGCAGCACGAACTCGTGCGGCGTCCAGCCGAAGACCCGCACGCCCTCGTGGCGCGACTCGCAGCTCGGCAGGCGGTGGTCGTCGCGGCGGGGAGGGGCCCAGAAGGCGACGTCCGGGAAGCCGCCCACGTCCTCGAGCCCCAGGCGCCGCCAGCGGTCGTCGAGGCCGGCCCGGTCGGCCTTGGCCGCGTAAGTGCGGTTGGGCTCGTCCAGGAACAGCAGGTCCTCGCCCTTCACGTTGAAGAGCAGCACGCGCACGCGCCGCCGCATCCCCTCGTGGGCGAGCAGCAGGCGGATCAGTGCGAGGGCCGTGCTGGTCTTGGTGGCGACGCCGCTGATGCCCGAGATCGAGACGTGCCCGCCCTTGGTGCCGTCGAGGAAGTCGAGGTCGATGTGGATCGGCTGGCCGTCGCGGCCGAAGCCGATGGCGAGCTTGCGCTCCATCGTGTCCTCGTAGAGCGCCAGCTCGCGCTCGCGGCCCGCCGCCCGGCGCACCGGCGCGCCCGGGTGGGGGGCCACCCAGCGCTCGGGATCGACGCGCATCACCTGCACCTCGGCGGTCCGCACCAGCTCGCCCGGCATCTCGCCGGCGGCGATCACCATCGAGTCGGAGGGCATGCTGGCGCCCTCGTGCATCGCGTACGACTCGGTCACGACGCCGTACGTGGTGACGTCCATCACCGGATCGGGCGTCGTCACCGCGACCAGGTCGTCCACCTCCAGCGAGCGGCCGTCGCCCAGCCCCACCTGGAAGGTCTGGCTGCTCGAGGCCTGGTGGCCGAGCACCACGCCGACGTCGTCGGGCGGCCCGCCGCTCACGCGGCCACCGCGTCGACCTCGGCCACGGCCACCAGCGCCGGTGGCGCAGCGTCGATGCGTGCCGCGAGCGAGGCGCGGCGCACCGCGCGCAGCGCCAGCCTGCGGTCGCCCATCCGCCGCCGCATCTGGGCCTCGAGGCCCGCGATCGGCGACAGGTTCTGCGGTGCGCGCGGGTCGCGGTGCGGCCGACCGGCGAAACGCGGCAGCTCGGCCGTGGCGCGGTCGGCCAGGCGCCGGGCCTCGGCCAGGCCCGCCGATCGTGCGACCTCGCCGCGCAGGATGCCCGCCCAGCCGGCGCAGCCGGCTCCCGGAAGGCGCTGGTACCAGCTCAGGCGGTCCTCGCCGATCGCGAAGAGCGGCGTCCTCTGCCCGACACCGAGCGCGATCACCGCGCGGGCCTCGTCGAACGGGAGGTACATGCGGTGGTGGCTCTTGATCGCGCCGACCACGGGGCCGCCGGCGTCGCGCAGGAACGAGAGGCGGCCGTCGAGCACCACGAGGCGGTCGGGCGCGGCCAGGCGCTCGGCGAGCTCCAGCTCCATCTCCTGGCGGAACTGGCCGACCCGCCGCGCGATGCCGGTCGCCTCCTGCGCGGCGCCGGTGCGCGGCTCCCACGAATAGCCACCGGAGGAGGGCAGCTCCAGCAGGCGGTCGCCGACGGTGAGGATGAAGCGCTTCACGCTCAGGCCCTCGATCACCGCGGGCCTCCCGTCGCCCGCCAGCACGGCCCCCGCCGCGACGGCGAAGGCCGCACCCGGGACGGCCTCGGGATCGTCGCCGGCCGTGATCGTCAGCCATGCCTCCACCTGCTGGGCCCCATCGATGAAGGCCAGCTCGCCCCCCGGCGCGTCCGGAGGCGTCAGCGGGCGCCACGTGACCCCCTCCACCGAGGTGTCGACCGGCGCGGTCTCCATCTCCGAGGGGTCCATGCCCGGTCCGTAGGAGGCGTCCGAGACGTGGATCGAGGGGTGCGTCAGCGAGGCGTCCACGCCCTGACTGTAGAGCGACGCCCGGACGCGCCTCCGCCCGTACGGCACGCTATCGTCGCTCGGACCGGCCGCGTGGGCGGCCGGATCGGGGTGGATCCGCGGAGAGAGAGGCCGGACACGTGAACAAGCGATACATCTGGGGCGCCATCGCCGCCGCCGTCGTGGTGGTTGCGGTGCTCGTCGGCCTCAACCTCGCCGGGGGCGACGACGACGACGGCGGCGGCGCGGCGGCCGGCCTCACCGGCGTGGCGGCCGTGCAGGAGAAGTTCGAGGGGCTCGAGCAGGCCGGCGCCACGGTGGGCGACCCCGCGGCCCCGGTGGAGATCGTCGAGTTCGGCGACACCTCCTGCGGGGTCTGTCAGAGCGCCTCCGAGACCACCACGCCCGAGATCCTCGACCGGCTGGTGCGCACCGGACAGGCGAAGTTCACCTTCCGGCCGGTGGCCTTCATCAGCCCCAGCTCCGAGCGCGGCGCGCTGGCCGGCGAGGCCGCCGCCGCGCAGGACGCGATGTGGCCGCTGATCGAGCTGATCTACGCCAACCAGGGTTCCGAGGCCGAGGACTGGCTGACCGACGACGTGCTGCGCGAGGCCGTGACCGCCCTCGGTCTGGACGTCGCCCAGTGGGAGGCCGACTACGCGAGCGAGGCCGTCGCGAGCGCCTTCTTCGAGGCGGACGCCGCGTGGAAGGCGGCCGGCGGCACCGGCACCCCGACCTACGTCGTCACGGGCCCGCGCGGCACCGAGACCTTCGACGGCAACGTCGGGATCGGTCCGATCGAGGAGGCCGTCGCCGAGGTGGGCCCCGCCTCCCCCTGATCCTCGCCCCGGCGCGCGCGGCCCCCTCCGGGCCGTCGCGCGCCGGGGTCCGGTGGCGTGGCACCGTGCCCCTCGGCTCAAGTCGGGCTCTGCGGGCGCGATAAGGCGGGGGAGGTGGGTGGGTCGGCGCGCGGACGCCGCGTCCCCACCCGCCGTATCGAGCCACGTCAAGGAGACGGTATGACCACCACCCTCATCGACGAGACCGCCGAGACCGCGACGCCGGAGGCCTCGCGCCAGCTGGTGGCCTTCCTGGTCGGCTCCGAGGAGTACGCGGTGGAGATCGCCCGCGTGCAGGAGATCATCCGCTACACCGCACCCCGCCCCGTCTCGGGCGCGCGCCCGGGCGTCGAGGGCCTGATCAACCTCCGCGGCAAGCTGATCCCCGTCGTCGATCTGCGCCGGATGCTGGGATCCCACGGCCTGCGCGCGGAGACGGCCAAGATCGTCGTCGTCGAGATCGGTGACAGCACGCTCGGCATGGAGGTCGACGACGTCAGCGAGGTGCTGACCGTCGAAACCGCCGACTGCGAGTCGGCCCCCGACGGCACGGCCGCCGGCATCGGCGCCGACGTCATCGACGCCGTCGTGAAGCTCGAGGGGCGCCTGCTGGTGATCCTCGACCTCGACCGCATGTTCGGCGAGGCCGCGGCCGGCCACTGATCCCGGCTCAGGAGGGCTCTGCAGTCCTCCGGGGCCAGTCGGGCAGGAAGCGCTCGTCGGTGAGGGCCAGTCCCCCGCCGGCGAGCGCCGTGCCGATCAGCGAGCAGACGACGATCCCCACGTCCGGCGCCGCGACCTCGAAGAAGTCGCGCCAGCCGGGCAGTGACAGCACCACGATGTAGAGCACGAAAAGGCCGATGCAGAGCATCCCGACGGTCCAGCCGCGCACGCGGCTCGACGATTCGAGCACGACGATCAGATAGAGCCCCGCGGCGACCAGGACGGTCGTCGCCACCGTCCGCGCGCGCACCGGGTCCATGCCGATCAGGTTGATCGCCAGCAGGAAGCTCGCCACCACGCCGAGGCCGATCGCGGTCCCGGCGGGTATGGCGAAGCTCGCGAGATCGCGCAGGAACCGCTGCGGGCGCCATTCGCCCGCGCTCGGCGCCAGGGCGAGGAAGAACGCCGGGATCCCGATCGTGATCGCCGAGGCCAGCGTCAGATGCCGGGGCAGGAAGGGGTAGCTCTCCGACGAGAGCCCCACCGTCAGGATCAGGAAGGCGGCGAGGGCCGACTTCGCCACGAACAGCTTCGCCACGCGCTGCAGGTTGCGCAGCACCTTCCGCCCCTCCCGGATCATCGGCGGCAGCGACGCGAAGCCCCCGCTCACGAGGATCACGTCGGCGATCCCGCGGGCCATCTGCGAGCCGCTCCCCTGGGCGATCGCCAGGCGTGCGGCCTTGAGGGCCGGGACGTCGTTGACGCCGTCGCCGACCATCACGACGTGCGAGCCGTCGGCGGCGAGCGCCTCCACGAAGCGCTTCTTGCCGTCGGGCGAGATCCGCCCGACGACGCCGGTCTCGCGCGCGAGCACGCGCATCTCGGCGTCTCCGGGTGGCAGATCGCGTCCGTCGAGCGGCTCCCCGAGCGGGGGGATGCCCGCGTCCGCCGCGATCGCGGCGACGGTGGCCGGCGCGTCGCCCGAGATCACGCGGATCTGGATGCCCTCCTCCAGGAGGTAGGCGATCGTCGCGCGGGTGTCGGGGCGCAGCTCCTCGGCCAGCACCACCAGGCCGAGCGGCTCCAGCCCGGCGGGCGGCGGGTCGTCGGGCGAGCGCAGGCCGAGCGGCACGTCGGCCGCGGCGAGGGCCAGCACCCGCCGCCCGGCCGCCGACTCGGCGCGCACGCGCTCGCCGAGCCGCTCGCCGAGGCCGAAGTGCTCGGGCGCGCCGAAGACGAAGGTGCGGTTCCCCATGCGCACCCCGCTCCACCGGCGCCGCGAGGCGAACGGGACGTTCTCGTCGATCGGCTCCGGGGTGCCGGGCGCGAAGGCGGCCACGGCGTCGAGGGTCGAGGTGCGGCTCGGCGAGCTCGCGGCGAACCGCCCGAGCAGCACCGAGAACTCGCCCTCGTCGATGCCGTCCGCGGGCACCACCTCCACCACCCGGAGCGCTTCCTCGGTGAGGGTGCCGGTCTTGTCGAGGCAGATCACGTCCACCGAGGCCAGCGACTCGACCGCGTTCAGCTGCTGGCTGAGCGCCCCGCGCCGGGCCATCCTGAGCGTCGCGACGGCGTAGGTCACGCCCACCAGGAGCACGAGGCCCTCCGGCACGATGGTGATCACGCCGGCCACGGCCGTCGCCACGGCCTCGCGCACGGGCGCGTCCTTCTCGATGAGCGACCACCCCAGCAGGGCCCCGAGCGGCACCATCGAGATGCCGAGGATCAGGATCAGCCGGTCCATGGCCGCCTCGAGCGGTGAGCGCGGGTGGCGGAACTCGCGCGCCTCGCCCACGAGGCGCTCGGCGTAGGTGTCGGGCCCGACCGCGACGGCCACGTAGCCGCCCGACCCCTCGACGGCGAACGAGCCGGCGCGCACCTCGTCGCCGACGCCGCGGTCGACGGGCTCCGCCTCGCCGGTGAGGATCGACTCGTCCACCCCGAGCGCATCGCTGCGCACCAGCCGTCCGTCGGCCACCACCTGGTCGCCCGCGCCCACCAGCACCAGGTCGCCGGGCACGACCTCCGCGATGGCCACCTGGATCGGCCGGCCGTCGCGCACGACCGTCGCGCGCGGCGCCACGAGGGCCGCCAGCCGGTCGAGGCTCGACTTGGCGCGCGCCTCCTGGGCGATCCCGATCCCCGCGTTCAGCACCAGGATCCCGAGGAAGACGGCGTCGCGCCAGTCGCCGAAGATCAGCGTGACGATGCCGAAGAACAGGAGCGTCATGTTGAACACGGTCAGCAGGTTGGCGCGCAGGATGCTCGACCACGAGCGGCTCGTCGCGGGCGGCTCCACCTCGCCGCGCGCCGCCAGCCGCCGCTCGGCCTCGCGTTGCGTGAGGCCGCCGTCGGCTGCAGGCGGCATGACCTGGGTGGTGGCGGTCACAGACCTCCTCGGTGGCGGATCGCGGCCTCCCGGGAGGTCAGTGGCCCGGGGCGCTCGCGAGCGCCTCGGCCACGGCGGCGTTCACCACCTTGCCGTCGCGCACGTTGACGCCCGGGCGCAGCTCGGGATGGGTGCGCAGGGCGCCCGCGACGCCCTCGTCCGCGATCCACGCGATGTGGGGGAGGGTGGCGTTGCACAGGGCGCGGGTGGCGGTGACGGGTACGGCGCCCGGCATGTTGGCGACGCAGTAGTGGATCACCCCGTCCACCTCGAAGACCGGGTCCGAATGGGTCGTCGGCCGGGTCGTCTCGATGCACCCGCCCTGATCGACGGCGACGTCAACGATCACCGAGCCGCGGCGCATCAGCCCGAGCGCCTGCCGTGAGATCAGCCGCGGCGCCCGGGCGCCGGGCAGCAGCACGGCCCCGACCACCAGGTCGGCCGTCGGCAGCAGCTCCTCGATGGCGAGCTGGGTCGAGTGCAGCAGCGTGACGCGCCCGGCCAGCAGCATCTCGAGGTCGCGTAGCCGGCCGAGGTCGGTGTCGAGCACCGCCACGTGGGCCTGCATGCCGGCGGCCACGACGGCCGCGTTGGTGCCGACGATCCCGCCGCCGATCACCACCACCGAGCCGGGGGCGACGCCGGCGACCCCGCCGAGCAGCACGCCGCGTCCACCGAGCGGCCTCTCGAGGTAGCGGGCACCGGCCTGCACCGCGAGGCGCCCGGCGATCTCGCTCATCGGCGCCAGCAGGGGCAGGCGCCCTGCGCGGTCCTCGACGGTCTCGTAGGCGATGCCCGTCGTGCCCGCGCGCCGCAGCGCTCCGGCGACGCCGGGGTTGGCGGCGAGGTGGAGATAGGTGAAGAGGATCTGATCGTCGCGCAGGAAGCCGAACTCGGAGGCCTGCGGCTCCTTGACCTTCAGCACCAGCTCTCCGGCCCAGGCGTCCTCGGGCGTGCCGATGCGCGCTCCCACGCGCGCGAAGGCCTCGTCGGAGAGCCCCGACCCCGCCCCCGCGCCCGCCTCGACCCAGACCTCGTGCCCGCGCCGGGTCAGCTCCAGCGCGCCCGCGGGCGTGAGCGCCACGCGGTACTCATCGCTCTTGACCTCGGCCGGAACGCCGATCCGCATCTATCCCTCCGCTCTGGCGGTCGGCCGCACCCTACCGCCCGGCGGCGTCCCGGCCCCCGCGCCCCGTCAGAGGCCCGGCGAGCCCCGCCGCGCAGGCGAGCGCCGCGAGGCCCGCGACGATCCCGATGGCCAGCAGCACGCCGCGTCGCCGGTCGCCCGAGAGCGAGAAGTCGCCGCCGGCGAGGGCGGCCGCCCGCCGCCGCTCCGCGCCGGCGAGCGTGTGGTCGCCGAACGACTGCAGCGTCGCGTCGAAGCCCTCCACCGCCCGGGCGAAGTCGAGGGCCCAGAACGAGGCCATGGCCGCGCGGAACCGGTCGCCGCTGGCCCCGGGGCCCGGCGTGATCTCGTGCGCCTCCAGCAGCTGGCGCACGTCGGTGGCGCGCTCGGCGATGCCCCCCTCGCGGCTGCGCTGGGTGACGATGCCGCGCACGTTGCCCTCGGAATCGATCACCGGCCCACCCGAGTCCCCGCGCTCCACCGGTACCGAGATCGCGATCGCCCGGCGCGGCTCCTCGCCCTCGACGGCCTCCAGGGTGCCGGTCCGGCTGAGCCGGCCCCGCCGGACCGCGGGCTCGTCCTCGCCGCGGATGGGCCCGTCGAGGCTCGACCCGCGCCCGAAGCCGATGGTGACGACCGGCGTCCCGGCGCTCGCCGCCTCGTCGAGCGGCAGGGCGGGCGCGCCGAGCGCGCGGATCCGGATCAGGGCGAGGTCGGCGGACTCGGCCGGCAGCAGCTCCTGGACCGCGTAGGACCGGGCGGCGGCCATCCCGCCGCCCGCGTCGGCCTGGCGGACGGTCACCTCGACGACGCCCGGGCCGACGGGCCGGGCACCCTTGGAGCGCACCCAGTCGTCGGCTGCCGCCTCGTCCTCGTGGGACAGGCCCCGGAAGGCGCGGTCCTGGATGTACGCGAGCCGTGCGAGGGTCGCCGCGTCGGGGGTGGCGACGTGCGCGGCGGTCACCAGCCACCCGCCCGGGGCGATGGCGACCGCGGTGCCGCGCTCCTGGATGGTCCGGGCCCGGGGCGTGATCGGCATGCGGGTGCCGTCGGCGAGCTCCAGCGCGTTGACGCGGATGGTGGTGTCCACCCGGTAGATGCTCGGCAGGGCGAGCAGCGTCGCGCGGTCGAGCGAATCCGTGGAGAGATCGCTCGGTGTGGCGCCCGCGGCGTGGCCTGCCCCGATGAGCAGGGCCGCCAGGACGGCGAGGAGGACGCGCGGGCTCACCGCTCCAGGGTAGGCGCTCCACCCGCCGGCGCGCCTGCGAGCGGTCAGGCCTCCCCGCCCTCCAGGATGCGCTTCACCCGCTGCATCGCCTCGGTCTGGGTCGGCGACAGGCGCGCCTCCATGTCCATCGCGGGGTCGATCGGCTCGGCGGTCGTGGCCCAGCGGATCCGGCTGCCGGTGCCCTGGGCGGTCACCTCGAAGCTGGCCAGGTGCGTGCGCACCGGCGCCCCGGAGACCACGCTGTAGGAGTAGAACCGCGCGTCGTCGTTGCGCTCGAGCAGCAACTCGTGCAGCACGGCGCCCTCGGCGCTGCGCAGCGTGCGCGCGTCGCCCTCCACCTCGCACGACACGTACTTGGGGTACCACCGCGGCACGGTCGTGGGGTCGCCGATGAACGCCCACACCTCGTCCGGCGGCGCGTCGATGTCCACGACGATGGCCCAGGACGGCACGGCGCTCCTAGTGTCCTGATTCAGAAGTTGGTGCCGCTGAACTTCTGAATCGGGACACTAGTGCCGGAAGTGGCGGCGGCCGGTGACGACCATCGAGACGCCGGCGGCGTCGCACGCGGCGAACACCTCGTCATCGCGGATGGAGCCGCCGGGCTGGATGATCGTGGTGATGCCGGCCTTCACCGCGGCCTCGGGGCCGTCGGCGAACGGGAAGAAGGCGTCGCTGGCGAGAGCCGAGCCCTCGACGGGGAACTGGGCCTTCTCGAGGGAGAGCCGCACCGAGTCGACCCGGCTCATCTGCCCGGCGCCGACGCCGATCGTGGCGAGATCGCGTGCCAGCACGATCGCGTTGCTCTTGACGTGCTTGGCCACGCGCCAGGCGAAGAGCAGATCGCCCCACTCCGACTCGGTGGGAACGCGCTCGGTCACGACCGTCATCAGGTCGCGGTCCTCGCTCTCGGCGTCGCGGTCCTGCACCAGCAGGCCGCCGCTGACCCTCCGCAGGTCGCGCTCGCCGGGGTTGGTGCGCCGCCGGTCGGCGTTCAGCATCACCCGCGTGTTCGGCTTGCGCGTCAGCGCCGCGAGGGCCGCCTCCTCGTATCCGGGCGCCAGCAGCACCTCGACGAAGGTGCCGGCGAGCATCTCGCCGAGCGCCTCGTCTACCGGCCGGTTGACGACGATCACGCCGCCGTAGGCCGACACCGGGTCGCAGTCGCGGGCCCGCTCGTAGGCCGTGACCAGGTCGCCGGCCACCGCGACCCCGCAGGGGTTGTTGTGCTTCACGATCACGCAGGCCGGCAGCTCGAACTCGGCCACCAGACCGCGCGCGGCGTCGAGGTCGTAGAGGTTGTTGAACGAGAGCGCCTTGCCGTGCAGCTGCTCGACGCGCGCCAGCAGGTGCGTGCGCGCACCGCGCTCGGTGTAGTAGGCGCCGCTCTGATGGGGGTTCTCGCCGTAGCTGACCTCGAGGTGCTTGTCGAAGCCCAGGAGGATCGTGTCGGGGAACTCCTCCTCGCCCTCGGCGAACCAGTTGGCGATCGCCGCGTCGTAGCGCGCGGTGCGCTGGAACGCGGCGCCCGCCAGGCGGCGCAGCAGCGCCGACGAGATGGCGCCGTCGCCGGCGGCGAGCTCCTGCAGGACCTCCTGGTACTGATCGGGGGAGGTGACGACACCCACGCGGGCGTGGTTCTTGGCGGCGGCGCGGATCATCGCCGGCCCGCCGATGTCGATCTGCTCGATCAGCTCGTCGTCGCTCACGCCGCGGCGCTGCACCCACTCCTCGAACGGGTACAGGTTCACCACCACCAGGTCGATCGGCTCGATGCCGGCCTCGGCCATCTGCTCGGCGTCGCCGGCATGGCCGGCGCGGCCGAGGATGCCGCCGTGGATCCGCGGGTGCAGCGTCTTGACGCGGCCGCCCATGATCTCGGGGTGCCCGGTGACCTGGTCGACCGGCACCACGTCGATCCCCCACGACCGCAGCGACTCGGCGGTGCCGCCGGTCGAGATGATCGTGACTCCGCGCTCCGCGAGACCGCGGGCGAAGTCCTCCAGCCCGGTCTTGTCGGAGACCGAGACCAGCGCGCGCGCGACCTTCACTCACCCTCCCCGGGAACGATCTCGACCTTGCGGCGATCCGACGGATCGCGGCGCACCCGCCCGGCGGCGAAGAGGCGCACCGCCTCGGGCACGAGCCGGTGCTCAACCTCGCGGATCCGGGCCGTCAGCGCCTCCGCGTCGTCACCGTACATCACCGCCACGGGCTCCTGCAGGATGGGCGGACCGCCGTCCACGACCTCCTCGGCGTAGTGCACCGTGACCCCCGTGTAGCGCACGCCCCAGGCCAGGGCCTGCTCGATCGCGTGCAGCCCGGGGAACGACGGCAGCAGCGACGGGTGGAGGTTGATGACCCGGTCGGGGAAGCGGTCGAGGAACTCCCCGGTGAGGATGCTCATCCAGCCCGCCAGCACGACCAGGCCGGGCGAGGCGGCCTCCACGAGGTCGGCGAGCGCCCTGTCGCGCTCGTCCCGATCGCGCCCGCTCATGCCCACGACCGCGGTGGCGATGCCCGCCCGGACCGCGCGATCGAGCGCCGGAACCCCCTCGTGCGAGCTCACCACCAGCACGATCTCGATGTCACCGCCGGGCTCGTGCACCGTGTCGATGAGGCTCTGCAGGTTGGAGCCGCTGCCCGACACCAGCACCACCACGCGCATCGGCTCAGCCATGCACCACCCCGGCCGGACCCGCCTCGACGCGTCCCACCAGGCGGGCGTCGGTGACGGTCGCGAGGGCGGCGTCCACGTCGCCGGGGGCGACGACGACGCACATCCCGAGGCCCATGTTGAACGTGTTCCAGGCGTCCTCGTCCGACACGCGTCCGGTGGCGAGGACGGCCGTGATCGCCGGGCCCGGCTCCCATGAGCCCGGGGTGAGCACCGCTCGCATCCCCTCCGGCAGCGCCCGGGGCAGGTTCTCGGGTAGTCCGCCGCCGGTGATGTGCGCGGCCGAGCGCACCGCGACGCCCGCCGCGGCCAGCGCCTGCATCTCGCGCACGTAGAGGCGCGTGGGCGCGAGCAGCAGGTCGGGGTCGGGCGCGAGCGCTCCAGCATCGACCAGCGCCCGCACCAGCGAGTAGCCATTGGAGTGGACCCCCGAGGAGGGGATCCCGACGATCGCGTCGCCCTCGGCGACCCGGTGGGCGCCCAGCATCTCGCTGCGCTCCACCACGCCGCAGGCGAAGCCGGCCAGGTCGAAGTGGCCGGGCGCGTAGAGGCCGGGCATCTCCGCGGTCTCCCCACCGGCGAGCGCGCAGCCCACGGCCTCGCAGGCATCGGCGATGGAGCGCACCAGCGTGGCCGCCTCGGCGGGATCGAGGCGGCCCACGGCCAGGTAGTCGAGGAACACCAGCGGCGTGGCGCCCGTGCAGGCGAGGTCGTTGACGCACATGGCCACCAGGTCCTGGCCGAGCCCCTCGATGCGGCCGAGGCCCTGGGCCAGCAGCAGCTTGGTGCCGACGCCGTCGGTGCAGGTCACCAGCATCGGTTCGCGCATCCCCGGCGGGATCGCGTGGGCGGCGGCGAACCCGGTCTGGCCGCCGGCGATCATCGACGAGATCGTGGCGGTGTGGCGCGCGGCCACCTCCAGATCGACGCCCGCGTCGCGATACGAGATCCGCTCGGTCACCCTGGCAGCTTAGTGGCGGGCGGGGCCCCTGGGATGTGGGCGCGGATCATCGTCGACGTCCGAGAGCCGCACCGGTTGGTCCTCTTCGAGCGCCCGCAGCACCATCTCGGGTGTGATGGGAGGGGCACCCGCGGGAACCCGGATGACCGGGAACGGCCCGTCGGATTCAACGTCGGGTGTGGTGTGATCCATCATGCGACGCTAACGCACCTTCGCATCGAAGTCCTGCCGCCCAGCCATCGGGGGCATGAGCGCCGGCTCAGGCGGCGGCGGGTGCCGGAGCGGCGGGCTCGAACCTCATCTTGAGCGACGAATCCGGGATCGGGATCGGGTACTCGCCGGTGAAGCAGGCACGGCAGAACTGGCCCGCCGGCCGGCCGAGGGCGCGCTGCAGCGCGTCGAGCGAGAGGTAGGCGAGCGAGTCGGCGCCGGTCAGCTCGGCGATCTCGTCCACCGTGCGGCCGGCGGCGACCAACTCGGAGCGGTCGGCCATGTCGATGCCGTAGAAGCAGGGCCAGAGGATCGGCGGGCTTGAGATGCGCATGTGCACCTCGATGGCGCCGGCGTCGAGCAGCATCGCCACGATCTGCTGGGTGGTGTTGCCGCGCACGATCGAGTCGTCCACGACGACGAGCCGCTTGCCCTCGATCACCGCCGGAAGCGGGTTGAACTTCAGCCGGATGCCGTGCTGGCGCAGCGTCTGGTCGGGCTGGATGAAGCTGCGCCCGACGTAGCGGTTGCGCACGACCGCCTCGGCGTAGGGGATGCCCGACTGGTGGGCGTAGCCGATCGCGGCGGGGGTGCCGCTGTCGGGCAGGCCCACCACGAGGTCGGCCTCGGCCGGGCTCTGCAGCGCGAGCTCCCGGCCCATCGCCTCGCGTGACTGCCACACCGTCTCGCCGTCCATCTGGCTGTCGGGGCGCGCGAAGTAGATGTGCTCGAAGACGCAGAGGCGGCCGCCCTTGGAGGGCATCGCCTGGCGGCTCTCGACGCCGTCGGCGGTGAGGCGTACGGCCTCGCCCGGCAGCACGTCACGGATGAAATCGGCGCCGATCTGGTCGAGCGCGCAGGTCTCCGACGCGACGCACCAGCCGTCGTCGTCGAGCTTCCCGACCACCAGGGGCCTCACGCCGTGCGGGTCGCGGAAGGCCACCAACTCGGTGCCCGACATCGCCACCACCGAGTAGGCGCCGATCAGGCGCGGCATCACCGAGCAGGCCGCCGCCAGCAGGCTGCCCTCCTCGATGGCGAGCATCGCCGCGATGATCTCCGAGTCGGTGCTGGCGCGCAGGTCGACGCCGGCCGTCTCCATCTCGGTGCGCAGGGCGCCGGTGTTGGTGAGGTTGCCGTTGTGCCCGAGGGCGACGATGCCCCCGCCGCGGGTGTGGGTGACCGGCTGCGCGTTGTCCCACTTGTTGGCGCCGGTCGTGGAGTAGCGCACGTGGCCGATGGCCGCGCCGCCGGTGAGGCTGCGCAGGGAGGGCTCGTCGAAGACCGCCGAGACCAGGCCGAGGTCGCGCTGCACGGTGACCTGGCCCTCGTCGCTGACCGCGATCCCCGCGCTCTCCTGACCGCGGTGCTGCAAGGCGTGGAGGGCGTAGAACGACAGCCGCGAGACCTCGCGGCCGGGGGCGACGACGCCGAACACGCCGCACTCCTCCCTGGGGCGGTCGTCGTCGATGTCGATCGCCCGGGGGGCCTCGCTCATGCGAGCGCCTCGGGCAGTCCGCGCTCGTACGCCTCGCGGGCCCGCTCGACCGGCAGGGTCACCTCGGTCGCGCCGACCCGCATCACGATGGCGTCGCCGCCGACCTCGCCGAGCCGGCGGACCCGCACGGACGGATCGGCCAGGCCCTGGAAGCGCTCGACGTCGCCGGCGGCCAGCGTGACCAGCATCCGCCCGCCGCCCTCGCCGAACATGACCTCGTCGTCGCGGCGGCCGGAATCGACCCGGGCGGTGGCCCCGATGCCGCCGGCCATGGCGCACTCGGCGAGGGCGACGGCGAGCCCGCCGCCGGAGACGTCGTGCGCGCTGCGCAGCAGGCCCTCCTCGGCCGCTCTCAGAACCAGTTCGATCGCGGCCACCTCGCGGCTGACATCGACGTCGGGCAGGGCCCCTCCGGGCGACGCGGCGTACTCGCTGGCGTCGAGGACGCCATCGTCGCCGACCAGCAGGACGACGTCCCCCGCGTCGGCGAAGGCGTGACCGACACTGCTGTCGGCCCGCTCGAGCAAGCCCATCATTCCCACCACCGGCGTCGGGAGGATCGAGCGCGTCGCGCTCTCATTGTAGAGCGACACGTTGCCCGACACGACCGGTACGTCGAGCGCTGTCAGTGCCTCCGCCATCCCGGCGATCGACTCGGCGAGGCGCCAGCCGGTGGAGCCCTTCTCGGGGTTCGGGAAGTTGAGGCAGTCGGTGGCGGCCACGGGCCGCGCGCCGACGCAGGCCAGGTTGCGCGCGGCCTCGAGCACCGACGCCCGCCCGCCCCCGCGCGGGTCGATCTCGCAGTGGCGCTCGGCGCAGTCGGTGGTGAGCGCGATCGCCCGGTCGGATCCGGGCAGGCGCACCACGGCGGCATCGCCGCCGGGGCGGCGGATGGTGTTGGCGCCGACCAGGTGGTCGTAGCGCTCGTAGATCCAGCGCTTGCTGGCGATGTTGGGGCGGGCGAGCAGATCGGCCCACGCCGCCGCCAGGTCGGCGGGCTCGGGGATCGTCGCCAGGTCGAGCGGCGTGCCGGTGGGCGCGGGCACGCGCGGCACCTCGTAGACCGGCGCGTCGTCGGCCAGCAGTCGCGCGGGCAGGTCGACCACCACCGCGCCGCCCGAGCGCGCGACCAGGTTCTCGCCCTCGGTCACCGACCCGATCGCGGTGGCGTCGAGGTCCCAGCGCCGGCAGACCGCGATCATCTCCTCGAGCTTCTCGGGCAGCACCACGGCGAGCATGCGCTCCTGGCTCTCGGACACCAGGATCTCGGCGGGCGCGAGCGTCTCGCGCAGCGGCACCAGGTCGAGGTCGATGTCGAGGCCCACGCCGCCCTTGGCCGCCATCTCGCTGGCGGCGCTGGTCAGGCCGGCGGCGCCCAGGTCCTGCAGCGCCACCAGGGTGCCCGACTCGGCCAGCTCGCGGCAGCAGTCCATCAGCTTGCGCTCGGTGAAGGGGTCGCTCACCTGCACCGACGGGCGCTTGTCCTCGGCCTCGTCGAGCTCCGCCGAGGCGAGCACGCTGGCCCCGCCGATGCCGTCGCGGCCCGTCTTGTTGCCGAAGAGCACCAGGGCGTTGCCCGGGCCCTGCGCGGCGGCGCGCAGGATGCCGCCCGGCCCGAGGATGCCGACGCACATGGCGTTGACCAGGCACGACTCCTCGTAGCGGTCGTCGAACGAGACCTCGCCGCCGACCGTGGGCACGCCGATGCAGTTGCCGTAGTGGCCGATGCCGGCCACCGCGCGCGTGAACAGGTGGCGGCTGCGGGCGCTGGTCAGCTCGCCGAAGCGCAGCGAGTCGAGCAGGGCGATCGGACGCGCGCCCATGGCGATGATGTCGCGGACGATGCCTCCCACGCCGGTGGCGGCGCCCTCGAAGGGCTCCACCGCCGAGGGGTGGTTGTGGCTCTCGATCTTCAGCGCCACCGCGATCCCGTCGCCCACGTCCACCACGCCGGCGTTCTCCCCGGGGCCCTGCAGCACGCGAGCGCCGGTGGTGGGGAAGCCGCGCAGCAGGGGCTTGGAGTGCTTGTAGGAGCAGTGCTCGCTCCACATCAGGCTGAACATGACCAGCTCGGGGTCGGTGGGCTCCCGCCCGAGCAACTCGGGGATGAGCGCGGCCTCGTCGTCGGTGAGTCCGAGCTGGCGGTGCAGGGGGACGTCGCTCATGCGATCAACCCGGCCAGCACGATCTGCCCGTCGGTCGACCCGAGCAGCGCGTCGCAGGCCTCCTCGGGGTGGGGCATCAGCCCCATCACGTTTCCGGCCGCGTTGGCCACGCCGGCCACTGCGTCGGTCGAGCCGAGCAGGTTGTCGCGGTAGCGCAGCACCACCCGGGCCGTTCCCGCGTCGCCGTACCAGGCGCCCTCGTTGTTCTTGATCGGGATCGAGATGACCGCGCCCGTCTCCAGGCCCGGTGTCCAGGGCGTCTCGTCGTCGGCCACCTCGAGCTCCATCTGGCGGCAGACGAACGACAGCGTCGAGTTGCGCCGCAGCGCCCCGGGCAGCAGGCCGGCCTCGCAGAGCACCTGGAAGCCGTTGCAGATGCCCACCACGCGGCCGCCGGCCTCGGCGTGCCGGCGCACGGCGCCCATGATGGGGGCCCGGCTGGCGATGGCGCCGCAGCGCAGGTGGTCGCCGTAGGAGAAGCCCCCCGGCAGCAGCACCGCGTCGGTGCCCGCGGGCAGCGCGGCGTCGGCGTGCCAGGCCTCCACGGCCGTGGCCCCGAGCCCCTCCACGGCGCGCACGGCGCTGTCGTGGTCGAGCGTGCCGGGGAAGCGCAGGACGGCGACCGTCGTGCTCAAGCCCCGACCTCCACCGTGTAGTCCTCGATCAGGGCGTTGGCGAGGAGCTGCTCGCACATCGCGCGCGCCTGGCCGGCCGGGTCGTCGCCCGCGATCGACAGCTCGATCCGCTTGCCGATCCGCACCTCGCCCACGCCGTCGAAGCCGAGCTGCCCGAGGGCTCCGGCCACCGCCTGCCCCTGGGGGTCCAGGACGCCCTGCTTGGGCATCACCGTCACGATCACCTGCGTCACCCACCCACCTCCATTGCCGACGAGGTGAGGCGCTCGAGCGCCTCGATGTACCGGGACCGCGTGCCCTCCACGACGTCGTCGGGCAGCTCGGGCGGCGGCGAGGCGTGGTCCCACCCGATCGCGTCGAGCCAGTCGCGCAGGTACTGCTTGTCGAACGACGGCGGGCTCTGGCCGGGCGCCCAGCGGTCGGCGGGCCAGAGCCGCGACGAATCGGGCGTCACCGCCTCGTCGCCCAGCGTCAACCGGCCGTCGGCGTCGAAGCCGAGCTCGAACTTGGTGTCGGCGAGGATCATCCCGGCCGCCGCGCAGCGCTCAGCGGCGCGGGCGTAGAGGGCCAGGGTGATGCGCTCTGCCTCGGCGAGCACGTCGGCGCCCACGATCTCCGCCGCCGCGTCGCGGCTGATGTTCATGTCGTGCCCCTCGGTGGCCTTCGTCGCCGGCGTGAAGATCGGGCGCGGCAGCCGGTCGGCCTGACGCAGACCGGGGGGCAGCGAGTGGCCGCAGACCGCGCCGGTCTCCTGGTAGTCCTTCCAGCCCGAGCCGACCAGATAGCCGCGCGCGACGCACTCGATCGGAAGCATCCGAAGGCGCTTCACGAGCATCGCGCTGTCTCCCACCAGCGCGATCAGGTGGTTCGGGACGATGTCGGTCGTGATGCCGAACCAGAAGGCCGACATCGCGGTGAGGATGCCGCCCTTGCCGGGGATCGGCGTCGGCATGATCCAGTCGTACGCCGAGATCCGGTCGGTCGCGACCAGCAGCAGGCGGTCGGAGTCGACCTCCCGCACCTGGCGCACCTTGCCCTCGAGGATGACCGGGTAGTCCGTGACGGCGCCCAGAGCGCTCACAGAGCGGCGACCCTCTCCATGACCTCGGGGACGTGGCGGGTGTACCAGGTGGGGTCGAGCAGGGCGTCGATGTCGGCGGTCGAGATCACGGCGGTGACTTCGTCGTCGGCGGCCAGCAGGTCGCCGAGGCGGCGACCCTCGTCCCAGGCCTTCATCGCGTTGCGCTGCACCAGCGCGTAGGCCTGCTCGCGGGTGAGGCCCCGCTCCACCAGGCCGAGCAGCACGCGCTGCGAGAACACCAGGCCGTGCGAGCTGTCGAGCACCGCGCGCATCCGGTCGGGCCGCACGACCAGGCCCTCCATCAGGGTGCGGCTCTTGTAGAGCATGTAGTCGAGCGCCAGGAACGCGTCGGGCAGGATGATCCGCTCGACCGACGAGTGCGAGATGTCGCGCTCGTGCCAGAGGGCCACGTCCTCGAGGGCCGCGACGGCGTGGCCGCGCACCACGCGCGCGATGCCGGAGATGCGCTCGGCCGTGATCGGGTTGCGCTTGTGGGGCATCGCCGAGCTGCCCTTCTGGCCCACCGTGAAGGCCTCCTCGGCCTCGCGCAGCTCGGTGCGCTGCAGGTGGCGCAGCTCGGTGGCCAGGCGGTCGAGGCTGCTGGCGGCGACGGCCATCGTGCACACCATCTGGGCGTGGCGGTCGCGGGCGACCACCTGCGTCGCCACCGGCTCCCCGTCGATGCCGAGCTCGGCGAGCACGCCGGCCTCGATGGCCGGGTCGAGCATCGCGTAGGTGCCGACCGCGCCCGAGAGCTTGCCGACCGACGCCCCGCGGATGGCCTCGCTCAGGCGCTCCTCGTTGCGGCGGCTCTCGAGGGCGTGGTTGGCGAGCTTCAGCCCGAAGGTCGTGGGCTCGGCGTGGATGCCGTGCGTACGGCCGACGCAGAGGGTGTCGGCGTGGCGCAGCGCGAGGTCGCGCAGCGTGGCCGTCAGCGCGGCCTGCTCGGCCAGCAGCAGCTCGCCCGAGCGCTTGATCGCCAGCGCGAGCCCGGTGTCGAGCACGTCGGAGGAGGTCATGCCGTAGTGGATCCAGCGCGAGGCCGGGCCGACGCGCTCGTTGACGTCGGTCAGGAAGGCGACGACGTCGTGGTTGGTCGTCTTCTCCAGCTCGAGCGTGCGCTCCACCGAGAAGCCGGCGCCGGCCTCGATGGCCGCCAGGTCCTCGGGTGGGATGACGCCCTTCGCGGCCCAGGCGCGGCACACGGCCAGCTCCACCTCGAGCCAGCGCGCGAGCTTGGCCTCCTCGGTCCAGAGCGCCGCCATGGCGGCGCGGGAGTAACGCGGGATCACACGGTCTCCATCCCCGACGCGATGTCGCCGCGCATCTGGCGGCCCTCGAACGTGATCAGCCCCGCCGCGGCGTAGGCCCTCGCCCGCGCGTCGGGGACGCTGTCGCCCCGCGCGCTCACGGCCAGCACCCGGCCCCCGGCGGTGACGATCGTGCCGCCCGGTCCGGGCGCGGTGCCGGCGTGGTACACCTCCGCACCCGTCGCGGCGGCCTCCGCCAAGCCCTCGATGACGTCGCCCTGCCGCGGGGTACCCGGGTAGCCGTGCGCGGCGAGCACCACGGCAACGGCGGCCCCGTCGTTCACCCGCACCGGACGGTCCTCGAGGGTGCCGTCGGCCGCCGCGGTGAGCAGCGGCAGCAGGTCCTCGTCGAGGCGCGGCAGCAGGGCCTGGGTCTCCGGGTCGCCGAATCGGGTGTTGAACTCCACGACCCGGGGGCCGTCGGGGGTCATCATCAGCCCGGCGTAGAGGACGCCCTGGAACGGGGTGCCGCGGCGCGCCATCTCGGCGAGCACCGGGCGGTGGACCGTGTCGATGAGCTCGTCGGCCAGGGCGTCGGAGATGTCGGGCGGCGGCGAGACGGAGCCCATCCCCCCGGTGTTCGGGCCCGTGTTGCCCTCGCCGATCGGCTTGTAGTCGCGGGCGGCGGGGAAGCGGGCGACGTGCGTCCCGTCGGTGATCGCGAGCAGCGACACCTCGGGCCCGGTCATCCCCTCCTCCACCACGACGACCGTCCCGGCCGCCCCGAAGGCGGAGCGGGTGAGGCAGAGCTCGAGGGCCTCGCGGGCGTCGGCCTCGGTCGAGACGACCATCACGCCCTTGCCCGCGGCCAGGCCGTCGGCCTTGATCGCCACCGGCAGACCGAGCTCGGCGACGGCCGCCATGCCCTCGTCGACGCCGGTGACCGTGTGCGACCGCGCCGTGGGCACGCCGGCGGCGGCCATGATCTCCTTGGCGAAGGCCTTGCTGCCCTCCAGCCGCGCCGCCGCGGCCGACGGGCCGAACGCGCGGATGCCGAAGGCGCGCAGCGAGTCGCAGAGCCCGGCCACCAGCGGGGCCTCGGGGCCGACCACCACCAGGTCGGCCTGGTAGGCCGCCGACAGCGCCGCGACGCCGCCGACGTCGTCGATGCTCAGCGGGATCAGGTCGGCGTCGGCGGCGATGCCCACGTTGCCGCCCGCGCAGTAGATCCGGGGCCGCTCGGGCGATCGGGCGAGCGCCCGCACCAAGGCGTGCTCGCGACCCCCGCCTCCGACGACAAGCACCGTGCGATTCACCCGGGCACTCTCGCACACGCCGCGGTCATCGGGGCGCGCGGGCGACTACTCTTGGACATGAGATGGCCGAGACCCCCCGTCCCTCACGTGCCGACCGCGAGGCGCAGCGCGCCCTCCTCGAGGATGCCCTGTCGCAGCTGGCGGCCTCGCCCGATCCCGACGCGGCCGCGGCCGAGGTGATGCGGGCCCTCGATCACTACATCGAGTCGACCGGGGGAGGCACGGCCCTCACCCCCCGCGAGGCCCCGGTCACCGACTACTCCCGCCAGGACGCGCGCGAGATCAAGTGGGCCGCATGGATCGTCCTGGGTGGCGCCGTGCTCGGCACCGCGATCGTGGCGGTCGCGCTCTCGGGCGGCTGGCCCGCCGCCCTGGCGATCATCGTGATCTGGGTGATCGCGATCGCCGCGCTCGTCTCGACCTGATCCCGGCCGGGCGTCAGTCGGGCGGTGCCGGCTCCCGCAGCTCGCCCGTGTCGACGTCGTAGACGAAGCCGCGGATCTTGTCGCGGTGGGGGATGAACGGCGAGTTGCGGAGCCGCCGGATCGACTGGCGGACGTTCTCGTCGAGGTCGGCGAACGACTCGATCGCGAAGCTCGGGGCCACGCCGCTCAGCTCCTGCAGCTCGGCGCGGAACCCGTCGTCGGTGACCTTCTGCATCCCGCAGTCGGTGTGGTGGATCAGCAGGATCTCGCGGGTGCCGAGCCGCAGCTGCGACACGGCCAGCGACCGGATCATGTCGTCGGTGATCACGCCGCCGGCGTTCCGCAGGACGTGCGCCTCGCCCTGATCGAGCCCGAGTGCGGCGAAGACGTCGAGGCGCGAGTCCATGCACGCGACCACCGCCAGCTTGCGCCGCGGGCGGATGTCGAGGTGCTCGCTGAGCGCGAAGCGCTCGGCGAACGCCTGGTTGTTGGCGAGGAGATCGTCGGTGACGCCCACGGCGGCGATCCTACGTGCTGATGCGCCCGCTGCGCCGGGGCGCTCGTGATGTGTCAGCGGGCGAGCAACTCCCTCAGGTGCCGTGCGATCGTCTCGGGGTCGGGCGGGCATCCCGGTATCCGGAGGTCCACCGGCAGGATCTCCTCCACACGGCCCGCGATCTGCGACGGGTCGCCGAGCAGGCCGCAGCCGAGCGCGCAGTCGCCGAGCGCGGCCACCCGCCGGGGCTCGGGCATCGCCGCGTACGCGATCTCGAGTGCCCCGCGCATCCGCGTGGTGACGGCTCCGGTGACCAGCAGCACGTCCGCGTGCCGGGGCGAGGCGGTGATGGAGAGCCCGAAGCGCGCGAGGTCGTAGGCCGGTCCGGACGCCGCCTGCAGCTCGTGCTCGCAGCCGTTGCACGAGCCGGCGTCCACATGGCGGAGCTGTAATGAGCCACGACGCGCCGGGCGGGGCAGCGCGCACTCGGAGCGGATCCGCTGGAGCTGGCGCAGGAGCACGAACATCAGCGATCGACGCAGGCATAGCAGAGCTCGAAGCTCTTGTTGACCAGGGGGAAGTCGGGGAGGATCGCGCCCGTCGCCGCCCGGGCGACCGCCGGCCAGTTGGCGTAGGAGGCGGTGCGCAGGTGCACGCGCCTCACCGTGCCGGCCTCGAGCTCCACGACGCAGGTGGTCCCGCCCCGGGCGCTCTCGACCCGGCCCGCGCCGTGCCGGCCGCCGGAGTCAACGGTGGTGACCGATCCGGGCGTGACGGCCCCGGCGAGCAGATCGTCGAGGAGGGCGAGCGATTGCGCGAGCTCCACCGCCCGCGCCTCCATCCGGGCCGCCACGTCGCCCACGGGCTCGGCCGGCAGCACCGCGCGAAAGCCCGGGTACCAGAGCCGCGGCGCGTCCTCGCGCAGGTCGCGCCCCACGCCGCTCGCCCGCGCCGCCGGGCCCACCACGCCGAGCCGCAGGGCCTCGTCGTGCGGCAGCACGCCGGCGCCGGCGACCCGGTCGCGCAGGGAGGCGTCGAAGAGCAGCGCCCGCCAGGCGGCCGCCATGTCACGCCCGAGTGCCGCCAGCGCCCCCCGCGCCCCGGCGGCGGCGTCGGCGCCGATCGACAGCCCGCTCCCGCCGACCGCGACCGCGCCGAACATGAAGCGGTGGCCGGTGAGGTCGTGGATGATCCGCTGGGCGCGCTCCTTGGCGTGGGCGAAGACCATCGCCCCCGGCGCCAGACCCACCCCGGCGCACATCGCCCCGATGTCGTTGGCGTGGTTGTAGACGCGCTCGAGCTCGACGAGCACCGTGCGGGCGCGTCGGGTCGCGTCGTCGGGGAACCGCCCGGTCGCCTGCTCGACGGCATCGGCGAAGGCCACCGAGTTCGCGACCGCGCAGGCCCCGCAGGCCCGCCGGACCACCGGCAGGGCCTCGTCGGGCGCGAGCCCCTCGGCGGCGTGCTCGAGGCCCCGGTGCGTGTGGAAGAGGCGGACGTCGATGTGGAGGATCCGCTCGCCGACGCAGTGGAAGCGGAAGTGGCCCGACTCGATCACTCCGGCGTGGATCGGCCCCACCGCAACCTGGTGCACGTCGTCCCCGGTCACCGGGGTGGTCCACTCCGCGAGGTCGGCCGGATGGTGCACCAGGGGGCGGTGCGGCCAGTGGCCGGTGAAGACGACGCCGTGGAGGTCCCGGGCCTCGCGCTCGTCCCAGTGCAGCGCGGGAACGACGTCGGCGACGCTCGGGACGGCCCCGTCGAGCGCGGGGCAGACGGCCAGCATCAGGCCGTCGCCGGTCTCGGCCAGGCAGCGCACCTCCGGGAACCCGTCGGGGCCCGCGGCGGCGAACAACGACAGCGGCAGGCCGCCCCGGCGGCCGAGGCCGCCGATCGTCTCCCGCCAGAGTCCGGGCGGCACCGCGGTGAGGCTGAGCGCGTCGGTCATCAGGCGACCCCGGTCACGGCGCGGACGATGTCGGACCCCGGCAGCGCGTAGCCCGCGACCGTCAGCGCCAGCAGGGCGACCGCGGCGGCGGTCGCCAGCACCTGGATCTGCCGCGTGCCGCGCCGGCTGCTGGGGCGTCGCCCCGACGGCCGCCCGGCCAGGCCCTCGACCAGGACGTGGGCCATCCCCAGGAAGCCCAGGGCCAGGAGCGCCGCGGCGAGCACGCTCATCCAGGCCGGGCCCGCCGCGAAACCGCCCGCCAGGATCAGCAGCTCGCTGAGGAAGAGAGGGGAGGGCGGCAGGCCCGAGAGCGTGCCCAGGCTCACCCCGACCGCTCCGGCGAGACCGCGGTCGAGCGAGGCCAGGCCGCGGGGGGGCCGGCGCGCGGCCGAGGGCTGGTAGCGCAGCAGGGGCACCGTGGCGTAGAAGCCGAGCGACTTGGCGAGGCCGTGGCCGAGCACGTGCAGCAGCAGGCCCGCCGTCGCCAGCGGGTGCTGGAAGGCGATCGCCAGGGCGATCACGCCCATGTGCTCGAGGCTCGAGTAGGCCAGCAGCCGCTTCCAGGGCAGCGGCCTCCACAGGAAGGGGACGGCCACGGCCAGCGACACCAGGCCGAATCCGCCGAACAGCATCCGCACCGCGTCCTCGCCGACGGCCGGCACGAGCGCGAGCGACAGGCGCCACGCGATCAGGGCGACGGCGGGCAGGAGGGCCGCCGACAGCAGGGCGCTCACCGGCGGCGGGGCCTCGCTGTGGGCGTCCGGCAGCCAGTTGTGCACCGGCGCCCAGCCCGCCTTGGTCGCCAGGCCGGCGACGATCAGGACGAAGGCCGCGAGGGCCGGATCGTGGTCGAGGGCGCCCGCGCGGGCGCCCAGCGCGTCCCAGTCGAGGATCGCCAGCGAGGCCTCGCCGGTCGCCGCGGTGACGTAGAGCATCACGATCCCGAACAGCGCGACCGTGAGCCCCAGGCTCGTCAGCACGAGGTACTTCCAGCCGGCCTCCAGCGCACTGCGCTTGCCGCTGAAGGCCACCAGCAGCGCCGATGCGGCGGTCGTGGCCTCGATGAGGATCCAGGCGACGCCGAGGTTGCGGGCCAGCGGCACCGCGACCAGCGTCGCCCAGAAGAGCAGGAAGGCCACCCAGTAGACGCGCCGCGACCCCAGGGCCCCGGCGCGCGAGCTGGGATTGGTGCGCAGCCAGGCCGGCGACACGGCGGCCGAGGCGGCGCCCACGACGGATACGGTGAGCAGGAAGAACGCGCCCGGGGCGTCGACCAGCCACCACGAGCCGGTGAGCGGCGGGTCGCCCGCCCGCACCAGAGCGAGCGCACCGAGGACCAGGGCGGGCACGGCCGCCGCGGCGGAGCCCCAGCGGCCGATGCGGTCGGCCGTGGTCGCGTCCGTGCCGGCGAGGACGGCGAGCGCGACGACCACGGGCGCCAGCGGCGCGACGAGCACGAGCACGGCGATCAGGTCATCCACGCGCGCCCCCCTGCATGACCGAGGAGTCGGTGGTGCCGAACGCGGCCAGGATGCGGCGGTGGAAGATCGCCGCCACGCCGATCAGCAGCACGAGGTCGAACGCGATGCCGGCCTCGACGATCAGGGGGAGCGCGCCGCTGACCGACACCGCGGCCACGGCGATCCCGTTCTCGGCGACCAGGAAGGCGAGCACCGCGAAGAGGATCGGCCGGCGGACGAGGACCAGCGCCAGGGCGGTCGCGATCAGGGCCGTCGCCGCCCTTTCGGCCGCGATGCTCTCCAGGCCGTACTCGGGCACCAGCGCCACCAGCACCAGCACCAGGGCGACGGCCGCGCCGAGGCGGACGAGGAGCCCCGACTCGTCGGCGTGGGGCCGCGACTCGCGGCCGCGCCGTATCGCGAGCGCCACGATCGTGGTGACGAGCACGGCCTTCAGCATCAGCAGGGTGGCCGCCACGGCGAACTCGCCCGAGCGTCCCGGGGTCATCGCGAGGGCCCCGGCGCCGAGCAGCAGCGTCTGCGAGGTCACCAGCGCGGCCGCCACCGCCGGCCGGCGCGCGGCCACCGCGCCGAAGCCGGAGGCCACGAGCAGCCACAGCAGGGCGGTGCTCATGCCCCGCCCCCCGCGGCCCAGCTCACCACGCCGAGCAGCGCGAGAGCGGTTCCGGCCAGGAGGATCGGCGGCACCCGCAGCAGGCGCATCTTGGCGTGCCAGGTCTCGGCGACGCCGAGGGCCACCACCAGCGCGATGACTCCGAGGGCGAGCGCGGCGAGACCGCCGGCGATCTCGGAGGGGTGGGGCAGGAAGAGCCCCGCGGCGAGCACGAGCACCACCCAGTGGCGCGCGGCGGCGGCCCACTGGAGCACGGCCAGGTCGCGCCCCGCGTACTCCAGCAGCGGCCCCTCGTGGATCATCGTCAGCTCGAGATGGGTGTCGGGGTTGTCGATCGGCTGGCGGCCGGTCTCCAGCACCACCACCAGGCCCATCGCGAGCGCGCCGCACCAGTGGCGGGGCTCGGCCCAGACCTCGGGCCCCGAGCTCGCCGCCCACATCGCCCGCAGGTCGGTGGTGCCGGCCGGGATCGAGGCCACCAGCGCGACGGCCACGAGCAACGCCTCGCCCACGGCGGCGAAGCTGAGATCGCGCGACGCGCCCATCATCCCGAAGCCACCCCCGGTGTCCCAGGCCGAGAGCGCCATCGCGACGCGCGCCAGCGCCAGCAGCCCGATCACCACCAGCAGGTCGTGTCCCGCCGGCCAGCCCGCCCCGACGGTCGCGACGGGCACCACGAGCACGCAGAGCGCCAGGGCCGCGCCCACGACGGCGGGCGCCGCCCGGTAGACCGGACCCGCTCCGATCGGTTCGACGGCGCTGCGCCCCCAGAGACGCCGCAGCTCGCGGTAGGGCTGGAGCGGCCCCGACCCCACGCGGCCCTGGAGCCGTGCCTTCACCGACTGCACGCCCCCGGCCAGGAGCGGGGCGAGGGCCAGCCCGGCCAGCTGGACGCCGAGGGTCGCCGCCTCGCGGCCGGTCACCCGAGCACCCCGGTGCGGGCGAGCACCAGCAGCAGCACGACGAGGCCGACGAGGTAGCCCGCGTAGAGGCGCAGGCTGCCCGACTGGAGTCGCCGGGCGGCGCCGGCGCCGGCCAGCGCGATGCGCAGCACCGGCGCGTAGAGCGCGCTGTCGATGAGGTGGGGGACGGCGCCGCGGTGGCGCACCTCGTCGGGCACGCCGCCCCGCGAGAGCACCTCCACCTCGCGCTCGGGGCGCAGCAGCCCCCACATCGAGAGCAGGATCGGCTTCGTGAAGGCGGCCGACGTCCACGCGAGCGGGGGCTCGACCGCCTGACCGCACGCCCAGACCGGCGCCGGGGCCGCGGCGCGCCGTCCGCCCAGCGTCAGGAGGGCCGCGGTCGCCACAGCCAGGAAGAGGGCGAGGCCGAGCGTGGGCAGGGACGTGCCGGCGACGTCGATCCCCGCCCCGCGCGGCAGGCCGCCGCCGCCCGGCGAGAGGTCGGCGAGGGCCGGCAGCAGCAGGCCGGGAGCCAGTCCGAGCGCCAGGCACGCGGCGGCGAGCGCCGCGAGCGGGGCCCACATGGCGCGCGGCGTCTCGACGGCCCGGGCGGCCTCCGGCACGCGCGGTGCGCCGAGCAGCGACAACCCGATCACCTTCACGAAGCAGACGGCCCCCAAGCCCACCGTGAGCGCGAGCGCGGCGGCCGCGAGGCCCCCCGCGAGCGCCACGCCGACCGCGTCCTGGCGACCCAGGCCGAGCAGCGCCTGCAGGGTCGCCCACTCGGAGGCGAACCCGCCGAGCACCGGCAGGCCGGCGATGGCCAGGCAGCCGGTGAGCACGGCCGCGCCGGTCCACGGCATCCGCCGCAGCAGCCCGCCCATGCGGTCGAGGTCGCGGCCCGCGCCCGCCCGCTCGAGCGAGCCGGCGCCGAGGAACAGGAGGGCCTTGACGACGGCGTGGTTGAGGGCGTGCAACAGCGCCGCGGCCAGCGCGAGGGCGGCCCACGCGGCCTCGCCCCGGTCGGCCAGGATCACGGAGGCGCCGAGGGCGAGGGTGACGATGCCCACGTTCTCGATCGTCGAGAAGGCGAGCAGGCGCTTGAGGTCGCGCTGGAAGAGGGCCTGGACGATGCCCGACAGGGCCGAGACGGCGCCGAGGGCGAGCACCGCGTAGCCGACCCAGGCCGCGGGCCCGCCGAGCCACTCGGTCAGCAGGCGCACCATGCCGTAGAGCGCCACCTTCACCATCACGCCCGACATGACGGCCGAGATGTTGCTCGGGGCCAGCGGGTGGACGCGCGGCAGCCACGAGTGCAGCGGCACCAGCCCGGCCTTCGTGCCGAAGCCGATCAGCCCCGCGACGGCGACGAGCGCCTGCACGCCGGCGCCCGCCGACGCCAGCCCGGCGGGGTCCCCGAGGGCGCCGTGCTCGGCGAGCACCAGCACCGCCACCCAGACCCCCGCGCCGCCGATGTGCGTGATCGCCAGGTACTCGAACACGGCTCGGCGCTCGTTCCCCGCCCCGTGGGCGTCGCCCGCGATCAGGACCGCGGCGGCGGGCACGAGCGTCATCAATTCCCATGAGCCGAGGATCAGCGTGGCGTCGCGGGCCGTGACGACGCCGATCAGCGCCAGGGGGAAGAGCCCGGTCAGCAGGGCCAGCGCGCGGGGGTTCGCGGCCGCGGTCAGGTAGACCGCGGCGTACGCCGCCGCCGGAGCGGCCACGAGGGCGATCATCATCAGCATCAGCCCCGAGAGCGGGTCGACGCCGACGGCGGGCTGGAGCTCGCTGGAGAAGCCCGACCCCACCGAGCGGCCGTCCAGCAGGCAGATCCCGCCCGCCATTCCGGTCGCGGCCAGGCCGGCTGCCTGGAGCCGCATGCAGCGCGCCACAGGGACGCGGGGCACCAGCGCGAGCAGGGCGCCGGACGCGAGCGCGCCGACGCCCGAGACGAGGAGGATCGCGAGGGCGCTCAGGACCCGCTCACCCCGCCCCTCGGCTCATACGTCTGCTTCCCTCGTTGTCTTAGAATCTTCTAAGGTTAGCTGCCACAGGCCCATTCGCCACACTGACCCCGCACCGCACCCGGTTCCGGAGAGGGGATCCATGACCGACGACGACCAGGCGTCCCGGCCGCCCGCCGCCGCCCAGCAGCAGCCGATCTACGCGGTCAAGGCGGAGTTCTTCCGCGTGCTCGGCCACCCGGCGCGCGTGCGCATACTCGAGCTGCTGCGCGACGGGGAGCGCAGCGTCGGCGAGCTCCAGACCGAGCTCCATCTCGATTCCAGCGGCACGTCCCAGCACCTCGGCGTCCTCCGCCGCCTCGGCGTCCTCGAGAGCCGCAAGGAGGGGACCAGCGTGTTCTACCGGGTCCGCGATCCACGCACGTTCCAGCTGCTCGAGGTCGCGCGCCAGATCCTGACCTCGTCCCTCGAGGCGACGCAGGCGCTGCTCACCGAGCTCGCGGTCCCGGCGGGCACGCGCCGTCGCGGGGGCGGTCCGCCCGCGTGAGAGGAGGCGCATCGCGCGCTCCGGGCGCGGCGGCCCGGGCGGTGGCCGTCTCGGTCGCCGTGGCGCTCGCGGTGTTCGGCAGCCTCCTCCTGCTCGTGACGCCCGAGTTCGCCGACCGCCCCGGGCTGCAGACGCTGTGGGTGGTGCTCTCGCTGGTGCTGCTCAAGCTGCCGCTGCTCGGCCTGGTGTGGTGGCTGATCACGCGCCGGCGCCGCACGCGGGCGCCCGAGTGGGACGCCGACCGCGCCGCGCGCCATCTGGCGGAGCTGTCGGCCGAGGCCGACCGCCTTGCCGGCACCCCCGGCACCGCCGCGCTGCTCGACGCCCTGAGCGCCGACGCCTGGCACACCGCGGAGCGCGCGGATCCCTCTGTCACGCCCGCCGCAGTCGATCTCGCCCTGAGGCTGGATCGCCTGCGCAGGCGCGATCGGGACCCGCAGCGCCGGCCGCCGGAGCCCTCCCCGGAAATTCTTTCGAAGTAGATCCGACGTTCGGGTGCCCGGCGGGGTCTTACCCGTCGAGATGATCGACTGGTTCCCCTCAACCACCTCCGCCGACCCGGCCCGGGACCTCTCCCGGTGGCAGGGCGCGGTCACGATGCGCCGGGTCGCCCGCTCGATCGACGATCGTCACCCGTCGACCGCGGGCCACTCCGACCGGGTCGCCGAGATGGCCGCCGAGATCGCGCGCAGCCTCGGCTGGAGCCGCCGCTCGGTGGAGTGCATGCGCGAGGCCGGCGGCGTCCACGACATCGGGAAGGTCTGCGTCCCCGAGTCGATCCTGCTGACCCCGGGCGAGCTGACCGCCGATGAGTACGAGATCGTCAAGACGCACGCGGTCCTCGGCGGAGAGATCGCATCCACGGTGTTCACGCGCCGCCAGGTCACCTGGATCCGCCACCATCACGAGCGCTGGGACGGCCTGGGATACCCGGACCGGCTGGCCGGCGAGGAGATCCCGGAGGGCGCATCGATCCTCTCGCTCGCCGACGCCTGGGACGCGATGACGAGCCGCTCCTGGTCGCGGCCGCCCCTCACCAGGGCGCGGGCGCTCGAAGAATGCGATCGTGAGTCGGGACGGCAGTTCGCCCCCTGGGCGGTCGCGGCCCTGCGGACCGTGATGGAGGACCGTCCGCCGGTTCCCGAGCGGGTCTACGGCCGGCTCCGCCTGATCTCGGCCGCCTGACCGGACGGGCGGGCCGGGAAGCTCATGCCCAGGCCGTTCGTACGGCCGTCCGAGGGGTTCTGGGTCGAGACGTGATCGGCACCAGGAGCTTTTCAAAGCTTCTGGCGTAGATGCGGACGCGCCGGGTTTCGCCGGTGGGATATAAGCGGACCCCGTCTCCCTCCTGGAGGTCCGAGAGTTGACCACTTCGGTCCCCGCCGGCACGCGTACCCCGGACCTCCGGCCCGGGCTCGGATCGATCGCGTTCCTGGGCGACACGGCCCTCGCCGAGCTCGTCTCGGGCGGCGACGAGCGCGCCTTCGAGGTGCTCTACGAGCGCCACCGCGCGGAGATCTTCCGCTACTGCTCGGCGCTCGTGCGCCACGCGCAGGATGCCGAGGAGGCCTTCCAGCTCACCATGGTCGCGGCCTACCGGGCGCTCTCGTCGGGGCCGCGCCCGCGCATCGCCGTCCGGCCGTGGCTCTTCCGGATCGCCCACAACGAGTGCATCGACCTGATGCGCGCGCGGCCCCAGGTGGAGGAGCTGACCGAGCGCGACGACCCGGTGGCCGGCTCGGTCCACGAGCGGGCCGAGGTGCGCGAGCAGATCCGCGAGCTGCGCGCCGACATCGCCTCCCTGCCGCTGCGCCAGCGCTCGGCCCTGGTGCTGCACGAGATGAGCGGCCTGTCGCACGCCGCCGTCGGCGAGGCGCTCGGCACCTCCGCCGCCGACGCGCGCCACCTGCTGCACGAGGCGCGCACCTCCCTCGCCGCCTTCGGGCTCGGCCGCGAGCTCGCCTGCCGCGACGTCCGCAGCCGGATCGCCGAAGGCGACCGGCGCACGCTGCGCGCGCGCACCATGAAGGCGCACCTGCGCGGGTGCGAGGGCTGCGCGGCCTTCGCCGAGGCCCAGGAGGAGCGCCGCCGCCGCTTCGGCGTGTTCTTCCCGGTGCTCCCGGCACTCGCCGCGGCGAAGATCCTCGAGGGGGTCCTCGGCGGCGGCACGGCCGCGACCGCCACGGCCGGCGTGCTCGGCGCGGGCGCCGGCGTCGGCTCGGGCGGCGCTCAGGGCGGCGGCGGAGCGGGTGGCGCAGGCGCCGGAGCCGGCGCCGGAGCCGCGGGAGGCGCGGTCGGCGCCGGAGCCGCCGCTGGCCTCGGCATGGCCGCGGTCGGCGGCCTGGCCGCCGCCGGAGCCCTCGCGGTGGGCGTCGTCGCCACCGTCGCCGCGACCGTGGCCGGTGTCGGCCCGCTCGCCTCGTCCCCGTCCGAGCCCTCGGCCGACGCGTCGGGCCAGGAGGCCGACGCGCCCCCCGCCGGCACCGCCGGTTCGGTCCAGCCGGGGGCGACCGCCGCCGCTCCGGGCCCCGCACCCGGGGTCGGGGCGACGCCCGAGCCGATCTCGACGACCGAGAACTCCTTCACGCCCACGGCGATCTCCTTCGTCGCGCCCGCCGACCCGGCCGGCGACGACACGGCCGCGGCCGACCCGGCCCCGGCGGCCGATCCCGATCCCGATCCCCCGGCCAAGCGCCCCGCCGATCCGGACCCCGACCCGGACCCCGCTCCCGCGGTCCCGCCCGCCGACCCCGCACCGCCCGCCGGCCCCGCCCCGGTCGCGCCGCCGGTCGCCGCGGTCGGCGCACCGGCTCCGCCCGTGACGCCCGCCCCTCCGGTCCCGGCGCCCGGTGAGCAGGAGTCGGCCGAGGAGCCCCCGGACGAGGACCCGCCGGTGGACCTCCCGCCGATCGACGTGCCCCCCGTCGACGTCCCGCCGGTCGACGTGCCCCCCGTCGACGTCCCGCCGGTCGACGTGCCCCCGATCGACGTGCCGCCGGTCGACGTCCCCCCGGTCGATCCGCCCCCGGTCGATCCGCCGCCGATCGATCCGCCCCCGGTCGATCCGCCCCCGGTCGATCCGCCCCCGGTCGATCCGCCGATCGATCCGCCCCCGATCGATCCGCCCCCGCCGATCGACCCCGTCGAGATCGACCCGCCCCCTGCCGCAGACGGGACCTGCCCGGCCGGGACGGCCAGCCCATCGTCAGGTTCTGCCGCCGGGTCACCCCCAACCTGCCCGACGTGATCATCGACCGCATCCCCGGCGAGGCGTCCCCGCAGCCGGTGGTGCGCGAGGACGTCGCGCAGCCGGTGGCTTCCGAGATCCGCACCGTCGAGGCGACCGCCCAGATCTCCGCGGCTCCCCGTCCGGGTGTCGGCCCCGCCCCGGAGCCGATCGCCACGTCGTCCGCGCCGGCGCCGACCCCGGCGCCCCCGCCGAGCGAGCCGAAGCCGCCGCCGCCCGCGCCGCCGCCGCCTGCGCCTCCCGCACCCGTGGAGCCCGCGCCGGTCCCCGTGCCCGAGGCCCCGGAGGCGCCCGCCGATCCCGCACCCGCACCCGTCCCGGGCGTCGCCGAGGTCGTTCCGGAGGCCGTTCCCGGCTGAGCCGGCCGGTCAGCCCAGGCGCACCCTGCGGCTGAGCACGGTGCGGTTGCCGGCCGCATCGCGCGCGGCGAAGCGGACCGTGAGCGGACCACGCGCGATCCCGCGCGCCGGCATCCTGACGAGGACGGTGGTCCACCGGCCACCCCGCAGCCGGACCGAGCGCAGCGTCTTCGCGCGCGCCCCGGTACCCGTGGAGGCCACCAGGCTGCAATCCTCGTCGCAGCGCACGCTCACCGGCAGCGTCCGGCCGGCGCGCGCCCTCGCGGGCACCCGTACCGAGAGCCCCGGAGAGATCGTGTCCGCCGGCGCCGGTGAGGCGGCGGGAGGCGACGGCGCAGGGGCCGCGGGCGGATCCGGATCCGTCGCCCCGGAGACGCTCACGGAGAAGGACGAATCGGCCGAGCCGGCCAGGTCGGTCATCGTCACGGTATGGCTCGTCGCCCCGACAGCCACGGACGGGGTTCCCGAGATCGTCCCGGTGAAGGGGTCGAGTACGAGGCCCGCCGGGAGCGCCGGGCTCACCGAGTAGCTCGGCGTGCCGGTCCGGGCGACGCCGGTCGGGAGGTGCGGCGCGATCGCCTGGCCGACGGTGCCCGCGAGGGTCCCGTAGCTCAGCGCCGGCTCGCCGAAGCCGTAGAGGACGTAGGCCGAACCCGAGTTCGCGCGGCCGTTCTCGTCGGCGAGCCGGGCGCCGACGATCACATCGGGGCGGCCGTCGTCGTTCACATCGCCGGCGGCCGCGACCGAGATGCCCGCGTTGTCGCTCGCTGCCGCGCCGCGGATCCGCAGACCCGCTGACCCCAGGCTCGCCAGATCGACCGCCGAGGGGCTCGGCGTGCCGAAGACGACGTAGGCCGCGCCCGAGCCCGGGCGACCGCCGCCGTTGGCGGCCATCGCTCCGACGATCACATCGTCGCGTCCGTCGCCGTTCACGTCCCCGGCTCCCCCGGCCGAGATGCCCGCGTAGTCGCCCGCCGCGCCGCCGCCGATCTGGAAGCCCCGCGATCCGAGGCTCGCCAGGTCGACCGAGGTCGGGCTCGGCGCGCCGAACACGACGTAGGCCGAGCCCGAGTCCGAGCGGCCGTTGTGGTCTGCGACCAACGCGCCGACGATGACATCGTCGTTCCCGTCGCCATCGACGTCGCCGGCAGCGGAGACGGAGAACGCCGCCCAGTCCCCGGCCGCGGCGCCGTCGATGCGGAAGCCCCGCGATCCGAGGCTCGCCAGATCGACCGCCGTGGGGCTCGGGGTGCCGAGGACGACGTAGGCCGAGCCCGAGTCCGCGCGACCGTTGCGGTCGGCCAGATAGGCCCCCACGATGACGTCGTCGAGCCCATCGCCGTCGACGTCGCCGGCTCCGGCGACGCGGACACCCGCCTGGTCTCCCGCCGCCTCTCCATCGATGCGGAACCCCCGCGACCCGAGATTCGCCAGGTCGACCGCCGTAGGGCTCGGCGTGCCGAGGACGACGTAGGCGGAGCCGGAGTTCGCGCGCCCGTTGCCGTCGGCGTTGAGCGCTCCGACGATCAGGTCCCCGCGTCCGTCGCCGTCGACGTCGCCGGCGGCATCGACCTGGCGCCCCGTCCAGTCGCCGGGTGCCGGGCCGTCGATGCGGAAGCCGCGCGAGCCCAGGCTCGCCAGGTCGACGGTGGCGGTGCTCGCGCTGCCGAACACGACGTAGGCCGATCCGGAGTCCGCGCGGCCGTTGTGGTCGGCGAAGTACGCCCCCACGATCACGTCGTCGAGACCGTCGCCGTTGACGTCGCCGGCCGCGCGGGCAGAGACACCCGCCTGGTCGTCGGAACCCGCCCCGTCGATCCGGAAGCCGCGGGAGCCGGGGCTCGCCAGGTCAATGGTCGTCGCGCTGGTCGAGCCGAAGAGGACGTGGGCGGAACCCGAATCCGGCCGGCCGTTGTTGTCGGCGCCGAACGATGCCACGAGCACGTCGTCGATCCCGTCACCATTGACGTCGCCGGCGCCGGCGACCGGGTAGCCCGCCGAGTCGTCCGCCCCTGCTCCGTCGATCCGCAGGTTCGCCTCGGTCAGCAGGTCGACGACACCCGACTGCTGAGGCAGCGCGCCGAGCGCGTGGGGTGCGGCACCGCCGAGCAGCGCGACGGCGGCCAGCGCGAGGTGGGAGGCGAGCCTCATCCGAGTCGTCCTTGATCGGGGACCGAGGAGGTCTCCGACCCCTCCCACGGGCCATCGACCCCGAGCGGGGTGGACTTGACCGTTCTCTCGACCCGCCCCCGGCCGGGGGCGGGCCCTAGATCTCCACCTGGTCGATCACCTGGTGGCGCCCCTGGCCGGTGCCGATCAGCGTGATCGGCACCTCCACCGCGGCGGCGATGGCGTCCACGTACTCGCGTGCCTTCAGTGGCAGGTCCTCGAGCGTGCGCGCACCGGTGAGGTCCTCGTCCCAGCCGGGCATCTCCTCGAACTCCGGCGTGCAGCCGTGGAAGACCGTCTGGTGATAGGGGAAGTCGGTGAGGCGGTTGCCCTCGCGGTCGCGGTAGGCGACGCAGAGCTTCACCCGCTCGAAGCCCGAGAGCACGTCGAGCTTGGTGAGGGCGAGCTGGGTCATCCCGGAGAGGCGTGCGGCGTAGCGCAGGGCCACCAGGTCGAGCCAGCCGCAGCGGCGCTGGCGGCCCGTGGTGGTGCCGAACTCGTTGCCGCGCTCGAGCATCCGCTGCCCGTCGGCGTCGTCGAGCTCGCTGGGGAAGGGCCCCTCGCCGACGCGGGTCACGTACGCCTTGGTGACGCCGAGCACCCGGTCGATGCGGGTCGGGCCGATGCCGGTGCCGGTGCAGGCGGCGCCCGCGATCGGGTTCGACGAGGTCACGAAGGGATACGTGCCGTGGTCGATGTCGAGCATCGTGCCCTGGGCGCCCTCGAAGAGCACCGTCTTGCCGTCGCGCAGCGCCTGGTCGATCAGCAGCGAGGTGTCGGCGATGAAGGGCCGCAGGCGCTCGGCGTTGGCGAGCAGCTCGGTGGCGACCTCCTCCGGATCGAGCCGGGGCAGCTCGTAGAGCTTCTCCAGGATCTCGTTCTTGGCCTCGAGGGCGATGGTGAGCTTGCGCACCAGGATCTTCGGGTCGAGCAGGTCCTGCACGCGGATGCCGACCCGCGCCGCCTTGTCCTCGTAGCAGGGGCCGATGCCCCGCCGGGTCGTGCCGATCGAGAACTTGCCGAGGCGCATCTCGGCCGCTCCGTCGAGCATCACGTGGTACGGCATGATCAGGTGCGCGTTGCCGCTCACGCGCAGCGTGTCGAGCGACACCCCGCGCTCCTCGAGGCCGGCCATCTCCTTGCAGAGGTGGCGCGGGTCGACGACGGTTCCGTTGCCGATGATGCAGAGCGTGCCGGGGTAGAGGATCCCCGAGGGCACGAGGTTCAGCTTGTAGACCTCGTCGCCCGCGACGATGGTGTGACCCGCGTTGTTGCCGCCCTGGTAGCGGGCGACGACGTCGCTGCGCTCGGCCAGGAGGTCGACCACCTTGCCCTTGCCCTCATCGCCCCATTGGGCGCCGATCACCACTGTCGCCGGCACT
>LNEQ01000277.1 GCA_001464995.1 Actinobacteria bacterium Ga0077541
CCGTCGCGATGGGTGGTCTCGGTGGTCCAGGCGGCGGCCGGCATATCGGGCGGCCGCTCCGTCCAGTCGTAGCGGGGGAAGGACTCGGGGGGGAACGCGCCCGCGAACAGCTCGGGGGCGTCGGGTTCGGTGATCTGCGTCTGTGTGGTCATGCATCGACGGTAGGCGGGTCGCCGGGCAGCCGTCAATATTGATGCGTATCATCAATGTATGGACGAGGCTCCCGACACGCTCCCGGCCGCCGAGGCCGCCGCGCTCCTCGGCGTGTCGCGCGCCACGCTCTACGCGTACGTGAGCCGGGGCCTCGTCGCCTCCGTGCCGGGGCCCGGGCCGAGTCGCGCGCGGCGGTACCCCCGCGCCGGCCTCGACGCGTTCCTCGAACGACGCGCCCGGGCGCGCGACCGCGACCTGGCCGCGCACGGATCGCTCCACTGGGGCCTGCCCGTCCTCGACTCGGCGCTGACCCTGATCGAGGACGGCCGCTGCCTGCTGAGGGGCAGGGACATCGTGGCGCTCTCGCGCGAGGCGGGCTTCGAGGAGGTCGCGGCGCTGCTGTGGTCGGGGGCGCCCGGCGCGGTCGTCTCCGCGCCCGTGGTCCGGGCGCGCGCGGGGGGGCCCTCGGCGGACGCCCTCGCCCGCCATCTCGTGGACGCCCCGCAGACGCCGCTGGTCGCCCTCGGCGCGGCGGGTCCCGTGGTGATGCGCGGCGCCGCGCGGGTGGTGGCCGGGATGTTCGCCGCGGCCGGCGCGCGCGGCGGAGGGCCGCTCGCCGAGCGTCTCGCGCGCGGCTGGGGGACGCCCCACGACCGGGTGCTCGACGCGGCGCTCGTGCTCTCGGCCGATCACGAGCTCAACGTCAGCTCGTTCACGGCCCGCTGCGTCGCGTCGGCCGACGCCGGGCTCGAGCAGGTGGTCCTCGCGGCGCTCTGCGCGCTGCGGGGCCGCCGGCACGGGGGCCTCACCGAGAGGGTCGAGGGTCTCGTCGCCGACTCCGGCCGTGAGGGCGCGCGGCGCGCGGCCGGCCGGGCGCTCGGGGACGACGGCGCCCTGCCCGGGTTCGGCCATCCCCTGTACCCCGCCGGGGACCCGCGCGCCGCTGAGCTGCTGCGCATCACCGCCCATCTCGCCCCGCCCGGAGGGGACGGGGTGGACGAGCTGGTCGCGCTGGCGCGCGACCAGCTCGGCGAGGAACCGACGCTCGACCTCGGGCTCGCCGCCGTTGCGCACCGGCTCGCGCTCCCCCCGGGGTCCGCCTTCTGCCTCTTCGCGCTCGGCCGGTCGGTGGGCTGGATCGCGCACGCCCTCGAGGCCCGCGCCGACGACCGGCTGATCCGGCCGCGCGCGCGCTACACGGGCCCCCGCCCCGCCGCCGTGGGATCATCCGGCCCATGACGGACGGGAAGGTGCGCATCGACAAGTGGGACGCGCACGCTCGCGACCGAGGCGGTCGCCGGGGGGCGGGTGCACCTGGAGGGCGCGCGCATCAAGCCCTCCCGCGACGTCCAGGTGGGCGACCGGCTGGAGATCACCGCAGGGGAGTCGACGCTGACGGTGATCGTGAGGGCGCTGGCGGATCGCCGCGGATCGGCGACCGTCGCCGCGACCCTCTACGACGAGACGGCCGAGAGCGCCGAGAAGCGCGAGCGTGAGCGCGAGCAGCGACGCCTCGCACCGCCCCCGGGGGCCGACATGCACGGACGCCCGAGCGGCCGGGACCGCCGCCGCCTGGAGGCGCAGCGGGCGTCGCAGCGCCGCAGGGGCTAGCCGCCCGGCCCCCGGGGCGGCATCGGCCGAGCGGCCGGCGCCACCGGCGGAATACGTCGCTCTGCAGGGCGTTCGGGGCGTCGGTTCAATTGGACGAATGCTCGAGGTCCAATTGGGGCTCTTCGTGCATTCACGTGGGAAGGGCGACGTGGATCCGGCCGCATACCAGGTGGAT
>LNEQ01000278.1 GCA_001464995.1 Actinobacteria bacterium Ga0077541
AGGGTTTCACCCTCATCGAGCTCCTCGTGGTGGTCATCATCATCGGCCTGCTGGCCGCGATCGCCATCCCGGCGTTCCTGGGCCAGCGCAACAAGGCCAACGACGCCGCAGCCAAGTCGCTGGTGCGCAACGCCGCGACGGCCATGGAGGCCTACTTCTCGGACGGCAACACCTACGCCGGCGCCACCGCCACGAACCTCGGCACGATCGAGCCGAACATCGTCTGGCAGACCACGGCCGCCGACGCCGCCTCGGACCAGGTCAACTTCGGCACCCCGACCGCGACCACGTTCACGCTCTCGACGGTGAGCAAGTCCGGCACGACCTACAGCTACGCCAAGAACCTCGGCGCCGCCGCGGGCACCTCGACGGTCGCCCGCACCTGCAACCCGACCACCGCCTGCACGTCCAACGGCGTGGCCGGTAGGTGGTAGCACCCGCCCGCTCCCGCTGAGCGCCCCGCGGGGCGCGCACCGGAGCAGGACGCACACGGGGCCCCGGGACGGCTGACGCCATCCCGGGGCCCCGTGTCGTTGCGGGGTCAGAGCGTCGCGGTGACCCGGCAGGTCTCGCCGGTGGCCGCGCGGCGGGCGGTCGCCACCACGGTGGTACGGGGCGAGCCGGGGTCCGTCACCCTGCGGACCTCGAAGGAGCCGCTCGGAGCCCTCGTGACCGCCGAGCGCGAGAGGATCCGCGTGCCGTTGCGGGTGAGGGTCACACCCCACCGCGAGCCGTTGCGGTTCTCGTCCACCTCGAACTCGACCTCGACCCGGCCGTCCTCGGGGCTCAGCTTCAGCTTGGCCGTGCTCGACGCGCTGCAGCGGCGGCTGACGCGCACGTCCCGGTCGTTGCCGCCGCCCCGCGAGAGCGTCGCGCCGCCGTCGGCGCGACCGGTGCTGTCGTCGGCCGCGACCTGGGCCGGGCTGTCATCGGCGCCGTTCTTGGCGACGGCGAGAGGCGCCGTCACGAGGACTCCTGCCGCGAGGGCCGTGCTCACGATCGCGAGGCTGCCTTTGAACATCGATGTGACTCCTTGTGCTCCGTGGCGCCCGGGTGGCGCCGTCCACCGGTAACCTCGCGCAGCCGCGGTCGGGGTCTCAATGCGACATCGGTCCTACGACCGGGAGTCGTCCCCGGCCGTGGGCGCCGCGACCGTCGCGGCGACCGTGCAGATCTCGCCCCTCGGGCCGGTCGCGCGCACGCTGACGGCGTCCGCACCCGCGAAGTCGGGCAGGAAGGCGCGGTGACGGAAGCCGCCTGATACGCGGGTGGCCCGCACGCGCACCCGCGTCACGACCCGGCGCTCGTGCAGCACCGTCAGGCGCCAGAAACCGAGGCGCGCGGTCCGCACCTCGGTGTCGACCCGGATCTCCCCGTCCTCGGCGCGCAGCCGTAGACGTGCGGTGCCGGCGCGACCGCAGGAGCCCTGGGCCCGCGCCTCCACCCGCTCATCCCCGCCGCTCGCCTCGGCGGCATCGGCCGAGGCGAGTGCGAGCGCGCACGCCGCGACGGCGAACGCGGCCACCAGGGCGCGAAGTGAGGTCCTCCCGGTCATCGCCGTACAGGTTGACCCCTCGGGACCGCCCGGGCAATCGGACCTCGGTCCTAGGACCTCGGGCCGATGCCGTTGCGGGTGGCCCAGACCGCCGCCTGCGTGCGGTCGTCGACGCCGATGGTGCGGAAGACGCTGGTGAGGTGTGCCTTGACCGTCTTCTCGCTGATCTCCAGCCGGCGCGCGATCAGCTTGTTGGGCAGCCCCTCGACGACGAGGGCGAGCACCTCCCGCTCGCGGGCGGACAGACCTGCCGCCCCGCCGCCGGCGGCCTGCGGGCGCACGCCCGCCGACAGCAGCGCGCTCGCCGCGCGCGGATGCAGGGGCGACTCGCCGCGGGCGGCTGCGCGGATCCCGCTCTCGAGCTCGCCGGGAGTCGCGTCCTTGAGCAGGTAGCCGATCGCGCCGGCGTCGAGGGCCTCCAGGATGCGGGCGCGGTCGGAGAAGGACGTGAGGATGACCACCGGCACCCCGCTCCCCGCCTCGCGGATGCGGCGGGTGGTCTGGATGCCGTCGGGCGCGGGCATCTCCAGGTCCATCAGCAGCACGTCGGGCGCGAGCTCGGACACGGCGGCCAGCGCCGCATCGCCGCCCGCGGCCGACGCCACGACCTCGATGCCGTCGAAGGTGCCGATGAGCTGCTCCAGCCCGGCTCGGACGACGCCGTGGTCGTCGCAGATGACGATCCTGATCATGCGGTCACCTCGCTCGCGCGCCCGGCATCACGGCGGGCAGGATGGCACGACGGACGTCCGCTCATGCGGGCACCTCGATCGCAATGGTCGTCCCGCGCCCGGGCTCGGACGAGACGACGGTCGTGCCGCCGAGGTGCGACACGAGGTCCTCGACCAGGGCGAGGCCGAGATGCCCCTCCTCCCGGCGGCGGGCCCGGGTCTCGGTGTCGAAGCCCCGGCCGTCGTCCTCGACCCGGAGGGTCGCCCGGCCCCCGGCCGCCGCGATGCGCACCCCGACCCGGCTCGCGTCGGCGTGCGCAGCGACGTTGCGCAGCGTCTCGGCGGTCGCCCGGTACAGCATCTCCTCGGTCGCCGGGGCCAGTGCGAGGTCGCCCGGCACGTCGATCTCGACCGTGACGCCCCGTGCGCGCAGTGCGCCGGCGAGGTCGCCGATGCTGGCGGCGAGGCCGGCGTCGTGGAGCCGGCCGGGGTTGATCTCGACCACCGCCGCCCGCAGGCCGCGTATGCCGTCGCGCGCGGCGTCGGCCCCGTCCTCCAGCGCGCGCACCGTCGCGGGATCGGTGCCGTCGGGCGCGCGCTCGGCCGCGGCCGAGAGTGAGAACGACAGCCCCGCCAGGCTCTGCACCGGCCCGTCGTGGAGGTCGGCGGCGATGCGACGACGCTCGACCGACGACGACTCGAGCGCGGCCTCGAGCAACGTCTCGCGCTCGCGCAGCCCGTCGCGCAGACGGCGGGCCGTCGACCAGGCCAGCGGAAGCTGGATCAGCCACAGCAGCAGCAGCGAGCCGATCGCCACCGGCACGACCGCCTCCAGCAGGCGGCGGCCGCTGGCGTCGATCGCGCTCTGTCGCTGGTAGAGCTCGAACAGCGCCTGGCCACCGCCGGGCGCGCGGATCGGCAGATAGACCTCGAGCAGCTCGCCGCCCTCGCGCTCGAAGACGTTCTCGGGTTTGGACAGGTCGCTGAGCTCGGCCTCGGTGAACCCCTCGGCGAGCGCCTCCTGCTCGTCCGCGCCGAGGGGGTAGCGCCGCCCGATGAGGCGGGGCTCGTCGGAGTAGACGATCGTCCCGTCGGGGGCCCAGATCTTCACGCGCACGACGTCCTCGTCGAGGACCCGCTCCTGGACGACCAGGTCGAGGTCCGCGAGGGCCGCCGGGTCGCCCGCGAGGGCCGCGTCGGTGAAGCTCGGCTCCACCACCCCGCGGCCCGCGAGCGTGGCGAGGCGCAGCGCGTCGTCGATGGCCTCGTCCTCGGCGAGGCGGTTCAGCACGATGCCGCCGGCCACGCCGAGCACGACCATCGCCACGAGGCCGGCGGCCGCGAAGCGGAGGATGGCCGCGCGCACCGACGGGCCGGACGGGCCGGCCCCGCCGCCGTCGGCGCTCATCGGCGCGGGAGCCCGCTAGTCATCGTCATCGTCATCACCACCGCGGCCGCGCCCGCGCCCGCGGCCGCTGTCGTCATCGTCGTCGTCGTCCGGCGCCTCGACCGAGTCGTCGCCGGTGCTGGTGCCCACCGTGCGGGGCGGCACCGGGACGGTGGAGGCGCGCGTGCGCGTCACGGCCGGCGGCACCGGTGCGGCGGGCGTCGTGGCGGCCGTCGCCGGCGGGGTCGCCACGGGGCGCAGACGGCCCAGCCGGTCCTCGCCGGTCGAGCCCAGGAGGGCCACGTTCGCCAGGGCCGCTGCTGCTGCGAGCGCCGCCACGGCGAGGCCGATGGCGACCGGGGCGCGCCACCTGCGCCACCCGTTCCGGGGGCTCACGCCGCTGCGCCCCGGGGGCTCGGATCCTCGGTCGTCACCCCGGGAGTCTGACGCGTCCGCGCGGCGCTCGCACCCTTTCCTCCCGCACCGCGACGCATGGTCGTGGCCCGCCAGCCGGTGAGACCGGCCACCGCGGCGACGGCGCCGCCGTAGATCGCGATCGCCCAGGTCGTGCCGCTGTCGGTGCCGCTCGCGATGCCGTGCACCGCCCCGCCGATGAAGACCGCGTACGTGAGCCAGTGGATGCGGCGCCACACCGGAACGCCGATGCGCTTGCGGACCCGGAACGACAGGTGGACCAGCAGGGCCATCTCGGCCACGACCACGCCGACCCCGGTCCAGATCGGCCGGTAGGGCACCAGGCCCGGGACCACGAGCGCGAGCGGGCTCACGTCGATCGTCGTGTCGAACAGGAGCGCGGTGCCGTGGACGGCGGTGGCGATCAGGGCCAGCAGGGAGAAGTGCCGGTGGAGGTCCACCATCCCGCTCCCCTTGACGGGGCCCACGGCCGAGCGGGTCCGCACCAGCAGGCCCGCGATCATCGCCAGGGTGAAGAGCCCGAACGCCGCGAAGCCGGTCGCCCGGGCCACGATCCACGGCAGCATCTCCAGGGTCATCGAAGGCCTCCCACGAGTGTCAGTTCTCCGGATTCGGCGACGAGGGCCGCCGGGACGCCCCAGGCGTCCGCGAGCCGGCCCGCCTCGGCGGCCCCCGGAGCGCGTCCGCCTCGGCGCCGGTCCGCGCGACGGCGGTCGCGCGGACGAGGTCGGTGACGGCGCTGGCGCCCCGCCGGGGCTCGATCGCGTGGTGCAGGGTGCGCCCCCCGCGCACCCACCGGCGACGGTCGGTCCCCGAGGTGGCCATGGCGCCCCTCTCCAGGTCGAGGACGAGCTCGCCGTCCGCGGTCGCAAGCCCCACGGGCCACGGTCCGTCCTGCCGCGGGCCGCTGACGACCAGGTCCCCGCCGGCGTTCACCAGGCAGGGACCGGCCTCGGAGAGGATCGCGCAGGCGCGGTCGGCGGCGTCGCCCTTCGCGATGGCCCCGAGGTCGAGATCGACGCCCGGCCCGAGGGCCGCCCAGCCCCAACGGGCATCGAGGACCACGACACCGGCGCCCGCCACCGGTTCCCCGGCGGGGCTGGGATCGTCGCCGAGCGCGTCGAAGTCGCGGTCGTAGCCGGCGGCGACCACCGCGCGCCCCACGGTGGGGTCGAAGCGGCCCCCGGTGCGCCGGCGCATCCGCAGGCCCTCCGCGAGCACGCGCGCCAGATCGGGCCCGATCCGCATGCGCCGCTCGCGGTTGAGGCGGCTCAGCTCCGAACCGGCCCGGAAGCGCGACAGCAGGGCCTCGAGGCGCGCGATCTCGCCGCGCGCCGCGGCGAGCGCCTCGCGCGCGGCGGAGCTCTCGGGGGCGTCGAGCAGCAGCTCGATGGACGTCCCCATCGCGCGGAAGCGCTCGGTCAGCATCAGGAGCTCGCGCTCTGGGTGACCGGTGCCGACGGGGCTGGCGCGACCGAGACCACGGGGGCCGGGGCGGCCGCGACGGGAGCGCTCGCCGCGACCGTCGCCTGGGAGGCGAGAGCGCGCAGGCGCTGCTCGGCGAGGGCGAGACGGGCGGCCGCCCGCGCCTCGCGCTGGGCGAGCGAGGCGTCGGCCGCGAGCGGCGCGGCGGCGGCCTGCTCGGCAGGGACGGCGGCGGTCGTCGCGGGTGCGGCGTCCGGGAAGGGGTTCGCGCCGATCGCCACGGCCGAGCCGGCCGTGACGGCGACGGCGAGGACCGAGACGGTCCGGCGCAGGCGGGGGGCGTCCATCAGTCGTCGTCCCCGTGGTCGTCGTCGTCCTCGTAGTGGTCGTCGTCGTCATCGTCGTAGCTGTCGTCGTCGTAGTGGTCGTCGTCGTAGTGGTCGTCGTCGTCCGAGTAGGTCGCAGCGGCCGGGGCCGCGACGGGCAACGCGACGGGCACGGCGCGGGCGGCCGCGGCCTGGCGGGCGGCCTGGACATCCGCGCGGCGCAGCGCGTCGGCGGCGGCGTCCTCGGCCTCCTTCAGGCGTGCGAGGCGCTCCTCGAGGGCCGCGGGCGTCTCGGTGGAGACGGTGCTCAGCAGCGCGGGCGGCGCGGGGTCGGCGGGACCGCTGTCGACGGTCGCCTTGGTGAATCCCACCACTCCCGCGATCCCCGCGAGACTCGCCAGACCGGCCACGATCAATCCGTTCATTACCGCCCCCTCCACTCGGACATCTGATGGATCCACGCTAGGCGGGGGTGCGTTCGAGGTGGGTCAGGGGGCCTTCGGAGTGCTCCAGGGATTGGTAAAGGAACGGAAGGGCGCTACCTGAGCACCCGCGGGAGGGGCATGATCGGCGCATGAGACTGCTCGTGGTGGAGGACGACGACGGAATCGCCGAGCCCCTGGTCGCCGGCTTGAGGCGCGAGGGCTTCGAGGTCGAGCGGGTCGCCAACGGGCGCGACGCCCTGGCGGCGGAGGAACCGGACCTCGTGCTCCTGGACCTGCGGCTGCCCGACATCGACGGGTATGCGGTGGCGCGCGAGCTGCGCGCGCGGTCCCGCGTGCCGATCATCATGGTCACCGCCAAGGGAGAGGAGGTCGATCGGGTGATCGGCCTCGAGCTCGGCGCCGACGACTACGTGGTCAAGCCCTTCGGGATGCGCGAGCTGGTGGCGCGGATCAACGCGGTCATGCGGCGCGTGTCCGAGAGCGCTCCGCCCGCCGAGCCCGACCCGGTGACCGTCGTCGGGGCGCTCGAGATCGACCGGCGCCGGCACGAGGTCCGCCTCGACGGGGCCGAGGTGCCGCTCACCCCGAAGGAGTTCGCCCTGCTCGCACTCCTCGCGTCCGACCCCGGCGCCGCCCTCGACCGCCGCCGGATCCTCGAGGACGTCTGGGGCACGCGCTGGTACGGCCCCTCGAAGACGATCGACGTGCACGTCTCGTCGCTGCGCCGCAAGCTCGGTGATCCCGGCTGGATCGAGACCGTCCGCGGGATGGGCTTCCGGCTGCGCCCGCCATGACGCGGCGGCTGGTCGCGACCTACCTGATCCTGGCGGCCGTGGTGCTGGTCGCCCTCGAGATCCCCCTCGGCATCGTCTACGAGCGCAGCCAGCGCAGCGACCTCCAGCAGCGGGTCGAGCGCGACGCGGTCGCTCTCGCGGCCCTGATGGAGGACACGCTGCAGGCCGGGACCACGGCGGGCGACCCCACGCTGACCGACGTGGTCGAGCGCTACTCGCGGTCGACCGACGCGCGCGTCGCGGTGGTCGGTCCCGGCGGGCGCCTGCTGGCCGACTCCGACGACACCCTCGGTCTCGAGCGCGACTTCTCCACCCGTCCCGAGATCGCCTCGGCCCTCGAGGGGACGATCGCGACCGGCACCCGCCGGTCGGAGACCCTCGGCACGAGCCTCCTCTACGTCGCTGTGCCGGTCGCCTCGGGGGGCGAGGTCCACGGCGCCGTGAGGGTGAGCGTCCCGACCTCGCGTCTCGACGCGCTGGTGATGCGCTACTGGCTCGTGCTCGGCGGGGTCGCCCTGATCGTGCTCGCCGCCGTCGCCGTGGCCGGCCGCTGGCTCGCGCTCTGGGTCACCCGGCCTCTGACGCACCTGCGCGACGCGACCCGCCGGGCCGAGGCCGGCGATCTCGCCGTGCGCGCCGACGCGGTCGAGGGGCCCGCCGAGGTGCGGGAGCTCGCGAGCGCCTTCAACGACATGATCTCCCGCCTCGACCTGCTGGTGGGCACGCAGGAGCAGTTCGTCGCCGACGCCTCGCACCAGCTCCGCAGCCCCCTCACCGCCCTGAGGCTCCGCATCGAGAACCTGCAGCACGAGGTCGGCCCGGAGGCCGGCGAGGAGCTCGAGAGCGCCATCGGGGAGGTCGACCGGCTGTCGCGCCTGGTGAACGGCCTGCTGTCGCTCGCCCGCGCGGACCGCCGCGCGCCGAGCCGCGCCCGTCAGGACGTCGGCCGCATCGTGTCCGAGCGGGCCGACGCCTGGCGCGTGGCCGCCGCCGACGGGGACGTGGAGATCGTGGAGGAGGTCGGCGGCGGCCTCCACGCCGTGCTGTCGCCGGGCTCTCTGGAACAGGTGCTCGACAACCTGATCGCCAACGCGCTCGACGCGGCCCCGAGGGGGACGGCCGTGCGGCTCGAGGCGGCCCGCGCCGGGCAGGGGATCGTGGTCGCCGTGTCGGACCAGGGGCCCGGGATGGAGGCGGATGCGCGCGAGCACGCCTTCGACCGCTTCTGGCGCGGGCGCGAGGACCGGATCGGGTCGGGCCTCGGCCTCGCGATCGTCAAGAGCCTGGTCGAGGCCGACAGCGGATCTGTGGCGCTCGACGCGGCCCCGGGGGGCGGCCTCCGGGTGGTCGTGATCCTCCCCGCCGGCATCGCGGCCCCCGTTCGCTGAACGGCGCGGCGCCCGGCGTCAGGTGGAGGGGCCGCCGGCATCGCCGGGGGGCGGGTCGGCGATCGGCGCCTCGGCGCCTCCCCCGGCGGCCTCCGGGTCCGGCGTCCCGGGCGCCGGCTCCTCCGGCCCCGAGACGACCGGGGGCTCCTCGGGAGTGGCGACGGCCCCGTCGTCGGGCGGCGGCGGGGCCGTGTCCGGCGCCGGTGTCACCGGCGGCGCGGCGGGACGCTTCGCGGGTGCGGCGCCGTCGCCCTCGCGTCCGCCGCTCCGGCCGCGGCGCCACCCACCGCGGTCGCGCCCGCCGTCGTCGCGACCACCGGCCTCGTCGTCGCGACCGGAACGTCCGGAGCGGGCGTCACGCCGGGCTTCGCCCTCCCCGCCGCGGCGCGCGCCCCAGCCGCCCTCGCCCCCGCGGGCCGGGCGTTCCGGACGGGTCGCGACCTGCCCGGCCCCCCCGTCGCGGGGCATCCACTCATCACGGGGCGGCCCGTCGGCCGCACGGCTCGCACCGGCGTCGCGGACGAGGCGGCGCGCCGGGGCCTCCCGGAGACGGGACCCGGCGATCGGGAGGATGGCGGCGGACCGCTCGCGAACCGCGGCGGGGCCCGCCGCCCCCCGTGACCGGCCTGCCGGGCCGGCGGCGACCGCGGCCGCCTGCACCGCGGCCGGCGCCGTGGACGCGGTCGTCGTCGTCACCGCTGCGCGTGCCGGGACGGGCTCGACGGGCGCCGGGGGCGGCGCGGGGCGGTCGGCCACGACGCCGCCGCCGATCACCGTCGCAGCCACGAGGCCGGCCAGGCCGGCCCCGCCGCCGAACCGCCCCGGGCCCGGGGCGAGGGCGGGCAGGCGATCGAGCGACGGCGACCCCGTGGCGCGGATCGCGAGGCGCAGCACCGGCAGCGGCAGCAGCCCGAGGGCGGCGGCACGGGCGTCGCGCAGCCGCCGCCGCGCGCGGAAGAGCGACTGGTGGACCGCGTTGGTCGTGGTGTGCATGCGCCGGGCGATCGCCGGCGGCGCCAGCCCGGCCTGGTCGAGGATCATCGTCCGCCGCTCGCGCGGCGGCAGCGCGTCGAGGCCCTCCAGCGCCTGCCGTGCCTCCTCGCGCTCCTGCAGCACCTCCAGCGGGCCGCGCGGGCCGGACGACACCACCTCGAGCGAGCTCAGCGCGTCGTCGCCCCGGCGGCTGCGGCGGCGCTCGTCGAGGGCGAGGTTGCGCGCCACCCGGAACAGCCACGGCCGGGGCTCGTCCACCGGCGCGCCCGCGGCGGCGCACTCGTGCAGCCGCAGGTACGCCTCCTGCACGACGTCCTCGGCCATCTGGGAGTGCGCGCCCAGCAGCCGGCGCGCGTAGACCACGAGCTCCTGACGGTGCTCCCACGCGTCGCCGATCGCGGGGGTCGTGCCGGGGGCCTGCCGCGCGGGGACTCCGGGGTCGCTGCTCATCGGCCCGAGCCTTCCACAGGCCGCCGCGCTACGGCCGATCTTCAGAGAACCCTTACCGCTCCATCGCAGGGCTCACGTAATCGCGCCCTCTCAGCCCCCTCACATCCCACACGGGGGCTTCTCCCATCTCAGCGCGTGACCCTGGAGACGCACCCGGAGAGCGACGACGGAGGCCCCATGCTCCCACCACTCGGCGGCGATCCGCCCACCCCTCCGCCCACGGAGGATCCGCGCGACACGGCCCGCTCGGTGACCCGCATGACGCGCGGCATCGCGGCCGTCGCGGTCGCGGGAACGCTCGCCGTGGCAGGCCTCGCCGCGACCGGGACGTCCGGCGGGTCGTCGCCGGAGGCGGCGACCGACGATGCCGTCACCCCCTCCGCGGCGCCCGCCGACGCGACTCAGCCCACGCCCGCGCAGGACGACGCCGGGCCGCAGGACGACTGGGGCGCGCTCGGCCCGCCCCCGAGCCCGCCCTCGGGCTCCTTGGCACCGCCCGCGGCGGGGTCGGGCGGCTCGTGATGGCCGCCTCCACGGCGACCTCGAGCTTCACGGCGCTCGGCACCACCGCGCTCGTCGCGGTGACCCGGCCGGGCGCCGTCGGCGAGGCCGAGCGACTGCTGCGGATCGGACTCGCGCGCATCGACCGAGCCTGCAGCCGCTTCCGTCACGACTCCGATCTCAGCCGCGTGAACCGCGCGCGCGGACGGGAGACGGCCGTCGGGGCGCTGTTCATCGAGGCGCTGGAGGCGGCCCTCCGCGCCGCCGGGATCACCGCCGGCGACGTCGACCCGACGGTCGGCCGCGCGATGGGCGAGCTCGGCTACGACCGCGACTTCGCCCTCGTGCGCGGCACGCGCCCGGGCGTCGTGGTCCGGGTCACCCCCGTGCCGGGATGGAGGACCGTGCGCATCGACCGCGCCGCGGGGACCGTCGCCGTGCCCCATGGCGTCACGCTCGACCTCGGCGCCACCGCGAAGGCCTTCGCGGCCGACCGGGCCGCCCGGGAGATCCACGACGCGACGGGGGCCGGCACCCTGGTCGGCCTCGGCGGCGACGTCGCGCTGTGCGGCACGCCCCCGGGCGACGGCTGGCCCGTGCGGGTGACCGACGACCACCGCGATCTCGGCGGCGAAGGCGAGACGATCCTGCTGCGGGAAGGGGGGCTCGCGACCTCCAGCACGGCGGTACGGCGCTGGGACGCCGCCGAGGGGACGCGCCACCACATCATCGACCCCCGGCGAGCCGCCCCCGCAGCCGAGGTGTGGCGAACGGCGAGCGTCGCCGCCGCGACCTGCGTCGACGCCAACATCGCGAGTACCGCGGCGATCGTGCGGGGCCACGCCGCGCCCGAGTGGCTCTCCGAGGCCGGCCTTCCCGCGCGCCTGGTCTCACCCGAGGGCATCGTCGTCCACGTCGCCGGCTGGCCGGAGGCCGCCCGATGAGCGCCGGGGCCGACGAGGCGCTCTGGTACCTGATGCGCGGCACGGGCGTCGTGTCGTTGCTACTGCTGACGGCCGTCATGGCCCTCGGCATCGCGACCCACGGACGTGTGCCGCTCGGCGCGCTGCCCCGCTTCGCGACGAGGCTGCTGCACCGGAACCTCTCCCTCATGGCGCTGGCCTTCATCGCCGTGCACGTCGTGTCGGCGGTGGTCGACCCGTACGTGTCGATCCGCCTGACAGACGCCGTCCTGCCCTTCACCGCCGGCTCCGAGCCGCTGATGGCAGGCCTCGGGGCCCTCGCCTTCGATCTGTGCCTCGCCGTGATCGCGACCAGCATCTGGCGCAGGCATGTCGGTCCGCGGACCTGGCGGGCCGTCCACCTGGGGGCCTACGCGATGTGGCCCCTCGCGTTCATCCACGCCGCCGGCATCGGATCCGATGCCTCCGCCCCGTGGGCGCAGGCGCTCGGCGTACTGACCGTCGCCGTCATCGGCGGAAGCATCGCGTGGCGCCTCGTGCCGCCGGAGCGGCCGCGGGAGGGCGCGGCGGGACCGTGACGGCCGCGCGCCCGGTCGATCAGCCGCTCGCCGGCCCGAGCAGCGCCTGCAGCTCGGCGACCTGGCGCTGCAGCCCACCGCAGACCTGCTCGCAGAGGCGCAGCACCGACTCGTCGGCGATCGAGCAGCGCACGCTGTTGCCCTCCTTCTCGCGGATCACCAGCCCCGCGCCGCTCAGCACGCCGATGTGCTTGGAGACGTTCTGCTGGCTGGTGCCGAGGGCCGCGGTGAGCTCCCCCACGCTCATCGGGCCGCCCCGCAGCCGGTCGAGGATGCGGATCCGCATCGGCTCTGCGAGGACGCGGAAGCGCTCGGCGATCACGTCGGCGAGCGGAGCGGGCAGAGGGTGGGGCAGCGGCATCGGCGCTCCTCGCGCGGCGCGGGCCGGTGGGCGGATCGGACGACCGAAGGGTAGTGCAGGCCCGCACCCCGGGGCCGGGCGAGGGACTAGCCTGGGTGGCGGATGGACGACTCCGCCCACGACGCGCGCCGGCGCCGGGTCTCCCCGCGCCTCTACGACGGGGTCGCCGGGGCGCTCGACCACGCGGGGCTCGCGCGCCTTCGCGCCGACCTTTCGCGCGGGATCGAGGGCGATGTCCTGGAGGTGGGGGCGGGCACGGGGCGCCAGCTGCCGCACCACCCCCCGGGCGCGCGCGTGACGGCGACCGATCCCGACGCGGGCGCGCTCGCGCTCGCCGCACGGCGCTCCCCGGCGACGCGCACGGTGGTCGCCGCGGCCGAGGCCCTGCCCTTCGACGACGCGGCCTTCGACTGGGTCGTCTGCGCGCTCGTCCTCTGCACCGTCCGCGACCCGCTCGCGGCCCTCGCCGAGATGCGCCGCGTGCTGCGCCCCGCCGGCCGCCTGCGCGCGCTGGAGCACGTTCGCAGCCCCAACCGCGCGCTCGCGCGGGCCGAGGGCCTGGCGTCCCCGCTCTGGGGCGCGGTCGCCGGGGGCTGCCACCTCGATCGCGACACCCGGGCGAGCCTGGTGGCGGCCGGATTCGCCGGCGTCACGGCGCGCCCCCACCTGGGCGGGAACATCGTGCTGCTGGAGGCCGCCCGGGGCGCGTGAGGGCCGAGCACGCGGCACACGTAGTCGACCGCAGATCGCGCCCGGGGATGACCCCATGCCGCGCCGCCGGGAGCGGCGGACGATCGTCGTGCTCCGCCCGCCTCCGACGCAGGAGACCCCGGTGACGTCCGCCTCGCTCCGTCCGGCCCCGCCCGGCTCCGGCCTCGGAGTGTCCGTGCATCGCGGGGACGGCCTCGTGGTGGTGTCGCTGACGGGCTCGTTCGACATCTACTCGCTGCCCGGCCTGCGCGGCGAGCTCGATGCGCTGGCGGGCACCTCGGCGCTGGTGGTCGACCTGACAGAGGTCTCCCTGATCGACTCGTCGGGACTGAGCGCCCTGCTCAGCCTCGCCAACCGGTGCGCGCGCACGGGGGCGGTCCCCTTCGGCCTCGTCTGCCCCCGCCGGCGCCTGCGCCGCGTCTTCGACATCACCGGCCTGCGCGACGCGTTCGTCATCGGCGCCGACCTCGCCGCCGTGCGTGCGATCTGGGAGGCCGGCGGGGATCACTAGCCTGACCGCGTGACCACGACGTTCACGGCCGCGTACCGCGGCGGGAGCGGACCGCCGCTGGTGCTGCTGCACGGCTTCACCGATACGTGGCGCACCTGGGAGCTGGTGCTGCCGCGGCTCGAGCGGCATCACGACGTCCTCGCCCCGACCCTGCCCGGGCACGCCGGCGGTCCGGCGCTCCCCGCCGAGGTCACGGGGCGGCTCCTGCCGGACGCGGTCGAGGCGGCGATGGACGCGGCGGGCCTCGCCACGGCCCACATCGCGGGCAACTCCCTGGGCGGCTACGTCGCCCTGCAGCTCGCCGCGCGCGGCCGCGCCCGCTCGGTGGTGGCGTTCGCGCCGGCCGGCGGATGGACGCCGGGGGAGGACTGGGCCCGGCGGATGCTCGACGGATTCGCGGACCTCCAGGCGCAGGCCCGCGCCGCCGCGCCGCACGCCGCGGCGATCACCGGGACGCCCGAGGGCCGGCGCCGGGCGACGCGGTCGATCGTCGTGGACCCCGTCCACATGCCGGCCGAGCTGATCGCGCACCAGATGCTCGGCGTCACCCGTTGCGACGTCGCGCCGATGGTGGAGTGCGCGCTGCGCGAGGGCTACCGGCTCGACGCCGAGGCCATCGGCTGCCCGGTCCGGATCGTATGGGGCACGCGGGACGCCCTGCTGCCCTGGCCCGCGGCGGCGGTCCGCTATCGCACCGGGCTGCTCCCCGCCGCCGACTGGGTGGAGCTGGACGACGTCGGGCACTGCCCCCAGCTCGACGCCCCCCTCGAGGCGGCCGAGCTGATCCTGGGTTTCACCGGGGCCGGCGGCTGAGCGGCCCCGGCGCGCCGGTCACCGTCCGGCGATGAGCCTCTCGGCTTCCTCGCGCGGCAGCACCGAGAGCGCGATCACCTGCTCGCGGCGCAGGCCGGCGGCGATTCCGCGCCGCATGGCCCGGGCGAGGTTGCCCCGGTAGAAGCCGGAGTCCGCGACCGCCAGGACGCCCGCCGACCGCGTGATCCGCATCTGCACCTCGCGTGCACTGATCTCATCCATGGCCCGACCTTACGTCGTCAGTCGGGGCCCGGCCACCCCGTCGGCGCCGAAAGGGACGAGGAGCCCCTGCAGCGCGCCCCGATCGTCTGCCGCCGCCGTTCACAGAGCGGCCACGGCGCTGAAACACCAGGCCCGGCGGACGCTGAGATGGTGCCGCCGACGGTGAAGCCCCTGGGCGACGCGCGTCGGACGCGAGGCCCCAGGGAGACCAAGGAGCCCTCCACGTTGCGTTCGCTCACGCCCATCCTCCCCCGCGAGACCCGTATCGACCTGCACCTCCACTCGCGGGCCTCCACGGACACCGGCAGCTGGTTCCTCAACCGGGCGGTCCTGCCCGAGTCCTACACCGAGCCGGCCGACGCCTACGCCACGGCGAAGCGTCGCGGGATGGACATGGTGACCCTCACGGATCACAACACGATCTCCGGAGCCCTCGAGATCGCCCACCACCCCGACGTCCTGATCGGCGTCGAGGTCACCACCTCCTTCCCCGAGGACCGCGTCCCCCTGCACGTCCTGGTCTGGGGGGTCGACGAGGCGAGCTGGGCCGACATGGACCGGATCCGGGGCGATGTCTACGACCTCATCGACTACATGGACGCGGCGCGGCTGCCCTTCGCCCTGGCCCACCCGCTGCACCGGGTCGGAGGGGACCTCACCGCCGAGCACATCGAGCGCTGCCTGCTCCTCTTCCGCCTCTGGGAGGGCCGTAACGGGTCGCGTCCCGCCGCCACCAACGAGGTGGCCGTGCGGATCGCCGGCTCGGCGAGCCGGGAGCTGCTGATGCGGCTCGCCGACAAGCACGGCATGCCGCCCTGCGGCGACGGCCCCCCGGCCCTGACCGGGGGCAGCGACGACCACGGGGCGTTCGACATCGCCTCCACGTGGACCGTGACGCCGTACGCGCGCACGCCCGAGGCGCTGCTCGAGCACCTGCGCGCCGGCCGGGTCGCGCCCGGAGGAGGGCACGGCGGGTCCGGGACGCTCGCCCACTCGGTCGGGTCGCTGGCGGCGAAGGGATACCTCGAGCGCGGGACCGTGGCGATTCCGGCCCCCCTCCGCGGCCTGCTCGGAGACCTCCTCCAGCACCGGCTGCCTCCCCCCTCGGGCGGCGACGCGCAGGGTGGCGGCTCCGCGCTGGCCGAGGAGGTGCTCGGGCGCATCCGCGCCGATCGCCGCCTCGTGCGCCGCTACCGCCGCATCGGCCGGACCTCGCGCGGCGGCGAGCGCAGCCACGCGCGGCTGAGGCTCGCGACCGGCTGGCTCCACGAGGAGCTCGTGCGCAGGGCTCTGGAGCCGCGCAACCTCGGCTTCTCCACGCTCGGGCGCCGGGTCGAGGCGCTCGCCGGAGCCGGGGCACTCGCCCTCCCCTACCTCCTGGCCGCCAACTACGCGCGCGGCGAGGTCCGCTTCGCGGAGGACGTCGAGAGCGAGTTCTTCGGTCCCACGACCTCCGCCCCGCGCGCGGTGCCGGCGGTGATGGTGACCGACACCTTCTCCGAGCTGAACGGCGTGGCCGGGACCATGCGCCGGCTGGCCGCCTACGCCGCGGCGCGGCCCGGGGCCGGCCTGCGGGTGCTGAGCTGCGGCGGCGACGGACGCGACTCGCCGGGGCACCGGGACCTGCGCGCCGTGACGCGCTTCCCCGTCCCGGCCTACGGCGACCGCGGCTGGACCCTCGGAGTGCCCTCGATCATCGACCTGCTCGACGTCGTCGAGGCGTCGGGAGCGCGCGTCGTGCACGCGGCGACGCCCGGGCCGATGGGCCTCAGCGCCCTGGTGGTCGCGCGCACCCTGGGCATCCCCTTCGTGGCGAGCCACCACACCGAGCTCGCCCGCTACGCGCTCGAGCTGACGGGCGACCGCCTCGCCGCCGAGCTGACCGACCGGGCCGTGCGGTGGTTCTACGGCCAGGCCGACCGCGTCTACGTGCCCACGCGGGCGACCGGCCAGGCCCTGATCGCCGGAGGGGTCGACCCGGCCCGGATCTTCTCGTTCACGAGGGGGTCCGACACGCGCGCCTTCGCCCCGGAGCGCCGCTCGCGGGCGATGCGGCGGCGCCTCGGCGGAGACGGGGCGGAGACCATCGTCCTGTACGTGGGCCGCCTCTCCGCGGAGAAGGGGCTCCTCGCCCTGGCCGACGCGTTCCGGCGCGCGGCGGCGGTGCGACCCGGGCTGCACCTCGCGCTGGTCGGCGACGGGCCGGGGAGGGCCGAGACCGCGGCGGCCCTCGCCGGGACGCCGCACCGGTTCCTCGGAGCGCTCACCGGCGACGAGCTGTCCGGCGCCTTCGCCTCGGCCGACCTGTTCTGCCTGCCCTCCCAGACGGAGACCTTCGGCCAGGTCGTGACCGAGGCCGCGGCCTCGGGGCTCCCGGCGGTGGTCATCGGGCGGGGCGGCGCCGCCGAGCAGGTGATCGACGGCGAGACCGGGCTGCTGGTGCCGCCCGACGACCCGGTGGCGCTGGCGGCCGCGATCGCGGTGCTGCACGACAACGCCTCCGTGCGGACCGCGATGGGCGCCCGCGCCAGGATCGCGGCCCTCGCCCGCCCGGGCTGGGACGAGGTGTTCTCCGGCCTGGTCGCGGGATACCGCGACCTCATCGACGAGCCCGCCGGCGTCGTCCCGGCGGGCCGGCAGGCGGGCAGGGCCACGGCGTGAGGGTCGTGGACCTCACCCAGTGGTACTCGCCGGTCTCCGGCGGCATCCGCACCTATCTGGTCGCGAAGGCCGAATGGGCCGCCCGGCACGGGCGCGCGCACGCCGCCGTCGTGACGGGCGCGCACGCGGGCGTGGACATCGTCGGCGACAGCCGCTTCGAGCGTGTGAGGGGCCGCACCCCCTCGGACGCGTGGGGCTACCGACTGGCGCCCCGGCGGGCGCCGGTGCTCGCCGCCCTGGAGAGGCTCGACCCGTCGGTGGTCGTGCTCCACGACGCGCTGGCGTTCCCGATGTCGGTGGCCCGGTGGGCGGCCGCGCGGGGGGTGGCCGTCGCGATGCTCTGCCACTCCGATCTCGCGCTCGGCGCCGCGGGGCTGCCGGCGGCGCTCCGGCGGCCGGCCGCCGGGGTGCTGACGCTCGCGCAGAGACGGGCCTGGGGAGCGCCCTCGACGATCATGGTGGCGTCGCGGGCGGCCCGGTCCGGCCTCGAGCCCCCGCCGGGGGTCGGCGTCATCACCTCGCCACTCGGCGTCGATCTCGGCGTGTTCGCCGCCGCGCGGGCCGACGCCGCGCTGCGCGAGCGCCTCGCGCCGGCGGGCTCGCCGCTGCTGCTCTACGCCGGCCGCGTCTCCAGCGAGAAGAGGGTCGATCTGCTGCCGCCGATGCTCGCCGGGCTCGACGGGGCCGTCCTGGTGATCGCCGGCACGGGCGCCGCCGTGCCGCCGCTGATGAGGGCGGCCCGGCGGCTCGGGGTGGAGAAGCGGATCGTGCTCCTGGGTCACGTGGCCGAGCGCGCGCGGCTGGCGACGCTGATGGCGACGGCCGACTGCTTCGTCCACCCGAACCCGACCGAGCCCTTCGGGCTCTGCCCCCTGGAGGCGCTCGCCGCGCGCTGCCGCGTCGTCGCCCCCGACTCGGCGGGCACGGCCGAGCTCCTCAGCGGGCGCGGAGCGGTCCTGGTGGCCCCCGGCGATCCGGCGGCCCTGGCGGAAGGCGTCCGGCGGGCCCTGTCCGCCTCCCGCCCCCGGGCGGACCTCAGCGAGCTCTCGTGGGATCGCACGTTCGACCGGGAGTGGGACGTCTACGCGAGCCTGGCGGCGGCATGAGGGGTCTGGTCATCGCCCTGCACGACGTCGCGCCCTCGACGCTCGATGCGACCGCCCGCTGGCGCGCGATCGTCGCCGCGGACATGGACGGGCCGGTGAGCCTGCTGGTGGTCCCCCGCTACGGGGGACGGGAGTCCTGGCGGGCCGGGCCCGGGGCCGGGTGGCTGAGGGAGCGCCGGCGCGCCGGCGACGAGGCGGTGCTGCACGGCTACTCCCACCTCTCGAGCCGCGGTCGCGACGGGCGCGAGCTCGCAGGGCGCGAGGCGCGCTCCATCGCGACGCTGATCGAGGACGGGGCGCGGGAGATGCGCGAGGTCGGGCTCGACGCGGAGGGCTTCATCGCGCCGTCGTACGTCCACCCACCCGCGATGGGGGCCTCGTGCCGGTCGGCGGGCCTGCGCTGGTGGGCGACCCGCACCGCCCTGCGGGACGAGGCGGGCTCGCGGCGCGTGCCGAGCATCGGTCTCGGGGCGTCGACGCCCGCCCGGCGGGCGTGGTCCCCCTCCGCCGCTCTCATGGCCGCCCGCGCTCTCGCCCCCGCACCCGTCGTCCGGCTCGACCTCCACCCCGCGGACCTCGAGCACGCGCGGCTGGAGCGCGCGGGCCGGGACAGGGCCGGCGGCCCGTCACCCACTCCCAGCTGCTCGACGCCCCGCCCCGTCCCGGCGGGCACGGCCCCGCGAGCGGGGCCCGGAGCTGACGACGCCCTCCCGGCCGCCGCGGACGGCGCCGGGGGACCCGCATCCGCAGGACGGCCGGAGGCGCGCGCGGCGACGAGCCGCGGGCGGCGTGGCGCTCGTGGCGGTGCTCGCCGTCGTGGCGGCCTGGCGGATCGACGTGTCGGCGCTCGGGGAGCGCATCGCCGACTGCCGGTGGGAGTTCCTGCTCGCCGCGTGCGTCGCCAACGCCGCCTCCGCGGTGCTCAAGGCCGTCACGTGGCGAGGACTCCTCGCGGGCATCGACGGGATGCACGGCCGCCTCCGGCGCCTCGACCTGGTGAGCCCCCTGCTCGTCGGCGCGCTCGTGAACAGCGGCCTTCCCGGGAGGGTCGGCGAGGTCGCGAAGGTCGTGCTCGCGCGGAGGCGGATCGACCGCCGCGGCGGCGAGGCCTCCGTCGGCCAGGTGGCCGGCTCGATCGCCGCCGAGCACCTGGTGTCGACGCTCGCCTGGGCCGTGGTGGCGGTCGCCCTGGTCCTCGCCGTCCCTGCTCCCGGCGCGATCCAGATCGTCACGATCGCGTCCGCGGCCGGATGCCTGCTACTGACCGGGATCGCCGCCCGCATCGCCCCTCCCGCGCGCCGCCCGGCCGGCCGCCTGGGGCGGCCGGCGAGGGTGGTCGCCGAGTGCTGGGGCGCCGTGCACCAGGGGCTGCGCGCACTCCGGCGCCCCCGCGCGGCCGTGAGCGTGTCGGCCGTGGCCCTCGGGCAGTGGGCCGCGCAGTGGGCCGCCATCATGCTGGTCCTGCACGCGACCGGCCTCGCGCACGTCGGGCCGGCCGCGGGAGGCCTGGTCCTGGTCACGCTGACCCTGGCGCACGCGGTGCCGCTGGCGCCCGGCGGTATGGGCACGTTCCAGATCGCCGCCATGCTCCCCCTCACCGCCGCCTACGGCGTCGATCCGGCGGTCGCCCTGGCGTTCGGCGTCCTCCTCCAGATCAGCGAGACGGCCGTGAGCGTCGGCCTGGGCCTCCTGTTCCTCGCGCGGGAGAACCTCGCTCAGCTCTCCACCGGCCTGCCCGCGGGCTCGGGCTCCCGGCGCATGGCCCTGCGGAACGCCATGAGGTCCAGCACGGTGTTGCGGGCCTCGCGCCCGGGGCGGATGTAGGACCGCCCACCCGCGCGGGGGCGATGGGAGACGGGTACGTCGACCACGCGGAGCCCCCGCGCCTCGGCCCAGGCCACGAGGTAGCGGTGCCCGCGGCGGAAGCCGGCGGGGTCGTAACCGAGCAGGGGCAGGCTCGCCGTCCGGAACATCTTGAGCCCGCTGTTGGCGTCGCGCGAGCGGACCCCGATCACACCGCGCATCAGCACCAGGTTGTAGACGCCCGACACCAGCCTGCGCATCGGGGTGTCGGCGCGATCGAAGCGACAGCCGTTGGCCACATCGGCGCCGCCGGCGAGGACGGCGAGGAGCGGGGCGAGGTCGCCGGGGTCGTACTGGCCATCGGAGTCCATCACCGCGACCGCGCTCCCGGCCGCCTGGGCGAAGCCCTCGGCGATGGCGTGGGCACGGCCCCTGTTGACCGGGAAGGTCACGACGCGGACGCCCGGCCCCGCGAGGGCGGCCGCGACGGAGGCAGTGGCATCGGTGCTGCCGTCGTCGACGATGAGGATCTCCGCGTCGATGCGCGCGCGCAGGAGGGCCTCCTGCGCCTCCTCGACCACGGCCTTCAGGTTGTCCGCCTCGTTGCGCGCGGGGAGTACGACGGTCAGGTCCATTGGGTCTCCGTTGATCGTGGGGGGCGGCGACCGACCAGTGCGGCCAGGGCGCCGAGCGGGAAGCTGAGCCACGTCGAGGTGGCGACGAAGACGAGCCCGAGCGCGGCGGCGGTCTCGGCGGGCGCGCCGGCGGCGGCGAGGAGCGCACCGACGGCGACGGCCATACCCGCGCCACCGCCGACGATCGTCACGGCGCTCACGATGGTCGCCGCGGCGACGATGGCGACCGCCCGCCAGAAGCCCAGGTCGATGCCGGACCCCATCGCCAGCAGCAGCAGGCGCAGCGGGTCGTTGACCTGGATCGCGAGCGTCAGGGCGAGCGCGCCGGCGCCGGCGGCGGGCCGGCGGGC
>LNEQ01000279.1 GCA_001464995.1 Actinobacteria bacterium Ga0077541
CGGTGCGCGGCCGGCAGCAGCAGGTCGCCGCGCCGGCTGTCCTCTGCGCGACGGCGTACGAATGCTCCGGGCGCGGGCGGGACGGCCGCGACCACGGCGTCGCCGCGGTCGTCGGCGTCCTCCTTGCGCAGGATCGCGTCGAGGCCGTCGGGCAGCACCGCGCCGGTGGAGATGCGGATCGCCTCACCGGGGCCGATCTCCCCGGCGAAGGGGGCGCCCGCCCGGCTCTCACCCGCGATCCGCAAGGGCGCGCCGGAGATGGCCTCGGCGGCGCGCACCGCGAACCCGTCCATCGCGGAGTTGGTGAAGGCGGGATTGTCGATGCGCGCCCGCACGTCGCGGGCGAGACGGCGACCCGTCAGCCCCTCCAGGGGCACCAGCTCCGGCTCGGGCAGCGGCGCCCGCGAGCGCATCTCCTCCCGCGCCTCGTCGAAGGTGACGTTGCGCAGGCTCACGGCAGGCCCCTCCGGAGGGCGAGCACCCGGGCCACCGCCGCCTCGGCGTCGGCGCGGCCGAGCGTGCCGCGACGGATCTCCCGCCGGATGGCGTTCGACGCCGTCACGCCCGCGCCGTAGCCGGTGTGCATGATCAGGTCCGAGCCGGCGGCCGCCGCGCGCACGGCGACCGCCCCCGTGCCGCCGGACGGGGCGAGCGCCGGCGTGTCGAGCGCATCGGTGACGGTGACCCCGCCGAAGCCGAGCTCGCCGCGGAGCAGATCGCGGGTGACCGCCGGCGACAGCGCCGCCGGCACCCCGGGGTCGAGCGCCGGGTAGATCGCCGTGCCGAGCATCACCAGGGGGACGTCGTGCGCGATCAGGGCGCGGAAGGGGCGCAGGTCGACACGTCGCAGCTCCGTGCCCGGGAGCGCGATGCGCACCGGCGCGTCGTCGGTGCTGACCCGCGCCGCGCCGAGACCCGGGAAGTGCTTGGCGGTCGAGGCCACGCCCCCGTCGCGAAGGCCCGCGGCGAAGGCCACCGCGACCCCCGCCACCCGGCCCGGAGCACGCCCGAAGACACGCTCGTCGGCCTCCAGCGCCGTGCCGGGACGGGCCACGTCCGCCACCGGGGCGAGGTCGACGTTGACCCCCACGCCGGCGAGGGCACGGCCGGTGGCGCGCCCGGCGGCGCGCGCGGCGCGGGGACCCTCGCGACCCAGGTCGGCGGCCGAGCGGGTGGGCGGCGCGTCGAGCCGTCGCACGCGGCCGCCCTCCTGGTCGATCATCACCAGCAGGGGCGCGTCGAGCGCCGGCGGGCGCGGGATGGACTGCAGGCGCGCGGTCAGCGCGCGGGCCACGGCGCGGCTCGGGACGTTGGCGCCCAGCAGCAGCACGGCACCCGCCTCGCCGCGCCGGATGCGCCGCTCGAGATCGGCCGGCGGCCGCGTGCCGGGGAAGCCGAACACCATGCGCTGACCGGCGAGCTGGGCCGGCGTCAGCGCGGACAGGTCGTCCGCGGCCGCCCCGGGGCCCCCGACGGCGGCGGCCGTCGCGAGGAGCCCGGCGAGGACGCCGCCGATCAGCCCTCTCCCCGCTCCCGGAAGTCGAGCGAGGCCGAGTTGATGCAGTAGCGCAGCCCGGTCGGCGCGGGGCCGTCCTCGAAGACGTGCCCGAGGTGGGCGCCGCAGCTCTGGCAGACGACCTCGGTGCGCACCATGCCGTAGCTGGTGTCGGTGCGGTCCTCCACCTTCTCGGGATCGGCCGGCTGGAAGAAGCTCGGCCAGCCGGAGCCCGACTCGAACTTGGTCTGCGAGTCGAACAGGGGCGCGTCACAGCACACGCAGGTGTAGACGCCGTCCTCGTGGTGGTCCCAGAAGGCCCCCGTGAAGGCGCGCTCGGTGGCGCCCTGGCGGGTGACGGCGTACTGCTCGGGCGAGAGGCGCTCGCGCCACTGCGCGTCGCGCTCATCGGTGTCGTGGGCCATGTGGTCCTCCCCCATCGGGTCCGTGGCTCTCACTGCAATGTCGCACACGAGGGTCGCGCCGCGACCGTGCGGCTGAAGGAACCGGCCGCAGGCGCCGACAAAAGGGGCAGTGACGCGACGCCTCCTCCTGCCCGCCGCCGTCGTGCTCGGCACCCTCTGGGGCGCCGGCGCGGCGGCGGCAGCGCCGCAGCCGCCGCCACCTGCCGCGTCCTCCCCGGCGCCCCCGCCCGTGCCCGCGCCGGCGCCCGCCGCCACACCGCCGCCCGCCGCCGCGCCCGTCTCCCCTCCGGCACCCGTCGCCGGCCTCGACGCCTGGGCGGCCCCGTCGGCCCGGACGCTGATCGCCACGGGCGCCTGGCCGGAACTTGCCGCAGACGACCTCTCGCGCGACGCCACCCGGGGCGACCTGGATCGCGCGCTCGGCATCCTCACCGGACGGCCGGCGGCGAGCCCGGCCGCCGCCGCGCCCCTGACCGTCTGGACCGCCCGCCTGTTCGTGATCCGGGCCCTCGGCCTGCAACCCGAGATCCGCGGCATCGCCCGCATCTCCGTCGAGGGCGGCGACAGGCTGCGCCTGCCGCGCAGCGCGGCCGCCGAGATCCTCGCCCGGGAGCTCGGGCTGGTCTACAACCAGCCCTCCTCGCGCGACGACCGCGAGCGCGCGCGCGGCGAGACCATGCGCCTCGCCGACCTGGTGTTCATGCTCGACCGCGCGCGTGCGGTCGGCCCATGGCAGCGGGCGAAGCTCACCCGCTACCGCGACATCCGCCTGCCCGCGATGAGCGCGCAGCGGCTCGCGGTGGTGCAGGCCGCGCTCTGGCAGGTCGGCCAGCCCTATGTCTGGGGCGGCGACTGGCCGGGGGTGCGCTCGCCCTGGGGCGCCCAGGGGCACGGCGGCTTCGACTGCTCGGGCCTGGTGTGGTGGGCGTTCAAGGGAAGCACGGGCCCGAGCCAGATGTCGCTCGGATCGGGGCTCCTCGGGCGCACTGCCGACGCGATGGCCTTCGAGCGGCCCGCCGAGCGCGCGCCCGTGACGGCGCTCGCGCCCGGCGACCTGGTCTTCTTCGGGGCCAGGGGCCCCGCCAGCCCGCGCGGATCCATCTCGCACACGGGCATCGCCGCCGGAGGCGGCTGGATGCTGCACTCCTCAGGGTCGCGCGGGGGGGTCTCCCTCAGCCACCTCGACGACTACTGGCCCTCGGCGACCGCCTTCGGCCGGCGCGTGGCGCAGCTCGGGGCCTGACCCCGGGGGGCGTCAGCCGCTGCCGAGGTAGGCGAGCACGGCCAGCACGCGTCGATGGCCCCCGTCGGCCGATCCGAGGCCGAGCTTTCCGAAGATGTTGGAGATGTGCTTCTCCACCGCCCCGTCGCTGACGACCAGATGGGCAGCGATCGCGGCGTTCGAGCGGCCCTCCGCCATCAGTGAGAGCACCTCGCGCTCGCGTGGGGTGAGGTCGGCCACCGGGGACGCCCGCCCGCGGCGGGCGAGCAGCTGGCCCACCACCTCGGGGTCCATCGCCGAGCCGCCCGCGGCGACGCGGCGGACGGCGTCCACGAACTCGGCCGGATCGGCGATGCGGTCCTTCAACAGGTAGCCGACGCCGCCCTGGCCGTCGGCGAGGAGCTCGACCGCGTAGACCTGCTCGACGTACTGCGACACCACGAGCACGGCCGTGCCGGGAACCCGGCGCCGCGCCTCGATGGCGGCGCGCAGGCCCTCGTCGGTGAACCCGGGCGGCAGGCGCACATCGACCACCGCGATGTCGGGGCGCTCGCGCTCGACGGCGTCGACCAGTGCATCGCCGTCCTCGACGGCCGCCACCACCTCCATGCCGTTGTCGCGCAGCAGGCGCGTGATGCCGTCGCGCAGCAGCGCGAGGTCCTCCGCGATCACGACCCGCACGGCAGCTCCACCTGGATCACGGTACCGGCGCCCGGCGGGCTCGTCACGGTCATGACGCCGTCGAGGGCCTCCACGCGGTGGCGCAACCCCGCCAGGCCCGACCCCTCGGGATCGGCACCGCCGGCGCCGTCGTCGGCCACCCGCACCAGCAGCCACGGGCCGCGGCGGGACACCGCGATCCGGACGCTCGTGGCTCCGCTGTGCTTGACCGCGTTGGTGAGCGCCTCGGCGACCACGAAGTAGCCGGCCGCCTCGACGGCGGCGGGCGCGCGAGCCCCGGGGTCGGCGTCGATCTCCACCGGCACGCTGCTGTCGCCGGCGAGCGTGCCGATGGCCGCCGCGAGGCCCCGGTCGGTGAGCACCACCGGATGGATGCCGCGGGCCAGGTCGCGCAGCTCGGTGATGGCCTTCTTGGCGTGCTCGTGGGCGTCATCGACCAGCGCGCGCGTCTCGGGCGGGGCGTCGGAGAGGCGCTCGCGCGCCATGCCGAGGTCCATCGCGAGGGCCACGAGGCGCGCCTGCGCTCCGTCGTGCAGGTCGCGCTCGATGCGGCGCAGCTCGGCCGCCTGCGCGTCGACCGCCCCCGCCCGGGTGGCGGTGAGGGTGTCGATGCGCGCGGCCATCTCCTCCCGGTCGCCGCGCCCCGCGGCCACCCAGATCGCGTGCGCGGCGACCGGCAGCGAGGCCGCCAGGATCGTCCAGATCACCCAGAAGTAGCGCCCCGGGGTGGACAGGGCCCACACCGCGACCAGGAAGGCGTTGACGATCACGGCGATGCCGGCGTGCACCTGCAGGGCGCGAAGCCGTCCGCGGGCGCCCGTACCGATGGGGTGGCGGGCCAGCACCAGCGCGTGCACCGCGAACGGGACGGCCAGGGAGATCATCGGCCAGGCCGGCCAGAAGTAGCCCCCCGGCGTGATGAGCGCCCAGATCGCCACCAGAACGCCGCCGATGCCGGCGACGACGCCGGCGTGGATCGCGAGGGCCCGGCGGCGCAGGTCGCGGGGCATCGGCGCCGGCCGGTGGGCCGGCTGTCCCGGCGGAGGCGTCAGGAGCACCCGGGCCGTCGCCCGCGAGGCCGATGCCGCCAGGTAGACCAGCCACGGGCAGAGCAGCAGCACCAGGGCGCCGGCCGGCATCAGGGCGAGCGCCTCCGGCAGGGTGTCGGCGCGGCCGATGCCGAGCTCGATGCCGTCGCCGACCATGTAGTAGGCCGGCGCGGTCAGCGCGGCGAGACCGGCCCAGATGACCCCGAGCACGAGCGAGGCGAGCGGCACGCCGCCCGCGAAGCGCGCCATCAGATAGGCCTGCTCGCGCCAGGAGGCCGCGTCGGTGATCCACGCGCGCAGGCCGCGCAGCAGCGAGGGACGGCGCTCCGGCGGCTGCCTCCGCGGGATGCCCGCGTCGAGGAGGGCGTTGGCGAGCGACCTCTCGGCCTGGGCGCAGAACCGCACGGCCTCCGCCAGGCCCGCCAGGATCGGCAGTCCGAGCAGCAGGACGACCGTGAGGCTGACGCCCACCGACCAGCCGACGACCAGCAGCACGAGCCAGGCCGGGCCGAGCACCAGCGCGCTCGCGACGTGGGCGAGCTGCCGGTAGGTCGCCCCCTCGCCCAGACGGGCGAGGGGGTTGGCGCGGGAGATCGTCATGCGCGCCCCCGATCGTACGACTCCACCGGACGGGGCCGCACCCGGGCCACGCGCGCCAGGCCGTGCGGCAGCTCCCAGTTGCGCTCGCCGGCCAGGCGCATGATCGCCGGGACCACCATCACGCGGATCAGGAGGGCGTCGATCGCGACCGCCACCGCCAGGCCGAGGCCGAACGCCTTCATCCCCATGTCGCTGCCGGCGGCGAAGCCCCCGAAGGCCACGATCATGATCGCGGCGGCCGTCGCCACCACGCGCCCGGTGCTCGCGAGCCCGCGGCGCACGGCCACCAGGTTCGTCTCGCCCGCGTCGTGCAGCTCCCGCATCCGCTCCACCAGGAACACCTGGTAGTCCATCGAGATGCCGAACAGGAACGCGAAGATCATCACGGGGACCCAGAAGGCGATGCCGCGCACCTCGTGGTCCACGCCGAGGAGCCCCGCGCCGATGCCCTCCTGGAACACCAGGTGCAGCAGCCCGTAGGTGGCCAGCAGCGACACGCCCGACATGACCACGGCCGTCAGCGGCACCAGCCACGAGCGGAAGGCGCGCATCAGGGCGATGAAGGTCAGCACGAGGACGCCCACCACCAGGTACGGGAACGGACCGTAGATCCCGTCCACGAACGCGTTGACGGCGGCCGGCTCGCCGGTCAGCACCACCTCGCCGCCGGGCACGGCCTGCGCGACCGCCGGCGAGCGGCGCTCCATCAGGGAGGTGAGCTCCCGCGCGGAGGCCGACTGGGCGTCGCCGTGGGGGGCGACCTGCATCAGCGCGAAGCGGCCCGTGGGGTCGACCAGCCCGCCCTCGGCGGCGCTCCGGAAGCCGGCGGCGTCGGTGGCCTCCGGCCAGGTGACGCCCGAGACGATGCCGTCCTCGGCCCGCAGGCCGTCGGCCACCCGCCCGAGGGCGGCGATCGTGCCCGGGTCGTAGACGCCGCTGTCGATGACGTACACGTTGGGGTTGAGGCTGCCGCCGAGCTCGGCCTGCACGAGGCGGCCGGCCTGCACCGACTCGACGTCGGGCGCGTCGGCGAGCTCGTCCTGGTGGATGCCGAGGCCCGCCGACTGCGCGGCGAGGCCGATCAGGGCCACCAGCACGACGGCGGCGAGCGGCATCGCCCAGCCGGTCACGGCGCGCGAGATGGGGCCCCAGACGGCCGCCTCGCGCATCCGCCAGCGGCGCGGGTAGACCCGCAGCGCGTCGACGCGGCCCCCGAGGGCGGCCAGCACCGCCGGCAGGATGGTCAGCGCGCTCAGCACGGCGCCCACCGGCACGAGCATGCCGCCGACGCCCATCGAGCGCATGAACGGCACCGGCAGGGCCACCAGCACGGCCAGGCCGATCGCGACCGTGACGCCCGACAGCAGCACTGCGCGACCCGCGCTCGCCATGGTCCGCGCGGTCGCCTCGACGCGGTCGCCGTCGAGCGCCATCTCCTGGCGGAAGCGCGAGACGACCAGCAGCGAGTAGTCGACGCCGAGTGCGACGCCGACGAGGGTGATGACGTTGACGACCAGGTCGGCGATGTCCATCGCCTGGCCGAAGATGACGGTCCCCGCCATCGCCAGCGTGATCGTCACGCCGGCCATCAGCAGGGGCAGCAGCGCGCTCACGGCGCTGCCGAAGAAGATCAGGAGGATCAGCA
>LNEQ01000280.1 GCA_001464995.1 Actinobacteria bacterium Ga0077541
CCGCATCGAGCAGATCGCATCGCCGCCGCCGGAGTGGCGCAGCTCGGGATCGCGCGTGAGGCGCCCCACCAGGGTGACGCGGTTCAGATCAGCGGGCACGGGTGCCTAACGGGGCCGGCGTCCGCCGCCGCCGCGACCGCCGCCGGGGCGGCCGCCGCGCTGGGGCCGCTCGCCCTCGGGGTGCGCGTCCACGGGCGCCGGGGCACCGGTTGCGCGTGCGCGCTCGGCCTCGACGCTGTTGAGGCGGATGAACATCGAGCGGAGCACGACGCCCTTGTTGATGGAGAGGACGCGGTCGATCTCCGGCAGCGAGGTCTCCTCGCCGGTGCAGGTGATCACCACATAACGCCCGTCGGGGCGCTTCTCCATCGGGTAGGTGATCTTCTTGCGGCCCCAGTCGTTCACGTGGTCGACGGTGCCGCCGCCCGCGGTGATGAGCTGCTGGACCCTCTCGAGGATCTCCTGCTGCTGTTCCTCATCCGCATCGGGATTGAGGATGATCATGATCTCGTAGGGGGCGATCCCGGACCTCCGGAGGTTTGCGACACGCAGGCATTACGGGGCGACCGGGCCCCGGCAGGCGCGGGAGTATAGCAGCGGCCGACGCGCGGATTAGGATGGCCTCCGGACCCCAGGCGAGGTGACGCACGATGCGCAGATGGACCAGATGGGCGGCCTCGGCCGCCGGAGCGGCGGGCGCGGGAGCGGGCATCGCGATCGCCCGTCACAGGAGGCGCCCGGCGCCGTCGGCGGCGCAGCCCCCGGCGTCCCATCCGGGCCCGGCCGCCCCGCCTCCGCCCCCGGCGCCGGAGACCCCGGTCTCCCCGGCCGAGGACCCGCAGGCCGCCCTGGACGCCGCCCGGCGCCGCCTTCGCCGCCGCGCCGACGAGCTCCGGCGCGACATCGAGTCGTCGGAGGGCTCGACGGGCGGGGCGTGATCCTCCGCACGACGCTCGCGCTCGCGCTCGTCGCGCCGCTCGCCGGGGGCGGGGTGATCCCGGCGGAGCCGGCCGCCGCGGCGGGCAGCGTCCGCTTCCTGGTCAAGGGCGACTGGGGTACCGGCTCGGCGGCGCAGGCCGCCGTCACCCGCCGCATGTGCGCCGAGGCGCGCCGCGCCCCGGTCGCGTTCATCCTCACCACGGGCGACAACTTCTACGCGCCCGACGGCGTCGCCACGACCGAGAACTTCTGGCGGCCCGAGCGCTGCCTGCGGGCGTTGCGGATCCCGTGGCGCGCGGCGTGGGGCAACCACGACCTCGGCGGCACCGCGACCCGCGACGTGCTCGGCGCCCGCCGCCGCTACGCCTTCTCCGAGGGTCCCGTGCGCGTCATCGTGCTCGACGGCAACGTCCCCGGCGATCGCGCGCAGGCGGCCTTCCTCCGTCGCGAGCTGCGCGACGCCCGCGAGCCCGTGCGGATCGTCGCCGTGCACCAGCCGCTCCACAGCTCCGGCGTCCACCAGCCGGCGCCCGAGGCCCGGCGCCTCTGGGAGCCGCTCCTGCGCAGCGGCCGCGTCTCGCTCGTGCTGCAGGGCCACAACCACATGTACGAGCGCCTCGTCGTGGGCGGCGTCACCTACATCACCACCGGGGGCGGTGGCGCGACTCTCTACCCGTGCGTCCGCCTCGTGAGGGGGCTGCGGGAGTGCGCGCTCGCCCACCACTTCCTCGCCGTCACCGCGACCGCGCACGCGGTGTCGGTGCGCGCCGTCGGAACGCGCGGCGACACCATCGAGAAGATCCGGATCCCCGTCCCCCGCTGACGCGGGGCTCAGCGCCCCCGGCCGGCGACCGCGGCGGCCCAGGCCGTCGCCACGCGGACGGTGAGCTGGCTCATCGCGGCGACGACCTCCCGGCGCCGATCCTCCGAGAGCGGCTCCGGCGCGGCTCCCAGGGCGCGGTCGATCGCACGCTCGAGGGCGAGGCTGCCTCCGAGGGTCACCTCGGCCGACGAGCCGGCGAGGCCGTGGCCCCGCCCGTAGGTCTCGGCGCGCTCGAGCGCGTCGGCCAGGCTCCCGCTCTCGAAGGCGTCGGCGAGGGCGTCGACCCAGGCGCGCACGACGCCGCGCCGCTCCGCCGGCGGCAGGCGCCGGTAGGCGGCCTCGGCCGGGCCCTCCACGAGCGTCTCCACCGCGTCCGAGACCAGGTCGGCCCGGTTGCGCAGCGCTTCGGCGAGCTCGGGCTCGGCCGAGATGCGGATCACTCCCTGGCGCGGCGGCCGGGCGTTGCGCGCGGGCTGGCGCGCGAGCCACTGGCGCAGGGCCTCGGGGTCGAAGCGGCGGTGACCACCGGCGGTGCGGACGTGGGGGACGCGTCCCTCGCTCGCCCAGAGGCGCAGCGTGCTCGGGCTGACGCCGAGCGCGCGGGCCGCGGACGACACCGATAGCCAGGGTCCCTCGGGCTTGCGCGCCCGGCCGCCTATCCGCGTCACGGTCGTCGGAGGCTCCCGCTCACTCGAGCGTCGAGCGAAGGCGGCAGCGGACTCCGTCCGCGTACCCCGCCGCGACCCTCACGGCCATACGATCGAGCGACCGCTCCACGGCCCGCCTCTCGGGGGCGTTCTCCGACAGGCTCGGCGCCAGCACCCGGTCGACGGCGCGCCGCAGCGCGAGCGCCTCGGTCACGGGCGCGTCGCCCGGCTGGCCGGAGGCCCCGTGGCGGAACCCCTCCCACTCGGCGTCCCGGTAGCAGGCGGCCAGGTCGCCGGTCTCGAGGGCCTCCGTCAGCGACTCGAGGGCGCCGAGCACCCGGGTCTGGCGGGCCGACGACGGACGAGGGGCGGTCGAGCGGGCCCGTGAGAGCTCCTCCTCGAACGCGCTCAGCACGTCGTCCCCGGCGCCGGCGAGGACCGCGGCGGTCTCGGGCATCGCCTCGAACCGGGTCGGCACCAGTTCCTGGAGCCGCTGCTGCGGCGCCGGAGGGGCGCCGCCGCGCTCGGCGAGCCAGCGCACGAGCTCGTCGAGCTCGAAACGCCGGTGGCCGCCCGGCGTGCGGACGTGGGGGACGCGACCGGCCGCCGCCCAGGCGCGCAACGAGGACGAGCTCACCCCGAGCAGACGCGCCGCGGCCGACACCGACAGCAGTCGCGACCCCTCGACGCGCGACGCGGGTCGCGCGTCCACATCGGTGCGCTCGGCCGCGTGCGCGCCGTACGCGGTCACCATCTCAGTCGCCGCCGAGCACAGGTGCGATGCGCGATCCCGGACGTGCGACGGAGGGACGAGCGGTGAGTGTGGGCATCCCTTCCATGGGCCGATTGTGGGCGCGTGTCTCGGGGGCTGCAACCTGCAGCATCGGCATCATGCCCTCAGAACCTGACGAAAACTCCCAACGTGCGCGCGTGCCGCAACAAAAAACTCACAGCGCGACCACGAGTCGGCGAATTCGTCAGGCCTCGGGCCCGGGGACGGCCACGCTCTCGCGGGCGGCCCTCTCGGCCGCCGCCTCGGCGTTCTCCCGCCGCACGCGCCGGCGTTCCTTGATGGTCACGAAGCCGCCGACGGCCCCCGTCACGGCGAAGGCGACGACGAAGGCGACCCAGAGCTGATCGGCGAAGGCCTTGCCCGCGAAGTAGCCGAGCAGGGCGGCCTGGGTCGCCCAGAAGGTGGCGCCGATCACGTCGAACAGCAGGAAGCGGCGATAGTCCATCTGCCCCGCGCCGCACGACATGTTGATCGCGATCCGGATTCCGGGGAGGAACCTCCCCACCACCACCAGCGCGGGCCCCTGGCGCTTGACCATCCGCTCGGCGGCCTCGAGCCGGTCGGGGCCCGCGAACCGCGCGACGAACCTCTTGATGGGTCCACCGCCCGCACGACCGACCGCGAAGGCGGCCGAATCTCCGATGACGGCGCCCACCGCTCCCGCCAGGATCACCAGCGGCAGGCTGAGCGTGCCGTCGGCGGCGAGCACCGCTGCGGCGACGATGGCCGTCTCGCCGGGGAGGACGGGGAAGACCCCGTCTCCGGCCACCACCAGCAGCACCGCCCAGTAGCCGTACTCGGCCGCGCCCTCGGCGAAGTCCGTGAAGGCGTCGATCACCGAGAGCGGGGCGAGGGCCCAGACGAGGTTGATCACCGCGCGTCCCGGCGCGTGTCGGCGGTACGCGGCACGTGGTGATGATGCCACGCCGCCCGGGGGCGCGACCGCGACCCCCGCTATCCTCACCCGCATGGGGCGCATCGCCGACTCCGCACTGGCCCTCCTCGCCGACGGCCCGCTCGACGCGGAGCGGCTCGGCACGGCGCTCGCGGCCTCCGGCGCCACCCGTTCGCGCGACCCGGTCGCCGCCGTCCGGAGGGCGATCCGCGACGACCCCCGGGTCCTCGAGATGGCCGACGGGCGGTTCGCCAGCGTCCTCCACGCGCTGTCCGGGGTCTCCCTCGCGACCGTCGTGACCGCCGATCAGGCCGCCGCGGGGGAGCTGGACGTCGAACCGGATCTCGCGGTGCTCTCGGTGCTCGACGTCGGGCCGTCGGTGCCGCTGCCGCCCGGGATCGTCGCGGGCGAGCCCGTCGTGGTGACCATCGAGGACCCTGTCGCGCGGCGCGTGAGGGTGGGGCGCGGTTCCGCGCCCGGGGCCCGGCCCGGCGACGAGGCGGCGATCCTCGCCGCGATCGCCGAGCGCCTCGGCCGTGCCCGGCCCGGCCGGCCCGAGCTGGCGCCGCCGATCACGCACCTCGGCAGCGTCGTGGCCGGCGTCGCCGCGCTGTCGCCCGACGCGCTGCGCTCCGCCGGCCGGCCGCTCGGCGTCGTGCTCGCCGACGCCGGTATCGAGACCCACCTGGGGTGGGTGGGTCCCGCCGGGACCGAGTGGTCGAGCCTCACCGAAGAGGAGGTCGACGCGCTCGAGTGCGACGTGGCGGACCTCCTCTCGGCCGAGCGCACCGCCGAGGCGGCCCTCGCGCAGGGCCGCCTGCTCACGGTGCTGCGCCGCCACGTCCCCGACCGCGTGCCGGCGGCGCGCCGCCACCTCGCCCGGATCCTCGCGCGGTCGGGGCGCTTCGACCAGGCGCTCGGGCACCTCCGGGCCGCGTTCCCCCAGGAGGATCCCGAGGACTGGTACGAGGCGTCGCTGATCGCCTACCGCCACGGCGACGAGGCGAGCGCCCGCCGCTGGGTCGAATCGGGCCTCGCCCGCGCGGACGGCCCCGAGAGGGCCGAGGTGGCCGAGTGCCTCGCCGACATCGGCGACGACCTCGACGCCCAGGCGGCCTTCCTGCGTGCCCGCCGCATCCTCGACGACGCGGAGGCCCTCTTCGACGAGGACGGCCCCGAGCGCATCGCCGGTGCGATCACGGGCCTGCGCCGGTCCTACCTGATCGAGGCGATGATCGAGGAGATCCTGTCGGCGCTGCCCGCCGACGAGGTGGGCGCGCTGCTGGGCGCCCTGGCCGACGCGGGCGACGTCGGGCGCGAGGCGTGCCGGGCGTTCGCGGCGATCCTGCCGCCCGGCCGCGACCGGGCCGCCGCCGACGGGGTCGCCCAGTCGGCCCCGTCGCGGATCCCCGCCGTCGCGGGGCTGGCCGGCGCGCGTCCCGCAGCCGCCTGGGCGACCTCGCCCCTGGATGCCCCCGACCAGCAGCAGGTGGTGATCACGGTCGCCAAGGAGCGGGGCCGCGTCTCTCCACTGGTCGTCCTGATCGATCTCGATCAGCTGGGCGGGGGCGTGAAGGACGCGTTCTTCCTGCCCGACATGATCCCGCCGCGCCTGCGGCGCGAGCTGTTCGCGCCGATGGAGGAGATGGGACTGCCGAGCTCCCCGGTTGACCTGCACGAGGCGATCGCGCTGGTGCAGTACGCGCTCGGGCGCACCGCCGCCGTCGGCTGGCGCATCCCCTCCCTGCAACACCAGCCGGTCCTCGACCGCATCGAGAGATGGCTGTTGCGGCCCCAGCGCGGCGACGCGGGGCGGCGCCCGGTCGCCTAGGCGGCCCGGCGCTCCTGCACCGGCGCTGCGCTGCGCGGCTCGTCCGGCGCGAGCGTCTCGCGAACGGCGACAGGACGGGCGGCACGCCGGCGCAGCAGGGGCGCCGCGAGCCCGCCGAGCAGCGGCGCAGCGGCCATGGCGGCAACCCCGGCGGCGAGGGGGAACCCCGTCAGCACGGCGGTCACGGCCATCGCCGCCAGCCCCGCCCCGCCCACCACGCGCAGGCCCAGCAGGCCCGCGGAGGAGGCCATGCCCGGCCGCCCGGCGTCGCGCGCGGCGACGGCCAGGAGGGCCGAGAGCGCCAGTCCGATGATCCCGAGTTCCACCGCAGCCTCCTTCGTGGGTGGCCTGTCTTGGCGGTGGGCCCGCGGTTCCCTTCCGGCGCCGCGGTCTCTGCAACGGCACGGTGTCCGTCACCTGTGCGATAATGCCCGGCATGGCTGATGAGATCCCCGCGCAGCTGCTCGAGTCGTTCAAGGTCCTCGATGCAGATATCGCCCAGCGTCTGACCGACGCACTCGCCCCTGTCGTCGCCGAGCTCGGTCCCCGTGAGGAGGCCGTCCTCCAGCGGCTGGTCACGGGTCTGGCGGAGGGCGCGCCGGCCGCAGAGCTGAACGCATTCGTGCGTCTGCTGCCGGTGACGGTCAGCCGGGCGGTCCAGCCGGCGATCGACCCCGTCACCGCTTAGCCCCTCCGAGGGCGGGCTGATGGCCGGCCCTCTGGTGGTCATCGGGGGCAACGCGGCCGGCATGACGGCCGCAGCAGAGGCGCGCCGCGGCGCGCCGGACCTCGAGATCGTGGTGCTCGAACGCGGTGGCCACGTCTCCTACGGGACCTGCGGCATCCCCTACCTCATCTCCGGTGAGGTCGCGTCCGAGGGCGACCTGGTGCACCACGACCCGGAGTCCCTCCGGCGCGAGCGGGACATCGAGGTGCGCACCGCCACCGAGGTCGTCGCCATCGACCCCGAGGCGCGCGCGGTCACGACGGCCGATGGACGCCGCCAGCACTACGGCGCCCTCGTGATCGCCACCGGCGCGCGGCCGGTACACCCGGATATCCCCGGGATCGACCTGCCGGGGGTGACCTCGATACGGCACCTCCCCTCGGCGCGGGCCCCGCGACGCATCCTCTCCGAGGCGCCGGAGCCGGCCGTCGTCCTGATCGGGAGCGGCCCGATCGGAGTCGAGATGGCGGAGGCCGCGCTGGCGCTGGGGGCCCGCGTGACGATCGCCGAATCACGCTCCTACGCCGTGCCCGCCCTCGGCGAGGAGGCTGCCGCGCGGGTGGCGCAGGCCCTCGGGGAGGCGGGCGTCGACGTCCGCGCCGGCGCGCGGGTGGAGGGCATCGCGCAGGCCGGCGGGGCGCTCGAGGTCTCCATCGACGGTGACCGGGTGCCCGCCCACCTCGTGGTGCTCGGCACGGGGGTCGCCCCCGAGGCGGGCCTGGCCCGCGACGCGGGGTGCGCCACCGGCGCGGCCGGCGCGATCACCGTGGACCGGCGCGGGCGCACCACCGTCGAGGGCATCTGGGCCGCGGGCGACTGCGCCGTCGCCCACCACCGCGTGCTCGACCGTCCGGTGTGGCGGCCGCTGGCCACCACCGCCACCGTGCAGGGCCGGATCGTCGGCCGCGACGTCACCGGGCGTCCCGGGCGCTTCCCCGGGATCCTCGGTTCGTGGGTGTCCCGATTCGGTGACGTCGCCTTCGGCGCAACCGGCATCGACGGGGCGGCGGCCGCCGCGGAGGGCTTCGCCCCGCGCGAGCTGACGCGGGAGGGGGCCGACCGCTCGGCGTACATCCCCGGCGCCCGGGACGTGCGGGTGACCCTCATCTGGGACGAGGACACCGGACGGCTGCTCGGAGGCGAGATCGCCGGCAGCGGTGAGGTGTCGACCCGGCTGCACACCATCGCGACGGCGATCTCGGCCGGGATGACCGTGGGCGAGCTCGCCGCGTGCGACTTCGGCTACGCGCCGCCCCTCTCGCCGTTGCGCGATCCCGTGGAGCTGGCGGCCGCCGCCGCCGTGGGCGACGCGGCCTGAGCGCCGCCGCACCCGGCACGTAACGGTCTTGTGAGGGCCGGGCGGTACCGTGCCGGACGTGCGCTACCGTCCCCGCCCATGAGAAACCGCCGCCGCTCCCTCAGCCTCGCCGCCACCGCCCTCGCCGCCGTCGCCCTCGCGGGTTGCGGCTCCACCGACGACGGCGATGCCGACGCCACCGCCACTGCCGCGCCGGCCGAGGCCGCCGCGCCGGGGAGCACCGAGTCGGCGACCGCGGGCGTGCGGCTGGTGCGGGTGCGCGGGGGGCTCGGCGACGCCCTCTACGTGACCCACGCACCCGGGCAGGCGAACCGGCTCTACATCGTCCAGCAGAGCGGGCGGATCCTGATCCAGGACCGCGGGCGGATGCTGGGCACCCCGTTCCTCGACATCTCGTCGTCGATCAGCTCGGGCGGTGAGCGTGGGCTCCTGGGCCTCGCCTTCCATCCCGGCTACGCCTCGAACGGGCGCTTCTACGTGAACTACACCGAACCGTCGGGCGACACGCGCGTCGTCGAGTACCGGCGGGCCGGCGCCAACCGCGCGGACCCCGCCAGCGCGCGGACGCTGCTCTCGATCGACCAGCCCTACTCGAACCACAACGGCGGCCACCTCGCCTTCGGGCCCGACGGGAACCTCTACGTCGCGACCGGCGACGGTGGCAGCGGCGGCGACCCCGAGAACCGGGGCCAGGACACCGGCAGCCTCCTGGGCAAGCTGCTGCGCATCGACGTCGACGGGCGCACCGGCGGTCTGCCGTACGCCATCCCGTCGGGCAACCCCTTCGCCTCGGGCGGCGGCCGCCCGGAGATCTACTCCTACGGCCTGCGCAACCCGTGGCGCTTCTCGTTCGACCGCACCCGCGGCGACCTCTGGATCGGCGACGTCGGCCAGAACGCGATCGAGGAGATCAATTACCGGGCCCGCAACCGCGGGCAGGGGGCCAACTTCGGCTGGGCCGCCTTCGAGGGTCGCTCGCCGTTCAAGGGCGCGGGCGCCGTGCGCGGCGCGGCCCCCGTCCGCCCGGTGGCGCAGTACACCCACTCGGCCGGGTGCTCGGTGACGGGCGGCTACGTCTACCGCGGAAAGCGCGCCCGTGGCCTGATCGGCCGCTACGTCTACGCCGACTTCTGCAGCGGGCGCGTGTGGAGCATGCGGGCGGGCCCGAGGCCCGGTGGCGTGCGCGAGGAGACCGGTCGTCTCGGTGTCCGTCTGTCGAACGTCACCTCCTTCGGGGAAGGGCTCGCCGGGGACGTCTACGTCCTCGCCAACGGCTCGTTGTACCGCTTCGTCAACCGGTAGATTCGCCGCATGAGCGGAGTCCGTCCATCGGTGGGCTGGGGCGTGGTGCATCTGATGCTGCGCGCGATCCCGGGTGAGGCGGGGGCCGTCGAGGCGATCGAGGCGATCGACGAGTTCACGGCCGTCGACCCGCAGCAGGTGATCGCGTTCTCCGTGCTGGGCGGCGGCGCCGACGTCGGTCTGATGGCTCTCGGCCCGGACCTCGACGCGCTCGACGTCCTGACCAAGAAGGTGCTCTCCGGCCCCTTCGACGTCGCGTACTCGTTCTTCTCCCTGACCGAGGGCAGCGAGTACACCACCGGCGAGGACGAGGAGCGCGCGCGCCTCGAGGCCGCCGGCGAGGCCGACGTCGAGGGGGCGCTCGCCACCTGGCGGGAGCGGATGGAGAAGTACATGGACGCCCGCCTGCACCCCCGCATGCCCCCCAAGGACGTGATCGCCTTCTACCCGATGTCCAAGCGGCGAGCGGAGGGGGCCAACTGGTACTCGCTGCCGTTCGAGGACCGCAAGCGCCTGATGCAGGGGCACGCGACCGTCGGCCGGCGCTACGCCGGGCGGGTCGTGCAACTGATCACGGGCGCCACCGGGCTCGACGACTGGGAGTGGGGCGTCACCCTCGTCGCCGACGATCCCGTGACGATCAAGGACATCGTCTACGAGATGCGGTTCGACGAGGTCACCGCGCGCTACGGCGAGTTCGGCCCGTTCTTCGTCGGCCTGGTGATGGACCCCGCCGAGGCGTTCGCACGCGCCGGGCTCGTACGCGAGGCCGCCGGGTAACCTCCCCCGGGTGACGGCGGCGATCAGCGTTCGTGGCGCGGTGAAACGCTACGGCGCCATCGCCGCGGTGGACGACCTCGACCTCGAGGTGCCCGACGGCACCTGCGTCGGGCTGCTCGGCCCGAACGGGGCGGGCAAGTCGACGACCATGAAGCTCCTCACCTCGCAGGCGAT
>LNEQ01000281.1 GCA_001464995.1 Actinobacteria bacterium Ga0077541
CTCTGGTCGCGGTAGAGCTGCACCCGCTCGGCCACGTCGGGCAGCGCGAGGATCTCATCGACGGTCTCGTGACGGATGCAGGCGTCGATCAGGCTCATCATCAGCTCGTAGTTCGAGATCCGGAAGTCGCGGAAGCGCCCGAGCCCGGTGCGGCTGTCCATCAGGAAGTTGAGCAGCGTCCAGCCCGTCGGCTCCAGGATGTCGTCCCCGTCGTACGCCGCGGAGTCGGCCTGGTCGACGGCCGCCATCAGGTCGTCCGGCACCATCGGGAGACGGTGGCCGCCTCCGAAGTGCTCGTACACCACGCGCGCCGCCGAGGGCGCGTCGGGGATGATGACGTGGTTGGCGGCCCCGCCGCCGACCCGCAGCGACTCGGAGGCGTGGTGATCGAAGACCAGGTGGGCCGCCGGCGCGTAGGGGAGGTTCGTGAGGATGTCCCGGCCCGTGATCTCGACGACCCCGTCCTGCACGTCCTTGGGGTGGACGAACGCGATGTCGTCGATCAGGTCGAGGTGGCGCAGCAGGACGGCGCACACGAGTCCGTCGAAGTCGCTGCGGGTCACGAGACGATGCTTCACGTGGGGTCCTCCTCTTGTGGTGTCGAGCGGCCCGGGCCACCCCGTGCATCGGCGTGGGGACGGGTCCACTCAACCGGCGCGGAGGGCGCCGCGGCACTTTTTTGCGCGAGCGTGTCGATCTCGCGTCGGCTCGTTCGACGTGCATGCGATGGGCGGCACGGGCCGCCCGGGACGCGACCGGAGGAGGATGGGATGCGCTGCATGGTGATCGTGAAGGCGACCCCGGCGAGCGAGGCCGGCGAGATGGGCCCGCCCGAGGTCTTCGAGGAGATGGGCCGGTTCAACGAGCAGCTGATGAAGGCCGGGGTGCTGCTGGCCGGCGAGGGGCTCCACCCGAGCTCGACCGGCGCCCGGATCACGTTCGACGGCGACGCCACGACCGTGACCGACGGACCCTTCGCCGAGACCAAGGAGCTGATCGCCGGCTTCTGGATCCTCCAGGTGAAGTCGTTCGACGAGGCGGTGGAGTGGATGAGGCGCAGCCCGTTCCGCGAGGGCACGATCGAGATCCGCCGCGTCTTCGAGGCGGAGGACTTCGGTGACGCGATGCCCGACGAGGTGCGCGCGTCCGAGGAGCGGATGCGTGCCGAGCTCACCGACCGGCAGTAGGCGGGTGGCGGGGTGAGCCGGTCCGACCCGCGCGGCGCCATCGACGCCGTCTGGCGGATCGAGTCGCCCCGCCTGATCGCAGGCCTCGCGCGGATGACGCGCGACGTCGGCGTGGCCGAGGACCTCGCGCAGGACGCGCTGCTCGCGGCGCTGGAGCAGTGGCCGGAGTCGGGCGTCCCGGACAATCCGGGCGCCTGGCTCATGGCCACGGCGAGGCGCCGGGGGATCGACGGCGTGCGCCGCGCCGCGACGCTGCGCCGGAAGGTGGAGGAGATCGGCCGCGAGGTCGCCCGCGAGCAGCTGACGCCGCCCGACCTCGCGGCCGCGGCCGACGACGCGATCGGCGACGACCTGCTTGCGCTGATCTTCACCACCTGCCACCCGGCCCTCTCCCCCGAGGCCCGCGTCGCGCTCACGCTGCGGCTGCTGGGCGGGCTGACCACGGCGGAGATCGCCCGCGCGTTCCTCGTGCCCGAGGCGACGGTCGCCCAGCGGATCGTCCGCGCCAAGCGCACGCTGTCGGCGGCCGGCGTGCCGTTCGAGGTGCCGGGCGCCCGGGAGCTGCCGGCGCGGCTCGGGGCGGTGCTGGAGGTCGTCTACCTGGTCTTCAACGAGGGCTACTCGGCGACGGCGGGCGAGGACTGGCTGCGGCCCGCCCTCTGCGAGGACGCCCTGCGCCTGGGGCGGATCCTGGCCGGGCTCGCGCCGCGCGAGCCGGAGGTGCACGGCCTGGTGGCGCTGATGGAGATCCAGGCCTCGAGATCGCCGGCGCGGGTGGGGCGCGACGGCCGGCCGGTGCTGCTGCTCGAGCAGGACCGCTCCCGCTGGGACCGGCTCCTCATCGCGCGCGGCCTGGTCGCGCTCGAGCGTGCCCGGGAGCTCGGGGGGTCAGCCGGCCCCTACGCCCTCCAGGCCGCCATCGCCGCCTGCCACGCCCGCGCCCTCACCGCGGAGGAGACCGACTGGGAGCGCATCGCGGCGCTCTACGACGGCCTCGGACAGATCTCGCCGTCCCCGGTCGTGGAGCTCAACCGGGCGGTCGCCGTCGCCATGGCGTTCGGGGCCTCCGCCGGCCTCGAGATCGCGGACGCCCTGCAGGACGAGCCCGCGCTCGCCTCCTACCACCTGCTCCCGAGCGTCCGCGGTGACCTGCTGGCGCGCCTCGGGCGCCACGAGGAGGCGCGGACCGAGTTCGCCCGCGCCGCCTCGATGACGCGCAACGCCCGCGAACGCGACCTGCTCCTCGCCCGGGCGGCCGAGCTCGGGCGCTGACGGGCGGCTCAGCGTGAATCCGCCGTATCTCGCGGCGGATTCAGGCTCAGCTCCTGCGCCGGTAGAGGTGCGAGGTGAGCGGCGCGAACACGAGGGTCAGGACGATGGCGGTCGCGAGCACCAGCATGACGTCGCCGGCGCTCGAGGTGCCGTCCATCAGCCCGCGGGCCGCGGTGACCAGGTGGGAGACCGGGTTCGCGTTGACGATGGCCTCGAGCCAGCCCGGAAGGGTCTCGGGCTCGACGAAGGCGTTGCTGAGGAAGGTCAGCGGGAACAGCGCCATGAAGCCGCCGTTCATCACCGCGCTCGGCGTGCGGAAGACCAGGCCGACGGTGGTGAAGGCCCAGGCGAGGCCGAAGGCGAACGCGACCACGAGCAGCATCGCGGCCACGACGCCGCCGACGCCCGCCTCCGGCCGGTAGCCCAGGATCACGCCGACCACCACGACGACGGTCCCCGCGCAGAGGTAGCGGACCGTGTCGCCGAGCACCGCGCCCACCAGCGGCGCGGGCCGCCAGATGGGCAGCGAGCGGAAGCGGTCGACCACCCCCTTGGAGGCATCGGTGCTGAGGGCGACGCCCGAGTAGACCGTGGTGAACAGCACCGACATCACCAGGATCCCGGGGAGGAGGAACTGCAGGTACTCCTGGGTGGACCCGGCGATCGCGCCCCCGAACATGAACGTGAACATGATCGTGAACAGCACCGGCGTCATCGTCGCGTCGATGAGCTGCTCGGGAACGTGCTTGATCTTGAGCATCCCGCGCCAGCCGAAGGTCAGCGTGGCGCTGAGCGCGCTCGGCCGCGGGGGTCGTGCCGTGGAGGCGAGCGCCGCGCGCAGCGCCGCCTCGTCGGCGGCCTGCCCGGGCGCCGTGGCCTGCCCGGCGGGTGCTTCGCTCATGACGCGCCTCCTGCGGTGTCGTCGGCGGACGCCTGCTCGGCCGGGTGGCCGGTGAGGGCGAGGAAGACCTCGTCGAGGCTCGGCTGCCCCAACGCGAAGTCGGCGACCCCGATGCCGGCCCGGGTGAGCTCGGCGATCGCCTCGGCGGCGCGGCCGGCATCGGAGCACGGCGCCGAGAGCGCCGCGGGGTCGGGCTCGAGGTGGACCGCCTCGAGCCCGCGCTCGAGCACGGCCTGCGCCTCCGGTCGCCGCGCGGGGTCGAGCAGTCGCACGTGCAGGGCTCCCAGGCCGACCGAGGCCTTCAGCTGGCCCGGCGTCCCCTCGGCGATCACACGGCCGTGGTCGATCACGGCGATGCCCTCGGCGAGCTGGTCGGCCTCGTCGAGGTACTGGGTGCAGAGGAGGATCGTGGTGCCGCCCGCCGCCAGCGTGCGCACGATGTCCCACACCTGGTTGCGGGAGCGCGGGTCCAGGCCCGTGGTCGGCTCGTCGAGGAACATCAGCTCCGGCGTGACGACGATGCTCGCGGCGATGTCGAGCCGGCGGCGCATGCCGCCCGAGTAGTGCTTGACCAGGCGCCCCGACGCCTCGTCCAGCCCGAAGGCACCGATCAGCTCGTCGGCCCGCGCCTTGGCGGCCGGACGCCGGAGCCCGAGCAGCCGGCCGATCAGGATCAGGTTCTCGCGGCCGGTCAGGTCCTCGTCGACGGAGGCGAGCTGCCCCGTGAGGCTGATCGCCTCGCGCACGGCGTCCGCGTCCTCGACGATGTCGTGGCCGAGCACGCGGGCCGACCCGCCGTCGGGCCGCAGCAGCGTCGCCAGCATCCGGATGGTCGTCGTCTTGCCGGCGCCGTTCGGGCCGAGCACGCCGTAGACCGCCCCCCGGCGCACTGCGAGGTCCACGCCATCGACGGCGCGGGTCTCCCCGAACGACTTCGCGAGGCCGGTGGCCTCGATGGCGAGGGTGGTCTGTGATGGCATCGTCGCTCCTGGGTCGCTCGCCCTGCCGCGGACTGACCGGACGGGCGCGCCTCGCGGCGCATTCACTGATCTTCCACGTCAGACGCCCGTCGGCCCAGGAAATCATCGCAGTGGGTGGAGACGGCGTCGCGCGGGCACACTGGGAGGGTGTTCGACGCCCTCACCGACGCCGTCTCGGGCTCGCCGTACACGTACCTGGTGGTCTTCGCGCTGGTCGCCGGAGACGCCGTTCTGCCGCTGCTGCCGGGCGAGTCCAGCGTCGTCGCGGCCGGTGTGCTGGCGGGCCAGGGGGACCTCGTCGTGTGGCTCGTCGTGCTCGCGGCCTTCGCGGGCGCCTTCCTGGGCGACCTCGCGATGTTCATCATCGGCCGGCGCTTCGGGCCCGGGCTGATCGAGCGGCACGCCGCCGAGGGCTCCCGGGCGGAGCGCGTGGCCTGGGCGCGCGGGCAGCTCGACCGCCGCGGGATCGCGCTGATCGCCTCGGCCCAGTTCGTCCCCGGGGGCCGGAACATCGTGATGATCGTCGCCGGAGCCCTCCGCTACCCCGTCCGGCCCTTCCTCGCCGCCGAGGCGATCGGCGCGGCGGCCTGGGCCGCGTTCCAGACCTCGATCGGCTACTTCGGGGGGCGGCTGGTGGACGACACCCTGGTCGCGCTCGTGGTCTCGGTGGCCCTCGCGATCATGGTGGGGGGCCTGATCGAGCTCGGCGACCGCATGCGGCGGCGGGCCGCCGACGCGTGAGCGGGTCGGTTTCGGCGCCGCCCGGCGCGGGGTAGGCGGATCTCCACCCCCCGACAGGAGCCGACATGACGACCCGGACCGTGGCGGCGGAAGCCCAGGCGCAGACGAGCAGGCCGTGGTTCCGCGCGCTCTCGCGCGCGGGGATGGCCGCCCGGGGCGCCGTCTTCCTGATCATCGGGATCCTCGCGATCGCGGTCGCGGCCGACGCGGGTGGCACCACCACCGACCAGGAGGGCGCGCTCGCCGTGCTCGCCCGCCAGCGCTTCGGCGAGGTGCTCCTGCTGGCGCTGGCCATCGGGCTCGCGTGCTACGCGCTGTGGCGGATCGTGCAGGGGATCCTCGACACCGACGGCAAGGGCGACGACGCGTCCGGGTTCGCCGTGCGGGCGACCACGGTGGGCAGCGGGGTCTCGTACGCGATCCTCTGCGCGGCCGCGATCGGGATCCTGACGGGCACCTCGAACGGCGGCGCCTCGAGCGGGGGCTCCGGCGACACCAGGAGCACCACCGCCGGCGTGCTCGGGTGGCCGGCCGGCCGTCATCTGGTGCTGGCCGCGGCCGCGGCGATCCTGGGCGTCGCGGTCTGGAACGTCTACCGCGGCCTCTCCACGAGGTTCATGAAGCGCCTGCACCCGCCCGCCGGGATGCGTCCGGCGGTGGAGGCCATCGGGCGCGCGGGCATGTGCGCGCGCGGGGTGATCTTCGGGCTGATCGCCGTCTTCCTCGCCAAGGCCGCATGGGAGTACGACCCGGCCGAGGCGATCGGGCTCGACGGTGCGCTGGCGCGTCTCGCCGCCCAGCCCTATGGCCCCGTACTCCTCGGGGTGGTGGCGGTCGGCCTGGTCGCGTTCGCCCTCTACTGCTTCGCCGAGGCGCGGTATCGCGAGGTCTGACGGCGACGCCCCCCTCGGGCGGCGCCCCCTGCTGCTGGGCGCCGCGGCCCTCTGCCTCGCGGCCGCGGGCGTCCTTGCGATCGTGGTGGGCGTGTCGGCGACGCCGCTCCCGATCGACGAGGCCGTGGTCCATGCGGTGCACGACGGCCGGCTGGACGCCCTCGAGGGCGCGTGGCGGTTCCTCGCCCTCGCCGGGGGGAGCGCGGGCCTCGGCGTCGTGCTGCTGGCTGGCTGCGTCCTCGCCTGGCGCCGCGGCGGGCCTCGGTGGCTCGCCTTCCTGATCGGCGCGTACGCCGGCACCCAGGTCCTGTTCTGGAGCATGAAGCTGGTGGTCGACCGCCCGCGCCCCCCGCCCTCCCTCCAGCTGGCCACGGTGGGGAGCCCGAGCTACCCGAGCGGCCACGCCGCCATCGCCACCGCCGTGGCGGCGGCGCTCGTGATCGCGGCGGCCCGGGCCCGGCGCCCGCTGGTGCGGCGCCCGCTGCTGGCGCTGCTCGTGGCGCTGCCCCCCGTGGTGGGCCTCAGCCGGATCGCGCTCGGCGTCCACTGGGCCACCGACGTCGTGGGCGGAGCGCTCCTGGGGCTCGGCTGGGTGCTGCTGCTGGCCGCGCTGGTGCTGCCCGATCACCCGGCCGGCGCGGAGCGGGGAGGGCGTGCGCCCTCCCCGCCGGTCACGGTGCCCGGCCGGAGCCGGGCACCGTGATGTCCGCGGGGGGACCTACTTCGGGATGTTGCCGACGACCCCCTCGACGAGGAAGTTCATCTGCTCGACCTCGTCGTAGGTGAGGGTCGTGCCGGCCGGGACGACCTCCTTGCCGTCCTGGTCCGTCAGCGGCCCGGTGAAGATGCCCTTCTCCGCGAGGCCCGCCTTGGCGGTCTCGATGGCGGCCTTGGTCTCGTCGGTCACCGACGGGCCGAAGGCGCTCTGCACGAACGGGTTGTCGCCGGTCTGCAGGCCGACGCGGTAGTCGCCGTCGTACTGGCTGCCCTCGAACGTGCCATCGAGCGCGGCGGTGATGATGTCGGTGTACATCGGGCCCCAGCTCCACTCCGACCCGGTCAGCCAGCCCTCGGGGGCGAGTGAGGACGCGTCGTAGTGGTAGCCGACGGTCGACGCCCCGGCGCGCTCGGCGGTCTCGATGATCGTCTTGGTGCAGTCCTGGTGCTGGGTCAGCACGTCGGCGCCGCCGCTGATCAGCGCGGTGGCCGCCTGGGCCTGCTTGCCGGGGTCGCACCAGCTCGCCGTGAAGACGACGGTGGTGGTGGCCTCCGGGTTCACCGACTTGGCGCCCAGCTCGAACGCGTTGACGTTGGCGAGCGTCTGGGGGATCGGGAACGCGACGATGTAGCCGAGCTTGTTCGACGTCGTGGCCTTCCCCGCGGCGATGCCGGCCAGGTAGACCGGCTCGTAGACGGTGCCGAAGTAGGTGCCGAAGTTCGGCTGCTTCGGCTCGGCCTCGAGTCCGCCCTGATGGACGACCACCACGTCGGGGTGCTTGGCCGCGACGGCCTGGGCGTACTTGAGGTAGCCGTAGCTGGTCGGGAACAGGACCTTGGCCCCCTGGGAGATCATCCGCTCCATGACCCGCTCCGCGCCGGCGTCCTCCGGGACGCTCTCGGCCTGCAGCAGCTCGATGTCGGGGAGGTTGGCGGCGGCGGCCTCGCTGCCCTCGTAGGCGGCCTGGTTGTAGCCGAAGTCGTCCTTGGGACCGACGTAGATGAATCCGACCTTCGTCTTCTCGCCGGATCCGGCGGCCGCGGTGCTCGCCGCGCCGCTCTCCTCGTCGTCGCCGCAACCGGCGGCGACCAGGGCGATGCTGAGGGCCGCGACGAGCGCGGCCAGGGTGCGTGTGCGCCTCATGTGTGGCATCGGTCCTCTCGTTGATGGGTCATCGGGAGATCTCGAAGACGCGCGACAGGCCCTCGGGGGCGGCGTGGAGCCGCCTCCGGCTGAGGACCACGAGCACGGCGAGCGTCGCGAGATACGGAAGGGCGTTCAGCAGGTCCGCCGGCAGGGACACGCCCTGGGCCTGCAGCTGCAGCTGCAGCGACTCGACGCCGCCGAAGAAGAGCGCGCCCACGAGGGCGCCGATCGGGTTCCAGCCGGCGAAGATCACCAGGGCGACCGCGACGAAGCCGCGCCCGGCGACCATGTTCTCGCTCCAGTTGAGGGCCAGGGCGATCGAGAGCTGGGCGCCCCCGATGCCGGCGAGCATCCCGCCGAAGGCGACCGCCGAGAAGCGCACGAGGCGCGGCGAGTGGCCCGCGGCGAACAGCACCTCGCCCCGCTCGCCCGCCGCCCGCACCAGCAGGCCCGGACGGGTGCGGTTGAGCAGGAACCACACGGCCGGCGCGGCGAGCAACGCGAGATAGGTGAGCGGGTCCTGGTCGAAGAGGATCGTCCCCACGAACGGGATGTCCGACAACAGGGGCACGGCCCAGCGGTCGAATCCCTCGACGCCGACGCCGACGTAGTCGCGGCCGAGCAGCGCCGTGACGCCGAGTGCCAGGAAGAGCACCACGATGCCGGTGGCGAGCTGGTTGGCACCGCGCCACACGACCATCGCGGCGAAGAGCGCCGCGAGCGTCGCGCCGGCGGCGGCGCCCGCGAGCACCCCCATCCACGCGTTGCCCGTCTCGACCGCCACGGCGTATGCCGAGAGCGCACCGACGAGCATCGAGCCCTCGGTCGACAGGTTGATGACCCCGGCCTTCTCCGAGACCGTCTCGCCGAGCGCCGCGAACAGGATGGAGCTTCCGCCCCGGACGGCGCCGGCCAGGATCGCCTCGATCATCCCTCGACCCCCGCGGTGCGGCCCCGGCGGCCGAGCACGGCCAGCAGCAGCAGGGCGAGAAGGATGTTGATCGCGGCCGCCGGCAGGCCCGCGTCGATCTGGAGGGCGTCGCCGCCGACCACGATGCCGCCCACCACCAGCGCGCCCAGCAGGATCGCGAGGGGGTCGTGCCGGCCGAGCCAGCTCACGAGGAACCCGAGGAAGCCGTAGACGCCCGCGATGCCCCCCTTGGCGGCGCCCTCCACGCCGGTGAGCTGGACGAACCCGGCGACCCCGGCCAGCGCGCCGCCGGCCAGCATCGCGGTGAGGATCAGCAGGGGCACGCGCAGCCCGGCGCGCCGCGCGGCCTCGGGGTTGCCGCCGACGACCCGCAGCCGGAAGCCCCACACGGTGCGGCGCGAGACGTAGAGGACGACGCCGAGGGCGACGAGCGCGATCAGGATGCCCGCGTGGAGGCGGCCGCCGCCGAACACCGGCAGCCAGTCGAGCAGGGGCAGCCGCTGGGCGGACGGCACCGGCTCGGCCTGGGGGATGCCGAGGCTGCCAGGGTCCTTCCAGGGGCCGTTGACCAGGTAGTCGAGGACGCGCAGGGCGACGTAGGAGAGCAGCAGCGAGCTGATCGCCTCGTTGAGGTTGACCGTGATCCGCAGCAGCCCCGCGACGCCGCACCAGATCGCGCCCGCGATCGCGGCGCCGATCGCGAGCAGCGGCAGGGCGGCCCAGGACGTGAGGGAGGCGGGCAGCAGCTGCGACGCCAGGGTCGCGCCCACCACGCCCATCGCGATCTGCCCCTCGCCGCCGAGGTTCCACAGGCCGGCCCGGGCCGGGATGGCGACGGCGAGCGCCGCCAGCACCACCGGAGCGGCGTAGACGAGGACCTCGCCCGGGCCGATCGGGTCGACCACGGCCGCCCGCCACATCGCCGACAGGGCGTCGAAGGGGTTCTCGCCCACCGCGGCGACGAAGAAGGCGAAGCCCGCGAGGCCCACCAGCACCGTCGCGGCCCACCGCAGCGTCTCGGTGACCAGCACACCGGTGGGACGGAACGCCACGGCCCTCCGGAGGGCCGTCACGCCGCCGCCGGGGCGGCGGGGGCCGCGTGCGCGGCCCCGGTCATCATGCGGCCGATCTCGGCCCGGTCGGCGCCGGCCGCCGGCACGACGCCCACCAGGCGGCCGTCGTGCATCACGGCGATGCGGTCGGACATCTCGAGGAGCTCATCGAGGTCCTCGCTGATCATCAGCACCCCGGCACCGGCCTCCCGGGCCTCGAGCAGGAGGGACTGCGTGGCGCGGGTCATGGCCACGTCGAGCCCGCGACTGGGGTACGAGGCGACCACCAGGTGCGACGGGCGCCCGAGGGCGCGGGCCAGCATCACCCGCTGGACGTTCCCGCCCGAGAGCTCCGAGACCACCCGCTCGGGGCCCGCCATCTCCAGGCGGGCGGCGGCGGCGTGCCCGTCGAGCGCGGTGCGCGCGGCCGGCCAGTCGATGCCGAGCCCGCGGCGCGCCGGCCGGATGCCGCCGAGCACCATGTGCTCGAGCACCGTCATGCCGTCCACGACGGCCTCCTTGCGGGGGTCCTCCGGGATGCCCACGGCGCCCGCGGCGATCCCCGCCGCGGGGTTCGGACGGGAGACCGGCGCCCCTCCGATCGACAGCGAGCCCGCCGTCGGCACGCGAAGCCCCAGGGCCACCTCGGCCAGCTCCCGCTGACCGCTGCCCGCGACGCCCGCGACGCCCATCAGCTCCCCGCAGAGGACCGTCAGGTCGAGCTCCGCGACGGCGGTGCGCCCGTCGTCGCCGCGCGCCGCGATCCCCCGCAGCTCCAGCGCCACCGGGGCGTCCGGGCCCGGAGGCCGCCGCCCGGTCGGCAGGGGCGGTACCGGACGGCCGACCATCGCCTCGACCAGTGCGTCGTCGTCGACCGATCCGGGCAGGGCGTCGGCGAGGACCACCTTGCCGGCCCTGAGCACGGTGATCCGGTCGGCGATCTGCCGTACCTCGGGGAGCTTGTGCGTGATCAGCGCGATCGCCAGTCCCTCCGCCCGCAGCCGCCCCACGGCCTCCATCAGGGCGTCCACCTCCTGCGGGGCGAGCACGCTGGTCGGCTCGTCGAGGATCAGGATCCGCGCGCCCGCCATCAGCACCTTGAGGATCTCGACGCGCTGGCGCTCGCCGATCGACAGGTTGCGGACCCGGGCGAGGGGGTCGACGTCGAGACCCACGCGGGCGGACGCCTCGGCCACGCGGCGGGCGAGGCGCGCCGGCCGCAACAGCAGCCCCTCGCCCGCGAGCCCGAGGCTGATGTTCTCCACGACGGTGAGCGCCGGGACCAGGCGCATGTCCTGGAACACCATTCCGATCCCGAGCGAGCGCGAGAGCGCCGGGGTGAGGCCCTCGACCCGGCGACCCTCCATCACGATCCGCCCGGACTGCGGCTGGTAGATGCCGCACAGGAGCTTCATCAGCGTGCTCTTGCCCGCACCGTTCTCACCGAGGACCGCGTGCACCTCGCCGGCGCGGAGCGTGAGCGACACGGCGTCGTTCGCCACCAGGTCGCCGAACCGGATGGTCAGCTCGTGGGCCTCGAGGGGCGGCGAGTGGGGGATCAGATCCGGATCCCCGTGGGCGTCGATCGGCACGCCGATTGTATACAACCGCGTCGGATCGTCGCCCATTAGGCGGGCGGCCAGGGATCGGGGCGCCCGTGTTCTCCCCAGGGCCATGACGACGCGCTGCCGCCGGTGTACACAACCGGCGGCAGCGCGTCAGCGGTGGATCAGGCGGTCGCCTCCGCGAACGCCCAGTCGAGCCAGGGCAGGAGCGCCTCGAGGTCGGACGCCTCGACGGTGGCGCCGCACCAGATGCGCAGGCCGGGCGGCGCGTCGCGGTAGGAGCCGATGTCGAGCGCGACGCCCTCGGCCGCGAGCAGCTTCACCATCGCCTTCGGCACCGCCTCGTCGGCCTCGAGTACCAGGCAGACGGAGGTGTTGGAGCGCGTCTCGGGGATGACGGCGAGGTTGCGCGCCCAGGGCGTGCGGTCCATCCACCCCTGGAGCACCGCCGCGTTGGTGTCGGCCCGGCCGCGCAGGGCGGCGAGGCCGCCGATGCCCTGCCCCCACTCGAGCGCGGCGATGCAGTCCTCGACGCAGAGCATCGAGGGCGTGTTGATCGTCTCCCCCTCGAAGATGCCCGCGATCAGCGACCCGCCCTTGGTCATGCGGAAGACCTTCGGCATGGGCCAGTCGGGCACGTGGCTCTCGAGGCGCTCCACCGCCCGGGGCCCGAGGACCAGCACCCCGTGCGCGCCCTCGCCGCCGAGCACCTTCTGCCAGGAGAAGGTGACGACGTCGAGCTTGGCGAAGTCGAGGTCCTGCGCGAAGACGGCCGAGGTGGCGTCGCAGATGGTCAGCCCCGTCCGGTCGCCGGGGATCCAGTCGGCGTCCGGCACGCGCACGCCCGAGGTCGTGCCGTTCCAGGTGAAGATCACGTCGCGGGCGAAGTCGACCGTGGCCAGGTCGGGCAGCTCCCCGTAGGGCGCGCGCAGGGTGCGGGTGCCCTCCAGGCGGAGCTGCTTGACCACGTCGGTCACCCAGCCCTCGCCGAAGCTCTCCCAGGCGAGCACGTCCACCGGGCGCGGCCCGAGGAGCGACCAGAGGGCCATCTCGACGGCGCCGGTGTCCGACGCGGGCACGATCCCGACGAGGTGCCCGTCGGGGACCTCGAGGACCTCGCGCGTCAGCGCGATCGCCCGCTTCAGGCGGGCCTTGCCCTCGCCCGAGCGATGGGACCGGCCGACGAGGGCCGACTCGAGGAGCGCGGCGGACCAGCCCGGGAACTTGGCGCACGGGCCGGACGAGAAATGCGGTTTCGCCGGGCGCACCGGCGGCGTGGGTAGCGGCGTCGTCATCCCCCTGCGAGTGGTCGGCGGCGGCGCGCATCCTGACAGACCGGCACGCCGCCGGCCGGGCGGGTCATCCGTGCCGGCGCAGCACCTGCATCGACAGCCAGCGGACCCACGGATCCAGCCCGGCGTCGTCCTGCACCGAGGCCACCACGAACACGGCGAGGCCGGGGCAGCGCTGCTCGACGGCCGCGACGATCCGCGCGACCTCCTCCGGCTCGAGCCCGTCGGCGGCCGTCAGCACGGCGGCCTGGGCGTCCGAGAGCTGGAGGGCGCTCAGCGAGCCGGCGTCGGCCGCGGAGACGACCGCCACCTGCACGTCCTCGCCGATGCCGTGCGCCAGGTCGAGCTCCCCGTCGCGGTCCTCGACCAGGATCAGCTCCGCGTCGGCGAGGCGGCTCACGACGCGCTCGAGGCCCGAGCGCCAGTGCGCGGACGGCTCGACCACCTCGCGCACGCCGGTGGCGCCGGCGGGCCCGCCGTCCTCCGCGTCGTCCGGCCCCAGATTGGCCTGCACCACGACGGCGTCGAACTGGCCGAGGTGGGCGAGCGAGCGCATGATCAGGGTGGTCTTGCCGGCACCCGAGGGCCCGGCGATGCGGATCACCGTCGGCCGCGGATGCCGGCGTCCGATGCCCCGCCCGAGCGCCGTCCTCACGATGCCGAGCACGTCCGAGCGCGTGATCACGCCCACGGGCAGCCCGGCGTCGCGCACGAGCACGGCCTCGGCATCGCCCATCAGGGCCCGCATCCCGGCGTCGGCGCTGGCGTCGGATGAGATCTCCTCCACCCGGTCGCGGCCGAGCATCACCACGCGGCCGTCGCCGGTCGCGACCCAGACCCCGAGAAGGTGGCCGTCCTCCACGATCGGGAGGTGATGGATGTCGGCGTCCTCCATCAACCGCCGCAGCGCGGCGCGATCCTGTTCGGCGGCCGAGACGAGGATCGGGTGCGAGGTCATCACGTCCTTGGCTCTCATGCCGTCGGCTCCGGTGTCGTCGGGGGGGCCATCGCGCCGCGAGCGCCGTCGGGGCGGACGACCAGCACCGTGCAGGGGGCGTGGTCGACCAGGTGGCGGGTGACGCTGCCGAGCACGGCCGCGCTCCAGGGTCCGTGCTGGCGGGCCGCGACCAGCAGGTCGACGCCGGACGTCCCCGCCCAGCGGACGATCTGCGGCCCGGGCCGGCCGTCGAGCAGCACGGGCACTGCGCCGGGCACCCCGGCGGCGAGGTCCTCGAGCCAGGCCCTCTCGCGGGCGTTGATGTCGCGCGGGGAGGCGACGGTCTCGCCGTCCACCGACTCCACGATCAGCGGCACCGGGGCCACGTGCACGAGACTGAGGACGCCGTCGGTGGGCACCCACAGCCCGCGTGCGTGGCGGAGGGCCTCCATCGACGCCGGCGTGTCGTCCACGCAGCAGCCGATGTGCCGGTAGAGGGAGGGCGCCGTCACCGCGCCACCGCACCCGTGAGCGCCCCGGCGATGCCGGCGGCGAGGATGGAGACCGGCGCCCCGCCCGGGCCATCCGCCCCCGCCCCGCCCGCGACGCGCGCGACGAGGCGCCCCGTCGCCCCGAGGGGGTCGCTCTCCAGGCGGCCGCCGACGACCAGGTGCTCGCGCGCGCCGGTCATCAGCCGCACCGCCGCGACCCCCGGGGGTTCCTCGTCCCGCTCGGCGCCGAGGGGCTCCGCGCTGAGCAACCAGACCGGCAGCGAGGTGAGGACGGCCGCATGCCGGGCAGCGTAGCGCCGCGCGGCGGCCGGCCACCGGCCGTAGTCGACGGCGCTCGCGATCACGACCGCGTCATAGGCCTCCGGACCGGGGGCGTCGCCCGCGTCCTCCACCCGCGCGTCGATGCCGGCGGCGCCCATGTCGCGGGCGAGGGCGTCGGCGATCTCGCGCGTCGCCCCCTGGCGGCCGGCCACGACGACGAGCACGCGTGGCAGGGGGCGATCCATGCGTCCAGGCTACGACGCGGGGCCCCGGGCGCCAGCCGTGCGTTCCCCACGGACCCCTGCGGCAACCCCGCACGAGCGCTGCACGGCTCACCGATGGCGGATCCCCCGATCGGGCCCAGCATTGGTCCACCGGCACCGCTTCCCGGGGCCCGACGTGGAGGTACCGATGGACAGGCCGTACGAGCGCATCGCTTGCTGCGTCGAGCGCGACGACATGGCCGCGCAGGTCATCGCCGAGGGCCTCCGGCTCGCCGGTGGCGACGCCTCCGCGCTGCAGCTGGTGCACGTGGTGGCGCCGCCGCACACGGCCGTCGCGGGCCCGTTCGCCTACATCGCGCCGGTGACCGAGATGTGGGGGGAGGCGGAGGCCTGGCTGGAGGACCGCGCGCGCGAGCACCCGGGCGCCACCCCGGTGCTGCTGGACGGCTCCCCGGCACGCGCCCTGTGCGCGTGGGCGGCCGGCCACCGCGTCGACCTGATCGTCGCCGCGGCGCACCGCGGCCGCGTCGAGCGGGCGATGCTCGGTGGCTTCGCGTCGCACATCGCCTACCACGCACCCTGCCCGGTGCTGCTCGTGCACCGGCCCCGGGACGAGGACGCCCAGGAGCCGCGCCACGCGCCGGCCGGCGCGAACGAGATCGCCTAGTGTCCTGATTCAGAAGTTGGCGAGTAGTTCCCGAGCGAATCTCCCGCGAGGCAAGGACGCAGTTCAGCCCCAATATCGGGAATATTGGGGCTGCCGAGGACGCCGCCTCGCGATGAGACCCCGGCCGGCCGGCGGCCGGCAAAGCCGGGAAGTGCCGCCGGACTTCTGAATCGGGACACTAGATGCAGCGCTCCGCCGCACCGGCCAGGCGCAGGGCCTCGTCCCGCACGAGGCCCTGCGCCCGGCCGGTGTCGAGCGGTCGCGCCTCGGGCCACGGGGCGGCGGCCGCGGCGAGGCGGGCGGCGATCTCCGGGGTCGCATCGGACGAGCCCCGCCCGGCGGCGCGGCGGCGGGTGATCCGCGCGGCCGCCTCAGCGGGATCGAGGCGGCACTCGATCTCGACCAGGCGGGCGCCCGCGCTCCGTGCGGCCTCTCGGGCGGCCGCGCGCCGGCCGGCGTCGCTCCACGATGCATCGAGGACGACGTCCACGCCGAGCGCGAGGCGCCCGGCGGCGCGGCGCAGCATCTGCTCGTAGACGCCGCCCGTGATCCCGGGCGCGTAGAGACCCTCTTCGAAGCCCCCGGGATCGCCCGGCGCCCGGGGCAGCCCGGCGGCGTCCTTGCGGGTCTCGTCCGAGCCGATCACCTCCCACCCGCGCGCGTCGCCCACGGCGTGGGCGACGGTGGTCTTGCCGGTGCCCGGGGCGCCCCCCACGAGCACCATCCGCACCTGCGCGCACTCGAGGTGGCGCAGCGAGAGCTCCTGCAGCGACCGCGCCCGCGCCGCCGCTCCCGGATCGCCCTGCGCGGCGCGCAGGGCGGCCACCTTGGCCCGGACGTGCGCACGGTAGGCGACGTAGTGGTGGGCGAGCGAGTCCGGGTGGTCCTCGCCGAGCTCCCTCCCCCACTCGGACAGCAGCACCCTGCCGAGGGCCGGATGCCCGTGGGCCTCCAGGTCCATCGCGAGGAAGGCGATGTCGCCGAGCACGTCGCCGTGCCGGAGGCGGTCGGAGAACGCGAGGCAGTCGAGCACGCGCGGCCCGTCGGCGAGGCAGAAGACGTCGTCGGCGAGCAGGTCGCCGTGCCCGTCGCGCACGCGGCCCGCGGCGATCCGGCTCTCCAGCAGCGGCACCCGTCCGGTGAGGTATGCGCGGGCGAGCCCGCGGGCGCGCGAGATCCCCTCGGCCGGCACCGCCGCCGGCACGATCGCGGCGAGCTGGTCGAGCCCCTCCTCCCAGAGGCCGAGCACGACATCGAGGCCACCCGCGCGTGCGATCCGCGCGGAGGTGGGCGCGTCGCGGTGGAACCCCGCCACCAGCCGGGCGACCTCGCGCACCAGCCCGGGCGCCTCCGGCGCGCCGAGCAGGGCCGACAGGCGCCGGGAGGCCGGCATCCTCCGCATCTCGACGAGGTGGTCGCGTGGCGTTCCGTCCTCGCCGGCGACGTCCAGCACGCCGAGGTACACGTCCGGTGCGAACCGCCGGTTCACCTCGGTCTCGCGGCGGCACGCCGCCAGGCGGTCGATGCGCAGGCGGTGGTCGAGGAAGCCCATCGCGACGGGCTTGAGGAGCTTGAAGGCCCGGTCGCCGATCAGCGCGATCACCGAGACGTGGGTCTCGACGATCTCGGCGGGAGGTTCGGGAGATCCCGTCATCGCGGCCCCTCCGGGACGCCGGCGTGGTCGGCCTCCGAGTGTGCCGCGGAGGCGGCACGGGGGCATCCGTGGGCCGGCGGCGGGTGCTGCGGGTTTCCCCGGTGGACCATCCCGACGCGCCGGCGGCCGGCGCGCGCAGGCGCGCCTAGTGGAGCATCCACCAACGTTGCTGGTGTTCTGGCCGCGAAAATCCCGCGGGGCAAGGACGCAGGGAGATCGCATGGCTGAGGCTATGCGTTCGACCGAGGACGCAGCATCCGCCGGCGGAGGTTGGTTGACGCTCCACTAGCGGCGGGTCGTCAGTCGTCCTCGGTCAGCAGGCCCGCGTGGAGCGCCGTCCGCACCAGGCCGGCGCGCGTGCTGACGCGGAGCTTGGTCATGACGTGGGCGCGGTGGCTCTCCACGGTGCGGACGCTCACGACCAGGCGCTCGGCGATCTCCTGGTTGGTGTGGCCGAGGGCCAGCAGCCGCAGCACCTCGCGCTCGCGCGAGGTGAGCTCATCGAGCGGCCCGTTGCGCTCGGCCGGCGCGGCCAGGGCCGCCCCGAGGGACGGGTGGACGTACCGCTCGCCGGCGGCGACGGCGCGGATCGCGCGGATCAGGTCCTCGTCGGCGGCGGCCTTCAGCAGGTAGCCGTCGGCGCCGGCGTCGAACGCCTTGCGGACGTCGTTCGCCTGGTCGTGCATGGACAGCACGAGGATCCGGACTCCGGGCTGGCGCTCCTTGATCCGGGTGGCGCCCTCGAGCCCGCCGATGCCCGGCATCTCGATGTCGATCACCACCACGTCGGGCTGCAGGCGCGGCAGCGCACGCAGCGCCGCCTCGGCCGACTCCGCCTCGCCGACGGGCTCGAAGCCCTCCTCGCGCTCCAGCAGGAGGCGCACGCCCGAGCGCAGCACCGCGTGGTCGTCCACCAGCATGATCCGGATCGGATCGCTCATCGGGGGATCTCCAGATCGACGACGACGGCGCTGCCCGCGCCGGGGGAGGACTCGATGCGCAGATTGCCGCCCAGCAGCTCGACGCGCTCGCGGATGCCGACCAGCCCGAGGCGCGATGTGGGCGACTCGGGGTCGAAGCCGACCCCGTCGTCCTCCACCACGATCCGCAGGCGGGAGCCGCTCGCGGCCGCGAGCACGCTCGCGTGGCTGGCGCCGGCGTGGCGGGCGATGTTGGTCAGGGATTCCTGCACGGTACGGAACACTACGGTCTGGACGTCGTCGGGGAGCTCGGGGGTGATGCCGCGCACGTCCACGTCCACCTCCAGGCCGGCGGCGCGCAGGCGGTCGGCCTGCTCCTCGATGGCGTCGGCGAGGCCGCGCTCGAGCAGCCGGGCGGGACGCAGGCGGATGGCCAGCTCGCGCAGGCTGCGGGCGGCGTCGCCCACCGAGCCGCGCAGGTCCTCCACGCGCCGGCGCGCCTCGGGGGTGCTGACCTCGTCCTCCAGGGTCCGCAGGTGCACCGCCAGGGCGGTGAGGACCTGCCCGACCTCGTCGTGCAGCTCCCGCGCCACCCGGGCGCGCTCCGACTCCTGGGCCGCGACGGCGCGGCGGAGCCCCTCGGCGGCGGCCTGGTCGCGCGCGGCGGCGGCCTCGCGCCGGGAGGTCTCCTTCATGCTCTCCCGCTCGGCGGCGACCGAGCGGGCGTTGGCCAGGGCGATCGCCACCTGGCTGGAGAAGGTCTCCAGGAGCCGCCGCGCCCCGGTGTCGAAGGGACGCCAGCCGATCGCGACCAGCGCGCCGGCCAGCTCGCCCCCCACTTCCAGCGCCGAGGCGACGACCACCGGCGCGCCGAGGGTCTCGCGGAGGGAGCTCTCGAGGAGATCCATCTCGACGGGCACGCGCACCCCCTCCAGCCCGAGCGCATCGACGCCGTGGGCGTACTGGAAGGTCAGCCGGCCGCCGTCGGCCACCGCGAAGCCGACCGTGTCGGCGCCCGTCAGGCGGCGGGCCCGGCGGGCGACGAGGGGCAGGAGGGCCTCGACGTCGAGCGTCCCGAGCACCGCGCGGGCGATCTCCAGGACGCTCTCCAGCTCGCCCGCCCGCCGGCTCTCGGCCTCGAAGCGGCGCAGGTTGTCGACGGCCACGGCGGCCTGCGAGGCGAAGGTCTGGGCGATCTGCTCGTCCTCGGCGGTGAAGCTCCCGCCCACCTTGTCGGTGAGATAGAGGTTGCCGAAGGCCTCTCCGCGCAACATCACCGGGACGCCGAGGAACGAGGTCATCGGGGGGTGGCCGGGCGGGAACCCGGCCGACCGGGGATCGTCCTCCATGCGGTCCAGGCGCAGGGTGCGGGCGTCGCGGATCAGCGCGCCCAGGAGGCCGCGTCCGCTCGGGGGGTCCCCGATCGCCGCCCGCTCCTCCTCGCTGAGCCCCGCGGTGACGAACTCCGCCAGGCGGGTGCGGCTGGCGTCGAGCACGCCGAGGGCGGCGTACCGCGCGCCGACGACCTCCCGGGCCGCCTGCACGATGCGCGTCAGGAGGTCGTCGAGAGCCAGCTGACGCCCGAGCGAGAGACCCGCGTCGACCAGGCTGGCCATCCGCGCGCGGGCGTCCTCGGCGCGCATGCGCGCGCCGTCGAGCCCGATGCGGGACGCGATCAGGCCGGCGAGGACCTCCAGCGACGCGGTCGCCTCGTCCTCGGCGACGGCGCTCGCCGGATCGACGGCGGCGAGGAGCGTCGCCTCGACGCCCTCCTCGACCGGGACGGTGCAGGTGATGAGCGCGCCCCCCGACCCGCCCGCCGCCTCGAGGATCTCTGCGGGGCTGGGCGACTCCCCGAGAATGGGGCGACCGGACAGGTCGACCGGCCACGACGCGCGCACCGACCTGCCGTCGGGGCCGCCGATGACGATGGCCACCGCGTCCAGTCCCGCGACGCGGGCCGCGAACCGCAGCAGCTCGGCGTCGTCGTGCCGGACCCGCGCGCCCTTCGGGGGTGCCCCGCCCGGGCCGTCGTCGGTCATCGCCATGCGTCGAGGCTTGTCCCGCGGGGCCGTGATGTCAAGGCGCCGAGCGTCCTCAGGCGGTCGCCGGAACGCGCGCGCCGGCCGCCGGGGCGCCGGCGTCCCGTCGATGGAGGGGCGGACGGACCACCAGCACCGGGCAGGGCGCGTCGCCGGCGAGATCGCGCGCCAGCGGACGGCGGCCGGCGCCCGGCTCGTCGACCGCGCCGGCCCCGACCACGAGCAGGTCGACTCCGGCGCCCTCGGCCCAGGCGCGCACGGCCGCGGCGGCCGGGCCGTTCAGGCACACCGGCTCCGCGCCGGGGATGCCCCGCACGGTCGCGCGCAGCAGCTCGCGCCCCGCCGCGGAGGGGTCGTCGCGACGCAGCACGGCGGAGAGGCCGAGAAGCCCCGGACCCGGCGGCGGCCCCACGTGCACCACGCTGAGCCGGCCACCGCCGGCCCGCCAGAGCGCGACGGCCGTGCCGAGCGCGATCACGCCGCACGATGGACCGTCGATCAGGCAGCCGATGTGGGCGTGTGCGTCCTTCACCCCATCAGTGCCCGTCGCCGTGCCCCTCGCCCCTCAGGATCATCGCGGTCACGATCATCGAGCCGACCGCCAGCACGGCCCAGATGACGTACAGGAAGACCTCACCGATGGGCATGTCATCCCCCTCGTCCGTGGAACGTCTCCACGACGCTAGGAGCCGCTCCGCCCCCATCGCATGGGCGGCGTCCCCGATGGGTCCCGCGGATTCTCCGCAGCGCGGCGCTCAGGGTTGGGGCATGACGACCGATACCCGGAAGTGGACGACCGTCCGAAGGCCGTCACCTTGTCGAGCGCGGAGGTTTGCGAAGTGGACAGCATCCGGGTGGGGATGATCGGCGCCGGAGAGACGGGCACCCCGTTCCTCCGCCAGCTCCTGGGAGCGGACTTCGTCGAGGTGGTCGGTGTCGCCGACCTCGACGCGGACGCGCCCGGCATGACGCTCGCGCGCGCCCACGGCCGGCCGACGACCCAGGACTTCATGGAGCTCGCCGACATGGGCGAGCCGGTGGACATCCTGATCGACGCGACCGGCGTCCCCGAGGTCCGCGACCGCCTCCGCAGCACCCTGCAGGAGTCGGGCAACCGCCACACGATCATCATGCACGAGATGATCGCGGTGCTGATGATGTCGCTCTCCCAGGGCCGCCTGGTGGCGACCAAGCACGGAGCGGTCGACTACGAGACCCCCTCGGCCGTGGCGGGTTCCGGGGCCTGAGCCCCGGGGGGCGCGGCATGCGCCCCCACTGCTCCGGGGCCGCCCCCGCGGCGGCTCCGGAGCCGTCCCCGCGCGCCGGCCCCCCGCCGTTCCGTAGTCGCCCGTAGCGCCGCTCCGCGCGCGCCCGGTGTGCCGCCCGGCCTCATCCGGTCACAGTCGGAGTGATGGACGACGCGCCTCCCGAGGCGCTCCGTCCGATGACCACGGCGAGACGGGAGGCGCGTGATGGCCGTCATGCTCCATGCGCAGTACGAGGTCGCCGATGCCGGACGCTTCCTCGAGGCGTTCGACGGATACGACGACGCGCGGCGACGGGCGGGCGCCGTCAGCCGGGGGCTGCTGAGCCCGGCCGACGAGCCCTCGGTGATGGTCGCCCTGATCGGTTTCGGCACCCGGGAGGAGGCCGAGGCCTTCGCCTCCGATCCCGACCGGGCGGCGACGCTGAAGGCGGCGGGCGTCACGCGCACCACCGACCGGATCCTCGAGGTCGTGCGGCCGGTCTCCCCCGTCGGCGCGGCCTGAGCCCGGCGGCGGGCGTGTTCCAGGTGCGCATCCACGGCCGCGGCGGCCAGGGCGTCGTGACCGCCGCCGAGATGCTCTCGGTGGCGGCGTTCGACGAGGGGCGCGAGGCCCAGGCCTTTCCGAGCTTCGGATCCGAGCGCATGGGCGCGCCGGTGGTCGCGTTCTGCCGCATCGACGACCGCCCGATCCGCCTGCGCGAGCCGGTGGCCGATCCGGACGCCCTGATCGTCCAGGACGCCACCCTGCTCCATCAGGTGGACCTGTTCGCCGGCCTGCGCCCGGACGGCTGGATCCTGATCAACTCGCCCCGCGCCTTCGACGAGCTCGGCCTGGGCGCGCTGACGGAGCGCTTCCGCCACGACCGCCTGCTCACCGTCCCCGCCACCGAGCTGGCCCTGCGCCACATCGGCCGGCCGATCCCGAACACCGTGCTGCTCGGGGGCTTCTGCGCGGCGACCGGCCTGATCTCCCTCGAGTCGCTCGCACGCGCCGTCGGCGAGCGCTTCTCCGGTGATGTCGCCGACGCGAACGTCGCGGCCGCCCGCGAGGCCCACGCCTGGGTGGCGTCCGAGATGGGGGAGCTCGCGCATGCGCCGGCAGATTGAGGGCGCGAGGGGCGTCGCCGAGTCGGTCGCCGCGTGCCGGCCCCAGGTGGTCTGCGCGTATCCGATCACGCCGCAGACGCACATCGTGGAGGGACTCGGCGTGCTGGTGGGCACGGGGGCGCTGGCCGGGTGCGAGTTCGTGAACGTCGAGTCGGAGTTCGCGGCCATGTCGGTCGCCATCGGCGCCTCCGCAGCGGGGGCCCGTGCCTACACGGCCACCGCCAGCCAGGGCCTGCTCTTCATGTCCGAGGCCCTCTACAACGCGTCGGGACTCGGGCTCCCGGTCGTGATGACGGTGGCCAACCGGGCCATCGGAGCGCCGATCAACATCTGGAACGATCACTCCGACGCGATGTCGCAGCGCGACTCGGGCTGGATCCAGCTCTACGCCGAGACCAGCCAGGAGGCGATCGACCTGCACGTCCAGGCCTTCCGGCTCGCCGAGGAGATGTCCGTACCGGTGATGGTCTGCATGGACGGCTTCGTGCTGACGCACGCGTTCGAGCCGCTGGAGGTGCCCTCGCAGGAGGACGTCGACGCGTTCCTGCCCCCGTTCACCCCGCGACAGGTCCTCGACCCCGCCGAGCCCGTGAGCATCGGGGCCATGGTCGGGCCGGAGGCCTTCACGGAGGTCCGGTACCTGGCCTTCCACCGTCAGAGGGAGGCGCTCGGCCGGATCCCGGAGATCGCGGCCGACTTCGCCGCGGCGTTCGGCCGCGACTCCGGCGGACTGCTGCACACGTACCGCTGCGAGGACGCACAGACGATCGTCCTCGCGATGGGCTCGGTTCTCGGCACGCTGAAGGACACGGTCGATGCGCTGCGCGACGAGGGCATCCCCATCGGGGTCGTGGGCCTCACGTCCTTCCGGCCCTTCCCGATGGCGGCCGTCCGGGCGGCGGTGGGCGGCGCCCGGACGCTGATCGTGCTGGAGCGGGCCTTCTCGGTGGGCGTCGGCGGCATCGTGTCGGCCGACGTCCACATGGCCGTCGCGGGCCTCGACCAGCGCCACCACACCGTCATCGCGGGGCTCGGCGGACGCCCGGTGACGCGCGTCTCGTTGCGCCGGATGCTGCTCGATGCGGAGGCGGGACGTCTCGAGCCCCTGACGTTCCTCGACCTCGATCGCGACCTGATCGACCGCGAGCTGGCGCGGGTGCGCGCCCGGCCGCGCTCGGGCCCTGCGGCCGAGAACATCCTGCGCGACGTCGGCGTCGTCGGCGCGCGCCCGCACTGAGGAGCTGCGGTGGGCACCCAGGAGATCCGCTATTTCCAGGTGGGCAGCCACGCCGTCGGCAACCGGCTGCTCGACCCGGGGCAGCGCACCGTCCAGTCCGACCCGGAGCGGGCGAACGCCCTGACCTGCGGGCACCGCGCCTGCCAGGGGTGCGGTGAGGCCCTCGGGGCCCGCTACGTCGTGGACGCGGCCCTGCGCGCGACCGCCGGCCGGCTGGTGGCGGTCAACGCCACCGGGTGCCTCGAGGTGTTCTCGACGCCGTACCCGGAGACGTCGTGGCAGCTGCCCTGGCTCCATTCCCTGTTCGGCAACGCGCCGGCCGTCGCGACCGGCGTCGCCGCCGCGCTCCGCGCCCAGGGCCGGGAGGACGTGCGCGTCCTCGCGCAGGGCGGGGACGGGGGGACGGTCGACATCGGCTTCGGCTGCCTGTCGGGCATGTTCGAGCGCGACGACGACGTGCTGTACGTCTGCTACGACAACCAGGGGTACATGAACACGGGCGTCCAGCGCTCGGGCGCGACGCCGCCCGGTGCCCGCACCGCCACCACCGAAGCGGTCGGCGACGCGCCGGGCGCCCCCTTCGGCCAGGGCAAGGACGTCCCCCGGATCGCGATGGCGCACGGGGTCCGCTACGTCGCGACCGCGACGGTCGCCGACCTGCGCGACCTGGAGGCGAAGGTCGAGCGGGCGATGGAGGTGCGCGGCGCGCGGTACCTGCACGTGCTCGTGCCCTGCCCGCTGGGCTGGGGGAGCCCCGCCGCCCTCACGGTGCGGATCGCGCGCCTCGCCACCCAGACCGGCCTCTTCCCCGTCTACGAGGCGCGCGACGGCGAGGTGACCGGCGTCACCACGATCCGGCGGCCCGCCCCGGTCGAGGAGTACCTGCGCCCGCAGAAGCGCTTCGCCCACCTCTTCTCGCACCCCTCGGGTCCGGCGGCCCTGGCGCGCATCCAGGAGGCCGCCGACCGCAACATCCGGCGATACGGACTGCTCGGCGACGGAGGCCCGTCATGATGGAGAAGCCCTTCGCGATCACGCTCGACGCCGGCTCCTCGCGGGCCAACCACACCGGCTCGTGGCGCAACGAGCGCCCGGGGTACGTCCGCAACCTGCCCCCGTGCAACGCCGCCTGCCCCGCGGCGGAGGACGTCCAGGGCTGGCTCTTCCACGCCGAGGGCGGCGACTACGAGGCCGCCTGGCGGGCGATCGTCCGCGACAACCCCTTCCCCGCCGTCATGGGGCGCGTCTGCTACCACCCCTGCGAGACGGCCTGCCACCGGGGCCACCTGGACGAGGCGGTCGGCATCAACGCGGTCGAGCGCTTCCTCGGCGACCTCGCGATCGAGCGGGGCTGGGGGATCCCGGTCGAGGCGCCGGCGTCGGGCCGGAGCGTCCTGGTGGTGGGGGCGGGGCCGTCCGGGCTCAGCGCCGCCTACCACCTGCGGCTGCTCGGGCACGCGGTGGAGGTCCGCGACGCGGCGCCGGCCGCCGGCGGGATGATGCGCTACGGCATCCCGCGCTACCGCCTGCCGCGGCCGGTCCTCGACGCCGAGATCGCGCGCATCGGCGCCATGGGCGTCCGCTTCGCGCTCGGCCGGTCGGTGACGGACCTCGCGGCGGCGATGGCCGAGGGCGGACACGACGCGGCCTTCCTCGCGGTCGGCGCGGGCGTCGGCAGGAAGGCCCACGTCCCGGCCGGGGCCGCCGCACGGATCATCGACGCCGTCTCCTTCCTGCACGGGATGGAGGACGACGAGCCGCCGCGCATCGGGCGGCGGGTGGTGGTGTACGGCGGGGGCGACACGGCAGTCGACGCGGCCCGCACCGCGCGGCGCATGGGCGCCGAGCCCGTCATCGTGTACCGCCGCACGCGGCAGCGCATGCCGGCTCACGACGCCGAGGTGGAGGAGGCGCTGGAGGAGGGGATCCTGGCGCGGTGGCTGTCGACGATCACCCAGGTCGAGGCGGGCGAGGTCACGGTCGAGCGGATGGAGCTCGACGCCGAGGGGTTCCCCCAGCCGACCGGCGAGACCGAGACGCTCGCCGCCGACACGGTGATCCTCGCCCTCGGCCAGGACTGCGACCTCGCGCTCGTGGAGGGCCTCGACGGCATCGAGGTCGAGGACGGCGTCGTGAGCGTCGGCCCGGACATGATGACCGGCCGGGCCGGGATCTTCGCCGGGGGCGACATGGTGCCGGCCGAGCGGACGGTCACGACCGCCGTCGGACACGGCCGCAGCGCGGCGCGCCACGTGGACGCGTGGCTGCGCGGGACGGCCCACGCGCCGGCCGCGCGGCCGCCGGCCGCCGGGTTCGACGCGCTCGAGACCTGGTACTACGAGGACGCGCCGCACGCGATGCGACCGCGGCTGGAGGCGGCGCGGCGCGCGTCCACCTTCGACGAGGTCGTCAGCGGTCTCGACGAGACCACCGCCCTCTACGAGGCGCGGCGGTGCCTGTCGTGCGGCAACTGCTTCGAGTGCGACAACTGCTACGGGGTCTGCCCCGACAACGCGATCGTGAAGCTGGGCCCGGGGCGGGGCTACCGGATCGACCTCGACTTCTGCAAGGGCTGCGGGATCTGCGTGCAGGAGTGCCCCTGCGGGGCCATGGCGATGGGCCCGGAGCCCGGCTGACGCTCGCGCCGGGGCCCGCGCGCCGCGCTGCGGGAATGCCGCCGGGAGGAGGGCAGTGGGCTCCCGGATGCCGCCCGGCCGGCGGCCGCGGATGCTGTGCTCCGGACCGAGGAGGACCGTGCCGGCACAGCAGCATCCCGACGAGACGACGACCCGGCCCGGCGCCCCGCCGGCCGAGGTCGTGCTTGTGGCCAACGCGAACGCGAGCGGCATCCGCCGCGACGGCGGGCCCGAGAGGGTCGCCGCCGAGCTGACCGCCCTCGGGGCGCGCGTCGAGGTGGTGCTGACCCACAGCGTCGACGAGATGGCCCGGCTGTGGCGGCCCGAGCCGGGCCGGCTGCTCGCGCTACTCGGGGGCGACGGCACGCTGCACAGCGCCGTCAACCTCCCCGGCCCCGCCCCCGAGGTCGCGCTGATCCCCGCCGGCGGCGCGAACAACGTCGCCCGCTGCCTCGGGATCCCGACGGACCCCGCCGGCGCCGCCCGGGTGGCGATGACCGGCGCCCCCACCGCGATCGACCTGATCGAGTGCCGCTCGGCGGCCGGCCGGGTGATCGCGGTCGAGGGCCTGAGCGTCGGCTTCCTCGCCCTGGCCCGCGCCCGCTACCACGCGAGCAACTCGTCGGACGTGCCCGCCGCCATCGCCGCGGGCGCCGCGGCGCTCGTGCACTTCCACCCCCTCGACGTGCGGCTGGTCGAGCACGGGGACCCGCGGGTCGTCCACATCGGCCAGCTCTTCGTGGCCAACATGCCCTGCTACGGAACCCACCTGCGCGTCGCCCCGCACGCCGACCCGCGCGACGGCCTGCTCGACGTGGTCGCGCTCGACATCCCCGGTCGCCGCGCGATCCCGGCGATGCTCGTGCGGCTGCGCAGGGGCACCCACCTGGCCCACCGCGGCGTGCGCGAGTGGCGCGCGGCGGGCATGAGGATCGAGACGCGGGGACGCTCTCCCGTGCGGGCGGACGCCGAGGACCTCGGGAGCGGCCCGGTGGACGTCCGGGTGCTGCCGGGCGCGCTCCGGGTCGTCGTGAGCGCGCCCCGATGCGCCTGAGCGCCCCCCTCCCGCCCGCGGCGGTGCTGAGGGGCCTGTCGGTGTTCAGCGCCGCCGCGCTCGCAGCGGGGATGGGGCGCGCGGCGGTCACCACCTACCTACCCGTCGCGCTCGAGCGGATACGCGACGCCCCCGGGCTGATCGGCATCGTGATGCTCGTGAACGTGGCGGCGGGCTTCGCCGTCCCGCTCTGGGTCGGCGTGTGGAGCGACCGGCTGCGGGCCCGCGGCCACGGCCGCACGTTGCCCTTCATCCTCGGCGGGTCGCTGCTCACGTCGGGGGGGCTGATCGCGATCGCGGCGGGTGCGGGCACCGGTTATCTCACCCTGGCCGTCGCGGCTCTGGTCACCTACATCGGGCTCAACGCCGTCACGACGGCGCACCGGGCGCTCATCCCGGAGACCTTCGACGAGGACGACCGGGCGGGCGCGACCGGCGCCGAGGAGCTCGCGATGCTGCTCGGTGCGACGCTCGGCGTCGCCGCCGGCGGCCTGCTGGTGGAGTGGCGGATCTGGGCGCCCTTCGCGGCAGCCGCGGTCGCGGTGCCGCTGATCGCCGCCCCGACCGTCCTGCGCATGCGGCGGCGCGAGCGGACGGGCCCCGTGGGCCGGCCCGTCGTGCAGAGGGCGCCGCTGCGCTACTACGCGCGCATCGCCCGGCGGCCCGGGGTGCGGAACGTGCTGGCGGCCCAGACGCTGTGGGTGCTCGGCTACGCCGCGCTGCCATCCTTCTTCGTGCTCTACGCGCAGAACCAGCTCGGCCTGAGACCGTCGGTGGCAGGGGGCATGCTGGTGGCCTTCGGCGCGGTGTGCGGCGCGGCCATGCTGATCGCCGGGCTCGAGAGCCGCGCCGAGCGGCACGTGCCGCTGCTCGCTGCCGGCGTGGTGCTGATGGGGGGCGGGCTGCTCGCCATGACGCCCGCGGACAGGGCCGTCGACGCGGCCCCGGGCCTGATCTGCGCGGCGGCGGGCTTCGGGGTGCTTTCGACCCTCGGCTTCCCGGTGATGGCCCGCTTCATCCCCGTGGGCGAGGCGGGCGCCTACACCGCCGCGTACTTCAGCGTCCGCTCGGTGGCGGGTGCGGTCGCCCTGCCGGCCGCCGGCGGGATCATCGCCGCCACGGGCAGCTACCGCTCGCTGGTGGCGTTCGGCGGCGGCGCCACGCTGCTCGCGCTGGCGCCCGTCGCCCTGCTGGCCGAGCGGCCGGCGGGCGCGTGGCGGCGATGGGTGCCGCCGCCCGGCCGCCGGGCGGCGCTGCGTGCCGGCGCGCTGGTCGGAGCCCTCGCGGCGTCGGCCCTGGCGCTCGGACTGCTCGCCGAGCGCCTCGCGCCCCTCGCGCGCGCCGACGAGTGGCTCTTCCGGCGGCTCAACGCGGCCCAGGAGCCGGTCGAGCTCGCCGACGACCTGATCATCGGCCCCGACGCCCGCAACTACGCCATCCTGGTCATCGGCTCCCTCCTGGCGGCGCTCCTCTGGAGACACGGCCGGGAGCTGCGCATCCTCCTGACGGTGACCCTCTCCGGGCTCGTCGCCTTCGGGGTCGTCCGGGTGCTCTGGACGATCTGGGACCGCGACCGGCCCCAGGAGCGGTGGGCGGACGTCGCGCTGGGTGGTCACGACTGGGCGCCCTACCCCTCCTTCCCCTCCGGGCACGTCGCCGTGTGGCTCGCCATGTCGCTCGCGATCGTCGCGTTCTTCCCGCGTGTCCGGGTGCCTCTGCTGGCCCTGGTCGCGGCGGTCGCGCTCACGCGGATCGTGGGCGGGGCGCATCTGCCCTCCGACGTCGTCGGCGCCGCGATCGTGGGCGCCGGGGCGTGGAGAATCGCGCAGACGTTGCTCGACGGGGCCTACGAGGCGGCGGCGCCGACGGCGACGGAGGGCGCCGTCGCGCCCGCCGTCACGGCACGAACGTGAAGGTCTGACCCACCAGGCGCGCGCCCGTGTGGTTCCACCCCTCGAGGGCGATCTCGAGGCGGCGTCCGTCATCGCGGACGGTCATCGTCCCGAACTGCCCGCTGCCGTCGAACGCGCCGCCGCTGTAGGGGCCGCCCTTGATGCTCCCGTGGCGGTCGAGAGGGGCGGAGTGCAGCACCGGGAAGCCGGCGTGGCCGGTGCCCGAGTAGTCGGAGTGGCTGCCGTCGTCGAGGGCGACCATGTGGGCGTCGCCGGCGAGCATGACCGCCGGGATGCGCTCCCGCGCGACGAAGCGCGACAGCGCGGCGCGCTCGGTGGAGTAGCCGGCCCAGTCGTCGGCCCCGGGCGATGCCGGGCTGATCCACGGCACCGAGCTCACGAGGGCGACCACCTGGCCGCGGTCGCGGGCCCGCAGCATCTCGCCCTCCAGCCACCCGCGCTGCACGGCGCCCAGCATGCTCTTGCGCGCGTCGTCGGGCGCCGCGGCGTCGCTGCGCTCGGAACGCAGGTCCATCAGCAGGAAGCGGACCCGGCCGAGCGTGAACGCCTGGTTCACCGGGCCGGTCCGCGCACCGCCCGCCAGGGGGCCGTGGGGCACGTACTCGCGGTACACGGCGCGCGCCGCGTCGCGGGTGGGCGAGGAGGAGCCCGCGTCGTTGGGCCCGTAGTCGTGGTCGTCCCAGATGTACGCGGCCCGCGTCGACAGCAGCAGGGCCTGCTGGGCGTCGCGCGTGAGGGTCACGTCGTACATGTCGCGGAACCGTTCGGGATCATCCGTCTCGATGTCGGCGTAGTACATGTCGCCGAGGATCAGGTAGAGGTCGGGGTCCGTGGCGCGGATGGCGTCGAAGACGGCCCCGTTCGAGCCGACGCGCGCGCAGCCGCCGATGGCGACCCGGAAGTCCGCGGCCCGCGCGGGGACGGTGCGCAGACGCCCGGCCCGCGTGCGATCGAGCGCGCCGTCGACCTCGAGGGCGTAGTGGTACTCGCGGCCGGGCCGCAGTCCGCGCACGTCGAACGCCAGCACCCCCTCCTCCGCGCCGCCCCCCGGGGCGTCGACCGTCGTCACGCGCTCGGAGAGCGCCGCGTCGCGGGCCACGACGAGCCGCACGCGCCCGGCCGGCTCCTGCAGGCGCGCCGTCACGCGGGCGCCCGTCGGGCTCGGCGCGCCCGCCCAGATCCAGCGCACGGGGCCGTCGGGGAGCCGCACCGACGACTCGGGGTGCGTCGGCCCGAAGGCGTAGTCGTACGGCCGCCGTCATCACCACCAGCAGGCCGGCGACGGCCACCGCCCCGAGCGCGATCGAGCGCCCCCTCAAGCCGAGCGCGATCAGGAGCGCTCCCGGCACCATCAGGACGGCGAAGGGGACGAACGCCGCCAGCGGGTGGTACTCGAACGCCGCGAAGATTCCGATGCCCGCGGCGGACACGACGATCAGCGCGCCTCCGGCGACCGGCAGGCGCAGGGCCAGCAGCAGGCCGGCGGCCGCGACGGCGAGCAGGCCGATCTGGATCCGGGTCTGCAGGGCCCCGGCGATCAGGGTGCCCTCGGGACCCTGGGGTATCCCGGCGGTCACCGCCAGGGCGGCGAACCCGCCCAGCACGAGGGCGCACCAGGCGATGGCGAGGCGGCGGGCCATGGCGACATCCTCGCCCTCGCACCCCCCGCGGTCAGCGGCGCCGGCCCGGATGCCGCCCGCAGGCTTCCCGCGCCGCCGCGGGGGATAACCGCACGCACGCGCCCGGTGCGCCCCGTCCGGGCGCACCGGGCGACCAGCTCAGCTCGGCTGGGGCACGATCCGGATGTAGGGCCCTCGGGCCAGATCTCCTTGGCCTGGTCGTTGGAGAGCGAGCCCGCGATGATCACGTCCTGGCCGAGCTGCCACTGGGCCGGGGTGGCGACCTTGTGGTTGGCGGTGAGCTGCAGCGAGTCGATCACACGCAGCACCTCGTCGAAGTTGCGCCCCGTGGTCATGGGGTAGACGAGGATCAGCTTCACCTTCTTGTCGGGCCCGATGACGAAGACGTTGCGCACCGTCTGGTTGTCGGCCGGAGTGCGCGCGAGGGGGTCGCCCTCGACCTCGGCCGGCAGCATCCCGTAGAGCTTGGACACGTTGAAGTCGGCGTCCGAGATGATCGGGTAGTTGGGCGCCGTCCCCTGCGTCTCGGCGATGTCCTTCGCCCACTCGGAGTGGCGGTCGAGCGGATCGACCGACAGGCCGATCACCTTCACGCCCCGGCGGGCGAAGTCGGGCTCGATCTGGGCCATGTAGCCGAGCTCGGTGGTGCAGACCGGCGTGAAGTCCTTGGGGTGCGAGAAGAGCACGGCCCACGAGTCGCCGATCCACTCGTGGAAGCGGATGCGCCCCTCGGTGGTGTCGGCCTCGAAGTCGGGGGCCTCCTGGTTGATCTGCAGCGCCATCGTCGTCACTCCTCTGGGGTCTCGCCGCGCGGGTGGGAACCGGTCCGTCGAAGAACGGGCCGGTGGATACCAGATAAAGCTAGCGAGATTCCGGAGAATCGCGCCGCCCGGGACGGCCGCGCCGTTCTACCCGGCCCAGTCCCTGCGGGCGGCGCACGAGTTGACGCCGACCTCGAGACGGGCCGCGTCGTCGGCCGGCATGTCATCGCCGAGGTTGACGGCGATGATCCGGAGGTGGTTCGCGGGCGTCGGCGGCAGCTGGGAGAGGACCCGCGCCACGAAGGCCTCACGCTCCAGCACGAGCTCGGGAACGCGTCCGCGGACCTCGCCCAGCGTCGCCGTCAACGGGCCCGGGAGGCGGCCTCCGGCGTAGTGACAGGGCAGCAGGAGCGTGTCGTCGGGCAGCGGCGCGATCCGCTCGCCGAGGGTCGCGAAGAGCTGCCGGGCGGCCTCGCCGGCCCCGGCGTCACCGGCCTCGAGGTCCGGGCGGGCGACCGAGTCGGTGAAGAGGCAGTCGCCGCCGATCAGGGCGGCCTCGCCGAGCGCGAGCCCGGTCATGTCGCTGGTGTGCCCCGGAAGCCCCACCACGCGCACGGCCTCGCCGCCGAGTGACAGCCGGTCGCCGTCGGCGACCGGCGCGATCGCGTCCCCGTAGCGCAGACCACGCCGCAGCGCGGCGCCCGACAGGTGCAACGTCGCCCCCGCCGCCGCGGCCAGCTCGCGGGCGCCGGAGAGATGGTCGGCGTGGATGTGCGTGTCGAACACGCGCGTGATGCGCGCCCCGCGTGCCTGCGCCTCGTCCAGGTACGGCGCGATGCCGGGGGCGGGATCGACGACCAGGGCCTCCCCGTCGGAGATGACCAGGTACGACAGGCAGCCCCGCGCCTCGCGCCGGAGCTGCACGACAGCGAAGGGCGCGTCCACCGCGACCTCGGATGCCTGCAGCACCCGCGACCAGCCGATCATGCCGCCGCCCACACTGAGCACCTCGGCGAAGCGGTCGAGAAGGGCGGCGGCCACCCGGCGGGAGCCGATGCCGGCGTGGCAGATCACGCGCACCCGCGCATCGGCGGGGATCCCGGCGAGCAGGTCGTCCGCGCCGGCCGCCAGCTCGTCCTCGGGCGCGTTGCGGAGCCGGCGCGCACCCGGGACGCGCCATGCCGCGTAGGACGCGCGATCACGGGTGTCGAGCACGACGACGTCGGCGCGCTCCCGCAGCTCGGCCTCGAAGCGGGCCGGTGCGATGTCCTCCACAGCCGGGGCGATCTGGCTCACGACGCGACTCTTCCTTATGGCGGCGGGTGGCTCCGGGTTATGCCCGACACCCGGCACTCTAGACCGCGCGCCCGAGCGACCGCCACCGCGGCCCGGCCGGACGGGTGGTGCCGCCGGCCCGCCGCGTGTTCGGGATCGTCCGCAGCGGGTAGCTGAAACCTCGATGCCCCTTGTGCGCGCCGCCGACATCCGCCCCGGCGACTCCATCGAGACCGCACCAGGCCAGTGGACCCTCGCAGGCCGGGTGACCGCCGGCGACGGCCGCGCGCGGGTGGAGCACGAGAAGGGCCGCCCGATCGTCTGCGACGACCCGGGCGGCGACCCGACCTGGAGCGTCCGCCGACCGGGGCGCCTCGCGATCTGGCACGTCCGGCCCGGCGACGACGCCGACCGTCGCGAGATCGTCTGGAGCGACGCCGCCTCCGCCTGAGTGCAGGCTACGGAGCGGTGGCGGGGCCCGCTCCGGCGCGCAGGAGGCCGCCGCGGCCGGTGGGCCAGGGCAGGCAGTTCGGCGCCGAGCGGGGCACCCGGAAGACGTCGATGCCGTGATCGAACGACGTCAGCACGATCTCCAGGCGCCCGTCACCGTCGATGTCGGCGATCGACGGCGCGGCGGCGACGCCGATCCCGTTGCCGTTGCGGCCCTGGCGGGGGATGCGGACCTGGTGCAGCAGCCTCCCGCGCCCAGAGAGCACGATCAGCCGGCCGCCGTTGCGTGCGAGCGAGTAGGTGCCGAACACGAGCTCCGGGCGGCCGTCGCGGTTGAGGTCGGCGGCCACCACCTCCGAGGCGAAGGTACGTCGTGCACCGCGGGCGACGTCGTATCGCCAGAGCCTCTTGCCGTTCGGGCCCACGGCGTACACGGCCCCGTCGGGCACCGCGGCGACGATCTCCGGCCGTGCATCGCCCGTGATGTCGACCACTGTGGGCGCCGGGATGCCGCTCGGCGGATACCAGTCCCCCGCGCCGCGCACGGCGGGCTTCCGCGTGAGCGGGGGGTTGACGAAGCCGGCGTGCCGGCGTGCGGAGCGCGAGCCGTCGCCGTGGGCCCCGTCGAGGACCATGAACGCGTAGGCCTGGGTCTCGTAGGGCTCCTTGCGCTCGGCGTTCGGAAGCCCGATCACCTCGTTGCGCCCGTCGCCGTCGAGGTCGGCGACCGACGGTGGTGAGGCGGTCCACTGGAGCCACATCTGCCGCCTGACGTCCGGCCAGGGGCCGCGCTGCAGGTGGTAGTGGTTGCGCTCGACGCCGGGCGACAACCAGCGGATGAACTGGCCCCAGCCGAGACGCCGGCCCGCGAACTGACTCGCCCGGTTGGTGAACCACGGGGAGGCGAGCACCGACGTGCCGTCGTGGTTGAAGACGTTGATCTGGTGGTTGTCGAACGTCACGACGATCTCCATCTGCGGATCGTCGTCGAGGTTCCCGATGCCGACGTTCTGGCCGTAGGCGCCGTAGCCCTGGTTGCCCTGGCCGTTGAAGCCGCGGTCGCTCGCGTTGTAGCGGGGCCACGCGCCGGCGGCGGCCCCCGCCGGCCGGTAGAGGTCGCCCTCCGCATCGAAGACGAACACCTGGGCGCCGTCCCGGGCCGTGTTGGTGGTGGTGACGACGACCTCGACGCGCCCGTCGCCGTCGAGGTCGGCCGCCGCCATTCCGCGGGCCTCCGGCCGCTGGCCGCCGCTGGCGGTCGATGCCGTCCAGACCGTCCGCAGCCCGCCGGGCCCGAGGCGGTAGGCCGCCACGGTGCCGTCGTTGCCCCCGACCACGATCTCGGTGGTGCCGTCGCCCTCGAGGTCGGCCGTGACCCCCGGCGCGTAGACGCGCCCCGCGGTGGCGGTGCCCGTCCCGAGGCGGCGGCCCTGCGCGTCGAAGACGAAGGTCGAGTAGAACGGCGCCACGATCTCGAGGCGCCCGTCACCGTCGAGGTCCACCAGCCCCGGCGAGGCGAACCAGCCCGTCTCCCCGGTCGCGATGCGGCGCACGAAGCGCGGCTTCGCCACGGCGCCGGGAGGTCCGGGCGCAGTGCAGCTCGGCGCGGCCGCCGCCTGGGCGACGGCGTCGTCGGGTGACGCCGAGAGAGCGACCGCGGCGGCCGCCAGGAGGGCGGCGCCGGTGGCGAGCAACCGTCGTGACACGCGACGAACCTAGCGGCCCGCCCGAGTCCGGATGAGGGGCGACTTGTTCGGGGACGTTAAGAGAATCGCGCCGGGCGGCCGCGATTGCTTACAGCCCATCGCGAAAACCGCCGGAATAGGTGGGCGCTCCCCTCACAAACGCCCCCCAGACTGGATCTCACCTTTTCCCCTGATGGAGGTCCTGAGATGAACGTGCATCGGAGATTGGCGGCGGTCGCGCTGGCCGTGCTGGTCGCGGCTCCGCTCGCGACGGCGGCGGTGCTGGACGGGACGGACGCCGACGACGTGCTGCGCGGCACGCGTGGCGCCGACACGGCGACGGCGAAGGCGGGCAACGACGTGGTCTTCGGCTTCCGCGGCCCGGACGTGATCACCGGCGGTCCCGGCCGCGACGTGCTGCTCGGCGGCGCGGGGCGCGACACCATCTTCGGCGGCCCCGATGACGACGTCATCGATTCGGGCCCCGGCCGTGACGTGGTGCTCGGGCAGGGCGGCAACGACGTGATCTTCGGCGGGTGGCGCGGCGACGTGCTGAGCGGCGGCTCCGGCGACGACCGCCTGCTCGGCGGGCGCGGATTCGACACGCTCTACGCGGGCGAGGGCGCCGACGTCCTCGTGGGCGGCTTCGGGCGCGACGTGCTCTTCTCCCGGGCCCCCGACGGCGTCGTGGACACGCTCATCTGCGGACCGGGCCGCGACGTGGCCTACGCGCGTCCCGAGGACAAGGTCTCGCGCGACTGCGAGCGGGTGATCGTGCTGCCGGCGGCGGACACGACGACCGACCCCGGTGACGAGGACACCGCGCCGGCGCGGGCCACCACGGGCGACGACGGCTCGGGCGAGGGCGGCACCGACCCCGCCGACCAGTAGCGGGACGCCCCGCGGGGCCGGCTCTGGGGAGCCGGCCCCTCAGGCCCCCGCGCCGATGGTCGCGAGGTCCCCGGCGGTCAGGTCGACGTGCGCGGCCGCCATGAGCGGGTCGACCTGCCCGGCCCGGCGGAAGCCCACGATGGCGCCGTCCACGGCGGGGTTCCGCAGGGTCCAGGCGATCGCGACCGCTCCGGGGGTCGTGTCGTGCCGCTCCGCGACCTCCCCCAGGCGCTCCACCAGGGCGAGGTGCTCCGTGAGCAGCGGCTCGCGGAAGCGGGCGTCGTGGGCGCGCCAGTCGTCGTCGGGCAGGCCCTCGGCGCGTTCGCGCGACATCCCGCCGCTGAGCATCCCCGAGCCCATCGGCGAGTAGACGATCACCCCCATGCCCTCACCCTCGGCGAAGGGCAGCGTCTCCTCCTCGACGGCCCGGTCGATGAGCGAGTACGGGGGCTGGAGGGTCTCGACGGGGGCGATCCCCTGAGCGCGGCGCAGCTGCGGGACGTCGAAGTTGGACACCCCGATGTGCCGCACGAGGCCCTCGTCGCGCGCCTCGGCCAGCGCCGACCAGCCCTCCTCCAGGTCCTCGTCGGGGATCGGGAAGTGGATCTGCCAGAGGTCGATCGCGTCGACCCCGAGGCGCGCGAGGCTGCCCTCCAGCTCGCGGCGGAGGGAGTCGCGGCGCAGACTCCGCACCGTGGTCCGGCCGGGCCCCTCCGGCTGCCCGCACTTGGTGAACACGTAGGGGCGCTCGGCCAGGCCGGCGATCGCCCGCCCGACGACCTCCTCCGAATGGCCGAAGCCGTACTGGGCAGCCGTGTCGATCCAGTTGACGCCGAGCTCGACCGCCCGGTGGATCGCGGCGATCGAGTCCTCGTCGTCCTGCCCGCCCCAGGCCCAGTCCCAGCCGCCGCCTCCGATCGCCCAGGCGCCGAAGCCGACGCGGCTGATCTCCATGCCGGTGGTCCCGAGCGGTGTCGTCCTCATGTCGCGTCTCCCGTCCGTCTGGGGGCGTGCCGTCGCTCTCACACCCTTCCACGATCCGGGCACGCCGGAACCCGGCGGCGGCGCTCACCGGCGCGCCAGCAGCCTCCGGGCGAGGTCGATGAAGACGGGGACGCTCGCCTCGACCTCGTCGAGGGGGACCGATTCGTCGGCGATGTGCGCCTGGTCCATCGAGCCGGGCCCGAGCAGGATCGTCGGGATGCCGGCGCCGTCGGCGTAGAAGCGGGCGTCGGAGCTGCCGACCAGGCCGCCGCAGGGACGTGGCACGCCCATCACGGACGCGACCGCCGCCTGCGCGGCGACGACCAGCGGGTGGTCCTCCGCCGTCTCGAACGGGGCCCCGAGGTGGGTGGCCGCGACGGCGCCCCGATCGCCGACGAACGCGGCGAGCTCCGCGAGCGCCTCCTGCGGCGACTCCCCCGGCAGCACGCGGCGGTCCACCCCGAGGACGCAACGATCGGGGACGACGTTCGTCGCCGTGCCGCCCGCGATCGTGCCGACGTTCAGGGTGCGCGGGCCGACGAGCGGGTGCGTCCGCTCCGCGAGCCGCGCGCCGAGCCGGTCCTCCAGATCGGTGACGAGGCGCGCCGCGAGGCTGACGGCGTTGAGCCCGTGCGAGGGCATGCTGCCGTGTGCCGAGCGACCCGTGACCGTGATGTCGGCGAAGACGTTGCCCTTCTGGGCGCGGAAGACGCTCAGCCCGGTCGGCTCAGCGACCACGGCGAAGTCTCCCGCGATCCTCCCGGCCCGCAGGAGCGCCTCGGTGCCGAGATGCCCACCGGGCTCCTCGTCCGGCACGGCGTGCAGCTCGATCGTGCCGGCGAGCTCGTCGCGCATCTCCGACAGCCGGGCGAAGGCGACGACCAGCCCGGCAAGGCCCGACTTCATGTCGCTCGCCCCGCGGCCGTACATGCGGCCGTCCGCGATCTCGGCGCCGAAGGGGTCACGGGTCCAGCGGCCCCCGGCGGGGACCGTGTCCATGTGGCCGTTCAGCAGGAGCGCCGGCCCCTCCCGGCGCCCGCGCAGCCGCGCGACGATCATGGGCCGGGCCGGGTGGACCCCGGCGTCCTCGATCTCGATCCCCGGGATCCCGGCGAGGTACCCGCGGATCACCGCGGCGGCGGCCCGCTCGTCCCCCGGGGGATTCGGCGATGCGGCCTGGATGAGGTCTCGCAGGAGCTCCGTGGCTCCGGATCGGGAGGGTCTCTGCGCCTGTCCGTCCACAGGTGGAACCCTGCCGGTCGGCTGCCCCTTTCAGGGATGGACCTGGGGCCAGAGGCCTGCGGTCCCGAATGGGCCGACGGGCGGCTACCCTCCCCGAGGTGCATGACCTCGTCATCCGCGGGCGGCTCGAGGACATCGCGGTGACCGGCGGCCTCATCGCGGCGGTCGGCCCGGGCCTCGGCGCGGGCACCGAGGAGATCGACGCGACCGGCCTGCTGGTGCTGCCGGGGGCCGTGGACGCGCACGTCCATCTCAACGACCCCGGGCGCGCCGACTGGGAGGGCTTCACGACGGGCACGCGCGCCCTCGCCGCGGGCGGCGCCACCTGCGCCGCCGACATGCCGCTCAACTCCACACCCCCCACGGTCGATGCCGACGGCTTCGCCGCCAAGGTCGCCGCGGCGCGGGGGCGCGCCCACGTCGACTTCGCCCTCTGGGGAGGCCTCGTGCCGGGCGACCTCGACCGCCTCGACGCGCTCGCCGCGCTCGGGGTGATCGGGTTCAAGGCGTTCATGTGCGAGACCGGGATCGACGACTTCGTGCGCGCGACCGACGACGTGCTCGCCGCGGGCATGGCGCGGGCGGCCCGGCTGGGGCTGCCGGTGGCCGTCCACGCCGAGGACCAGGACGTCGTCGGCCCGCTCGCGGCCGAGGCCATCGCCGGCGGCCGCACCCGGATGCGCGACTACCTGGCCTCCCGTCCGGCCCGGGCCGAGGTGGCGGCGGTGCGGAGAGCGCTCGCGATCGCGGGGGAGACGGGCTGCGCGCTGCACGTGGTGCACGTCTCCTGCGGCGAGAGCGCCCGGCTGGTGGCGGAGGCCCGCACCCGCGGCGTGGACGCCACCTGCGAGGTCTGCCCGCACCACCTGGTGCTCGACGACGACGACGCCGAGGCGATCGGCGCGCTCGCCAAGTGCGGCCCCCCGCTGCGCTCCGCATCGGAGATCGAGGGCCTCTGGGCCGCGCTGGAGGCCGGGGAGATCGGCTCGATCGCCTCCGACCACTCCCCCGCCCCGCCGGGGATGAAGCGGGGCGACGACATGTTCGCGGTGTGGGGCGGAATCGCGGGCGCCCAGACCACGCTCGCCCTGACGCTGACCCACGGCCTCGCCCGCGGCATCGCCGCCGCCCGCCTGGCCACCTGGCTGGCCACGTCGCCGGCCGCCCGCTTCGGCCTGGCGGGCAAGGGCCGCCTCGAGGCCGGGGCCGACGCCGACATCGTCCTCGTCGAGACCGGGGGGCCCTGGACGATCCGGCCCGAGGACATGGAGTACCGGCACCGCCTGACGCCCGGTCACCGCCCGGGCGGTGCGCACGATCCTGCGCGGGGAGACGATCGCTCTCGCCGGCCGGGCCGTGGGCGAGCCGCGGGGGCGTCTCGTGCGCGCCGGCGACGGCTGACCGCCGGCGCGTGCTGCCGCCGACGTGGCCAGGCGCCGGCCGGGGCCGGGCGACGGCGGATCACACCGGGTGCGCGACGAGGAACTCGTAGCCGAAGCAGTCGTGGTGCGCGATGTACGTGTCGATCTCGGCGTCGCACATGTCGAGTACCGCCCGCGCCTCGGCGGTGAGGGTCCCGTCCGCGCGGAGCGCGGCGACACGGGCCCGCATGGGCGCGTAGAACTCGTCCCACCAGGCCTCGGCGGGCAGGGGGAAGTGGCCGACGACGGCGAAGCCGCGCGCGGCGAGCAGCGCGAGCACGTCGGGCACCGCCCCCATCTGCGGGTAGTCCGCGAACGCCTCGCGGACCGGCTCGGGGACCTCGTCGGTCCGCCACACCGCCTCCGTGAAGGCCAGATGCCCCCCGGGGCGCAGCAGGCGGCGGCACACCGCGAACGCCCGCTCCAGGCCGATGTTGTAGAGGGCGCCCTCGGACCACACCAGATCGGCGCATCCCTCTGGCAATCCCGTCTCCGACATGTCCGCCACGAGCGGCCGGATCCGCGCCGCGCACCCCCGCGCGGCCGCGCGCTCGGCGAGGAGGCGCAGGAAGGGCGCATG
>LNEQ01000282.1 GCA_001464995.1 Actinobacteria bacterium Ga0077541
CACGAGTTCCTGCGCCACGCACCGGTCGACGAGCGCACCGCGATCTGCGTGCTCACCCACGACGAGAAGTTCGACGTGCCCGCCCTGATGCAGGCCGTCACCACCCCCGCCGGGTACATCGGGGCCATGGGCAGCAGTCGCACCACCGCACGCCGGCGGGCGCGTCTGATCGCGCAGGGTGTCTCCGAGGGCGACCTGGCGCGCATTCACGCCCCCATCGGCCTGGCGATCGGCTCGCGCACCCCCGAGGAGGTGGCGCTCGCGATCGGGGCCGAGATCGTCGCCGTGGCCAGCGGTGTCCCCAGGCCGCTGGCGCGGTGACGGGCCGGCTCGGTCCCACCCCCCGACGGGCCCGGCCGGGCGCGGGCGCGTACCCTCCGTCGATGAGCACCTCCACCCCCCTCCAGGACGGGTTCGGCAGGGTCCATCGCTCGCTGCGGGTCTCGGTCACCGACCGCTGCAACCTGCGCTGCCGGTACTGCATGCCGGCCGAGGGGATGGCGTGGCTCGGCCGTGAGGAGCTGCTCACCGACGACGAGCTTTCGCGCGCATGGGGGTGACCGAGCTGCGCATCACCGGCGGCGAGCCCCTGGTGCGCCCGGGGCTGCCGGATCTGATCGGCCGCCTGCGCCGGGTCGAGGGCATCCGCGAGATCGCCATGACGACCAACGGGGTCCTGATCGCGGGTGCGATCGACGCCCTCGTCGCCGCGGGGCTCGACCGGGTCAACGTCTCGATCGACTCGCTCGACCCGGAGCGCTTCGCGGCGATCACCCGCCGCGACGACCTCGCCCGGGTGCTGGAGGGCCTCGCCGCCTGCGAGCGCCACGAATCGCTGCGGCCGATCAAGGTCAACGCCGTCGCCCTGCGCGGGGTCAGCGAGCCCGACGTGCTGCCGCTCGCCGAGCTCGCCCGCGAGCGCCCCTACGTGGTCCGCTTCATCGAGGTGATGCCCCTCGACGCACCGCGCGAGTGGACCCGCCAGGCGGTTCTCTCCAGCGGCGAGCTGCGCGCGATGATCGGCGCCCGCTGGCCCCTCGAGCCGATGGACCCCGAGCGCGCCTCGGCCACCGGCACGCGCTGGCGCTTCGCCGACGGCGCGGGCGAGCTGCAGTTCATCTCGTCGGTCACCGAGCCGTTCTGCGCCACCTGCGACCGCCTGCGCCTCACCGCCGACGGCCAGCTGCGCACCTGCCTCTTCGCCGAGTGGGAGACCGACCTGCGCGGTCCCCTGCGCGAGGGCGCGTCCGACGAGCGCCTGGCGGCGGTCGCGCTCGACGCCGTCTCGCGCAAGGGGGCCGGTCACGGGATGGCCGATCCGGCGTGGACCTACACCGGCCGCCCCATGAGCATGATCGGCGGATGACACCGGCCGTCCCGGCCCGGCACGCCGTGATCGTCCTCGCCGGAGGACGGTCCGGGCGGACGGGCGAGGACAAGGCCGCGATCGCCTGGGAGGGAACGACGCTGCTCGGCCGGGCCGTCCGGGAGCTGTCGGGCATCGGCGTGGTGGTCGTGGTGCGGGCTCCCGGGCAGCAGCTCCCGCCGCTCCATGCCGCGATCGTCACCGACGACGCCCATCCCGATCGCGGGCCGCTGCAGGGGCTGGCCTCGGGCCTGCGGGCGGTGGGCGCCGGCGCGACGGCGTTCGTCTGCGCCGTCGACATGCCGCTCCTCGACGCCGCGTTCGCGAACCGGGTGCTCGCCGCGCTCGACTCCGGCGCCGACGCGGCGGTGCCCGTCGTGGACGGGCGCCTGCAGCCCCTCGCCGCCGCACCGGGCCGAGGAGTTGCTCGCCCACGGCGAGCGGAGCCTCATGGCGCTGCTCGACCTCCTGGACGTGCGCCGGCTCGACGGCCTGCCGGGGGCGGTCGCCGCCGTGCACAACGTCAACACGCCCGCCGAGCTGGAGGCGGCCCGTCAGGCGAGTCGCGAGAAGCGCACCAGCGACCCCGCAGAGCCGTCCTCGTCCTCGCCCACCCAGGCGAGCGCCGTGGCACCCGACAGCGATGTGACCGCGTGAGGGCCCTGATCGGGGCGCGGCGTGAGACCCTCCGGGCCCTCCACGCAGCGCAGCAGCTCGGCGCGCCCCGGCCGGGTCCCGGCCGGGGCCGTCAGCGGCGCCCGGTGCCACCAGTCGTTCCGCGCGCCGAGCAGGGGCCGCCCGAGCAGGTGGAAGGCGACCGCGGCCGAGGCGGGGTTGCCGGGCAGCCCCAGCACCACCTGGTCGCCGCGGCGGCCGAGGTAGGTCGGGTGGACGGGCCGCGCGCGGACCCCGCGGGCGATCTCCTCCACCCCGAGCCGCTCGAGGGCCGGGCGCACCAGGTCGTGGTCGCCGGCCGAGATGCCGCCCGCGGTCACGACGACGTCGGGCCGGCCGTCACCGGGCGCGTCGAGCAGCGCCGCCAGGGCGGCGACCGTGTCCTCGAGATCGTCCCCCACCGTGACCAGGGCGAGGACGAGCGCGCCCGCGGCCACCGCCTGCGCGGCGAGCCCGTCGCGGTTGGAGTCGTGGACCTCGTCCGGGCCCGCGGGGGCGCCGAGCGCGACGAGCTCGGCGCCCGTGGCCAGGATCGCGACGCGGGGGCGGCGCGCGCAGAGCACCTCGGCCCGGCCCATCGCGCCGAGGGCGGCCACCTCGTGCGGGGCCACGCGGTGGCCGCGACCCAGCAGCAGCTCGCCCTCGCGGATCGTCTCGCCGCGTCGGCGCACGTCGCGCCCGGGCGCGACGGCCTCGGTCACGACCACCGTCGTCCCGTCCACGCGCGCGATCTCGCGGCGCGCCACCGCGTCGGCGCCCTCGGGCAGCGAGGCGCCGGTCGAGACCGCGACGGCGCACCCGGGGGCGAGGGCGACACCGGCCGGGAGCCCGGCCGCGCTCTCGCCGGTGATGGTCAGCGGCCCGGGCGTTTCGGCGGCCCGCACGGCCCAGCCGTCCATCGCCGAGCCGGCGTGCGCCGGCAGGTCGCGGCCGGCGCGGACGTCCTCGGCCAGCACGCGGCCGGCGGCCTCCGGAACCGGCACGGGCTCCGCGGGCAACTCCGGCGCGAGCCCGTGGGCGAGGTCGAGGGCCTCCTGCACTCCGATGCCACGTCGTACGCTCATGCCGTGATCGTCTCATGAGCGCGAGCGCGCCCCGGCGGCAGGTGCTCTCCGTACGCGGCGACGACCGGCGCGTGCGCCGCGACCGGCTGGCCGCGGAGGAGCCGCTGGAGATCCGCGTCACCGATCCGGCCGGCGTCACCTCGCCCGTCGCGGTGACGATGCGGACCCCCGGCGACGACTTCGCCCTGGCCGCCGGGTTCCTCGTGACCGAGGGCGTGGTGGAGCCCGGCTCGATCCGCCGCGTGGCCTACTGCGACGACCTCGAGGGCGAGCAGCTCTTCAACGTCGTGACCGTCACGACCACCGCGCCTGCCGTCATCGGCGAGGCGCGCCGGGTCGCGGCCACCTCGGCGTGCGGCATCTGCGGCACCACCAGCCTCGACGCGGTGGAGGTGCGCTGCGCGCCCCTCGGCCCCGGGCCCGTCGTGACGACGGGCGTCCTGCTCGGCCTGCCCGATGCGCTGCGCGCCGGGCAGCGGGTCTTCGACCAGACCGGCGGCCTCCACGCGGCGGGGCTGTTCGACGCCGGCGGCGGGCTGCTCTGCGTCCGTGAGGACATCGGGCGCCACAACGCCGTCGACAAGGTGATCGGCGTCGCGGCCCTCGACGACGCGCTGCCCCTGGCCGACCGCGCCCTGATGGTCTCGGGCCGCGCCGGCTTCGAGATCGTGCAGAAGGCGGCCGTCGCGGGCATCGGCCTGGTCGCGTCGGTCTCGGCGCCCTCGAGCCTCGCCGCCGACGCCGCCGACCGGCTCGGCCTGACGCTCGTCGGCTTCCTGCGCGGCGACGGGTTCAACGTCTACACGCACCCGGAACGCATCCTCGGCTGACGGGCCGTCCCCGGGGCTCAGGTCGTGCCCGCGGCCTGCCGTAGTCGGGGGCATGTCCGATACCCGCGAGTCCCGCGGTCGCCTTCCGCGCCCGACCTACGCCAACATCACCGCGACCCTGGCCCTGATCGCCGCCTGCTCCGGCACGGCGGTCGCCGTCGCGCCCCAGCTCGCCGACCGGTCGGTCACGGCGCGCGCGATCCAGCCCGAGGCCGTCCGCGCGTCGCACATCGCGCCGGGGTCGATCCGGAACGTCCACATCGACCGGAACGCGATCGACGGTTCGAAGATCCGGGGAACGGTGATGCGTCTCCGCGGTCCCCTGCCCGTCGGCGTCCAGGCCCAGGGCCGCGTCCAGGCGGAGGGAGCATCCGGGCTCGCGCGGATCCGCGTGGTCGGCCCGAGCGCCGCCCCGCAGGTCTACCCCGGGTTCCCAGGCGCCTCCAGCGACTGCTTCGCGAACGCATGCCCCGACCGCACCGCCCACATGGCCACCAGGGCGACGGCGCAGGCGAGCTGTCCGGCGGGCACGGTCCTGCTCTCGGCTGCGGTGGCGGTGTCGGGCGGGAGCGGTACGGCCCCCGGCAGCTACACCCCCGGCTACGCCGGCGCGCGGACGTACACGGGGACGTGGACCGTCACGCCATCCGCAGCGTCGTCGAGCATCGATCCGGACTCGGAGACGGCGACTGCCGTCGGCAACTTCTCCGGCGTCTTCGCGTCGCCGCCCAACGGGGGGATGGGCTCCTTCTCGGGCTCCTTCAGGCAGCCCGACGGGTATGCGTCCTCCGCCCGGGAGAGCGCCGAGGTCATCCCCCCCGTCTCGGCCCCGGCCGGGCCGATCCCCGGGATCGGCGTCCAGGCCGTCGCCTACTGCCTCGAGCTCGTGAACGCCTCCGGCTAGTGGAGCGTCAACCAACCTTCGCCGGGTTCTGGCTCGCTGCAAATCATCGCGGATGCTGCGTCCTCGGTCGAACGCATAGCCTCAGCTATGCCCCGCGGGATTTTCGCGGCCAGAACACCAGCAACGTTGGTGGACGCTCCACTAGTCCGCTCGTCGCGCGAGCTCCCGGCGGGGCGCCGGGGTATTCTCGGCCATGGCCCGCACCCGCCCCCGCCGACGCGACCTGTGGGTGAGCCTGCGGCCGAATGGCGTCGGGCTCACCAAGCCCAACCACTACCTCGACATGCTCAAGGTGGCGTGGGAGAACCGGCGCGCGCTGCCCTACGCGTCGCGGATCCTGCGCAAGGGCGTCTGCGACGGGTGCGCCCTCGGCGTCGCCGGCCTGCACGACTGGACGATCGACGGCGTCCACCTCTGCACCACCCGCCTCAACCTGCTGCGGGTGAACACGATGGGGGCGATGGACCACGCCCTGCTCGGCGACGTGGCGGCGCTGCGCGCCCGCAGCGGCGCCGAGCTGCGCGACCTCGGCCGTCTCGCCCACCCCATGGTCCGCCGGGCAGGCGAGCCGGGCTTCTCCCGCGCCTCGTGGGATGAGGCCCTCGACCTCGTCGCCGGGCGCATCCGCGACGCGGGCGGGGAGAGGTTCGCCCTCTTCATGACCGCCCGCGGGATCACCAACGAGGTCTACTACACCGCCGGCAAGGTGACCCGCTTCCTCGGCTCGAACAACGTCGACAACGCCGCGCGCATCTGCCACGCGCCCTCCACGGCGGCCCTCAAGACGATGGTCGGCGCCGGGGCGACGACGATCTCCTACACCGATCTGATGGCGAGCGACCTGATCGTGCTCTTCGGCTCCGACGTCGCCAACGCGCAGCCGGTGGTCATGAAGTACCTCTACCTGGCCCGCACGCAGGGGACGAAGGTGGCGGTCATCAACCCCTACCGCGAGCCGGGGCTGGAGAACTACTGGGTCCCCTCGAACGCCGAGAGCGCGGTCTTCGGCACGAAGATGACCGACGAGTTCTTCTCGGTGAACATCGGCGGCGACATCGCCTTCATCGCCGGCGTGATGAAGGTGCTCGCCGCCACCGGCGGGCTGGACGAGGCCTTCATCGCCGGGCACACGACCGGCTTCCCCGAGCTGAGAGACGCCCTCGAGGCGATGCTCTTCGACGAGCTCGAGCAGCGCTCGGGTGCGAGCCGCGCCGACATGGAGCGCTTCGCCGCCATGTACGCGGCGGCCGGATCGGCGATCCTGGTGTGGTCGATGGGCCTCACCCAGCACGCGTTCGGATCGGAGAACGTGCGCGCGGTGATCAACCTGGCGCTCGCGCGCGGCAACGTCGGCCGCGAGGGAGCCGGCCTGATGCCCATCCGCGGCCACTCGGGGGTGCAGGGGGGCGCCGAGATGGGCGCCTACGCCACGGCGCTGCCGGGCGGCGTGCCCCTCGACGAGGGCTCGGCCGCCGCGCTGTCGCGGCAGTGGGGCTTCCCCGTGCCGACCACGCCCGGGCTCACCGCGCCGGAGATGGTCGAGGCCGCCGGCGACGGGCGGCTCGAGGTCCTCTACTCCAGCGGCGGCAACTTCCTCGACACGCTGCCCGACCCCGGGCACGTGGCCGACCTGCTCGCGCGGGCGCCGGTGCGCGTGCACCAGGACATCGTCGTCACCTCGCAGATGCTCGTCGACCCGGGCGAGGTGGTGGTGCTGCTGCCCGCCGCCACCCGGTACGAGCAGCGCGACGGCGGCACCGAGACCACGACCGAGCGGCGCATCGCCTTCAGCCCGCAGATCCGGGGGCCGAAGGTGGGCGAGGCGCGCACCGAGTGGGAGATCCTCAGCGACCTCGCCGCGCGCGTCGATCCCGCCCGCGCCCACCTGATCGCGACCCCGTCCGGGCAGGCGATCCGCGAGGAGATCGCCCGGGTGGTGCCCCTCTACGCCGGCATCGAGTCGTTGTCGCGGACGGGCGACCAGGTGCAGTGGGGCGGGCCCCGCCTCTGCGACGGATGGGAGTTCCCGACGCCCGACGGCCGTGCGCACTTCGCCGTCGTCGAGCCGCCCGAGCGGCGGGTGCCGGAGGGTCACATGATGCTCTCCACCCGCCGGGGGAAGCAGTTCAACTCGATGGTCTTCCGCGAGCGCGACCCCCTCACCGGCGCGGGCCGTGACGCCCTCTTCATCTCGGCCGACGACGCCGGGAGGATCGGCGTGGGCGAGGGCGATCCGCTGATCGTGCGCTCCGGCACGGGCGAGGTCCGGGCGCGCGCCCACGTGGCGCGCATGCGCCCGGGCAACGTCCAGATGTTCTTCCCCGAGTGCAACCCGCTGATCGCGGCGGGGCTCACCGACACGAGCGGAGTGCCCGACTACAACGCCGTGGTGGAGGTCCTGCCGGCCCCGGCGGGGTAGCCTGCGGCCCGCCCCTCCCGACGCCGATCCGCCGCGTCGCCAGGTCCACCGACGAGAGGATCGCGTCCATGGAGATCACCCGGACACACTCGAGCACCCGCCCCGGCCCCGCCGACTGGTTCACCGGGCAGGTGTGGATCGACGACATCGCCGCGCCGCCCCCGCCGTCGCGCCTCCACATCGTCAGCGTCCACTTCACGCCGGGCGCGCGCACCGCCTGGCACACGCACCCGATCGGCCAGGTGCTGCACGTCACCGAGGGCGTCGGCCTGGCCCAGCGGCGCGGCGCCCCGCCCGAGATCATCCGCGCGGGCGACACGATCCGCTTCGAGCCCGGCGAGGAGCACTGGCACGGCGCCGCCCCGGAGCACTTCATGACCCACCTCGCCCTGCACGAGCACGCCGAGGACGGCATCGCCACCCACTGGCTCCCCCACGTCACCGACGCGGAGTACCACG
>LNEQ01000283.1 GCA_001464995.1 Actinobacteria bacterium Ga0077541
AGCGGGTGGGGGTCGCCCGGCAGGGTGACGTCGGTGGGGTCGCGCTCGAGCGCGGCGCCCATCTCCTCGGCCTCGAGCTCCTCGGTGCGCGCCGCGAGGGCCTCCTCCACCGCGCGCCGGGCGAGGTTGGCCGTCTTGCCGACCACGCCGCGCCGCTCGGGCGGCAGGGAGCCGATCCCGGCGAGGGTCTCGGCCAGGGGGCTGCGCCGCCCGGTGTGCGCGACGCGCGCGGCCTCGAGCTCGGCGAGCGTGGCGGCCGCGCGGATCTCCGCGAGGGCCCGCTCCTGGATGTTCGCGAGGTCCGGGTCGGTCATCGGCCGTCGCCGTCCTCCGCGGAGGACGGTGCCACAGCGCGCTGGCGCACGATCTCGGCGAGCAGCGCCGCCCCGGCGGCGGAGACGTTGAGCGACTCGGCTCCGGCGGCCTGCGGGATGGTCACGCGGATGACGTCCCGGCCGTCCGACAGGCCCTCGAGCGCGGGCCCGAGCCCGAGTCGCTCGGCACCCAGCGCCAGGACGAGCGGCTGGGTGAGGTCGGCGTTCCAGGGCGCGACCCCGTCGCGGGGAACGGCGGCCACGACGGCGAAGCCCGAGCGGGTCGCCAGGTCGGCGGGGGTGACGTTCTCGAGCACCGGGACGGCGAAGGTGGAGCCCATCGCGGCGCGCACGGCGCGCGGGTGGAAGGCATCGGCCGACCCCGGCCCGAGGGCGAGCCAGTCGGCGCCGAGCGCGGCGCCGGTGCGCACCAGCGTCCCGACGTTGCCCGGATCGGCCACCCCGGCCAGGTAGAGGCCGAGCGAGGGCGGGAAGCGCACGTCGCTGAAGCTGCGGACGGCCGGCTGGGGCAGGATCGCGATCACCCGCGGCGCGGCGGCCAGCGCGCTCGCGTAGCCCATCAGCTTGGGCGGGACCAGGTAGCGCTCGGCGAGGCCCTCGGTCGCGGCCACGCGCGGATCGCCGTCCTGGAGCTCCTCGGCGTTGAAGAGCATCGCGAAGGGCTTGATGCCGCGCGCGAGGGCGCCATCGACGAGATCCTCGCCCTCGGCGACCAGCAGCCGGCGCTCGCGCCGGACCTTCTTCGTCTGGAGCGCCCTGGCGAGCTGCAGCGCGGGGTTGCGCGGCGAGCTCGCCAGCCGGAGCCGACTGCCCCCCGGGGCTATGAGGTCGTCACGTCAGTCGGTCGCACGCCCTCCGGCTGCAAAGCGGCGCGATCCGGCGTCCACGTCACCACCGATGCAACCAGCATCGGCGAGGACGCGGCCATCCGGATCACTTGCTTTTCACTCGGAGGCCGCACGACCTTTGTGCCCTGACGACCTCTATGAGGCTACCGGCGCGCTCTCTCGAGCCGCGCGGGCGCGGACGCAGAGCGCGGCGAAGGCCGCGGGCTCGTGCGTCGCGAGCTCGGCGAGGATCTTGCGGTCGAGCTCGACCTCGGCCAGCTTCAGGCCGTGGATGAGCTGGCCGTAGGTGAGGCCGTTCTCACGCGCCGCGGCGTTGATGCGGGCGATCCAGAGGCGCCGGAAGTCGCGCTTGCGCACCCGCCGGTCGCGGTAGGCGTAGCGCAGCGAGCGCTGGACCTGCTCCTTCGCGCGCTTGTAGGAGGAGTGCTTGGTCCCCCAGTAGCCGCTGGCCTGGTCGAGGACCTTGCGGCGCTTCTTGCGCGCGCCGACAGAACGCTTCACCCGTGCCATCTGACTACCTCTTCCCCAGCATGCGCTTGACTCCGGGAACCATCTCGGGGGCCAGGACGACCTCCTTCGAGAGGTGCCGCTGCTCCTTGCCCGTCATGCGCTCCTGGTTGTGGCGCATGCCCGCCCGCTGGAACATCACCTTGCCGGTGCCGGTGACCCGGAACCTCTTGGTGGCGGACTTCCTGGACTTCATCTTGGGCATGCGTCTGTCTTCCTCGGGAGCGTCGGGCCGGCCGACACGATAGACGACGCGGACCCCCGTTACGAGGGTCGCGCCCGGATCAGGAGGTGCGGGCCTCGGCCTCGGCCGGCTCGGCGGCCGGAGCGGCCGCCTCGGGAGCCGCCGCGGCGGGCGCGTCGCCCGACGCCGCAGGTGCCTCGCCGGACGCGGCCGGCGCCTCGTCGGACCCGCTCTCGGCGGCGACGACGGGGTTCTTGAGCGGGGCGATCATCATCACCATGTTGCGGCCGTCCAGGTTCGGGCGGCTCTCGATCAGGGCGATGTCCTTCAGCTCCTCGGCGAGCCGCAGCAGGATCGCCTCGCCGCGCTCGGGGTGCAGGAGCTCGCGACCGCGGAACATGATCGTGATCTTGACCTTGTCGCGGTGCTTGAGGAACCGCTCGACGTGACCCTTCTTGGTCGCGTAGTCGTGCGGGTCGATCTTCGGCCGGAACTTGATCTCCTTGATGGTGATCGTGCTCTGGTGCCGGCGGGCCTGCTTGGCCTTCTGCTCCTGCTCGTACCGCCACTTGCCGTAGTCCATGATCCGGCACACGGGCGGGCGCGCGTCAGCGGCGACCTCGACGAGGTCGAGGCCTGCGGTGTTCGCGATCTCCTGCGCCTGTGCGAGGGGCACGACGCCCCTGTTCTCGCCCTCGGCGTCGATGAGCCGCACGGTGTCGACCCTGATCGCCTCGTTGATGCGAGTCGTCGGGCCTGCCGGCGGACGGGTGTCTGGTCCGCGCCTAGGGGGCAAACAGCACCGTTACGGGCCTCAGACGGATCCCCCGACATGCGAGAGCACGCGCATCGGTGCGCGTCGGGGCTCGGTGGTGGGGAGGGTGTCTGTCATCCGGGCGGGTCGGGAGACAATAGCAAGCGACCCGGCCGCGGCGAGGATCGAAGTGAATGTCACCGCCGCCCGACGACGTACTGGCGCAGATGGAGGTCGCGGAAGGTGACCGGACCGCGGGGCCCGGGCACCTGGTCGACGTTGATCCCGGTCTCGGGAGCGCCCAGCAGCTCGAAGCCGTCGAGCAGGCGGGTGGTGGCGTTCCAGAAGGCACCGGTGCCGGCGTACGCGCCGAGGAACACCTCGGCGGCGGCGGCGTCCTCGGCGGCGATCGCGGCCGCCAGACCCGAGGTCTCGTCGTTGGCGGCGTGCGCGGCCGCGGCCGGGCCGGCCACCGCGGCGACGGTCACGGTCGCCTCCCGGCCGTCGTCGAGCGCCCACTCGTGTCCCAGCGGATGGGAGTGGGGCGGCAGGCTGGGACGGATGCCGAGCCGCTCGAGCACCGCGAGGGCCTCCGGCAGCACCTCGTCCCAGACGGGCGCGTCGATCAGCAGCAGGTTGAGGCGGTTACACACCCCGAGGCGGTCGAGGCTGCGCTCGACCAGCGCCATGGCGCGGTCGCGGTCGGCGGAGCGGTCGATGTAGAGCACCCCTCCCCCCTCCGCGTGGGCCAGCGTCCGCACGCCGTGGGCCGCCGCCTCGCGGGCGAGCGACGCGGTGGTCTCCCCGCTGCCGCGCAGGATGACGAGCGGGATCAGCCGCGGCAGCGACACGAGCGCCCGCGCCGCCTCGCGATCGGGCGAGCGGACCAGCTGGATCGCGGCCGGGTCGAGACCCGCCGCCTCCATGGCGGGCGCGATCACCTCGTCGCGGAGCGCGATCGCCGATCGCAGCGCGGCCGCGCCGGTGCGCAGCACCCCGGCGTTACGCGACTTGATCAGCTGCGAGGCGACGTCCACGGTCACGTTGGGCCGGGCCTCGTAGTTCGCGCCGATCACGCCGACGGGACGCCGCCGCTCGCGCACCACGAGTCCGTCCGGCAACTCGCGGGAGCCGACGAGCTCCTCGATGTCGTCGAGAGCCGCCAGCGCGGCGAGCTGACCGCTCATCCGGCCGAGCCGCTCCTCGTCGAGCCGGAGCCGGTCGACCAGCGCGGGTGCCATCGCACCCTCCGCCGCCGCGATGTCGAGCGCGTTCGCCGCGAGGACCGCCCCGGCACGGGCGCGCAGCGCCCCGGCCATGCCGTGGAGCGCCCCGGCGACGGCGGGCGCGGAGGCGGCCGCCAGGCCGGGGTGGGCGGCGCGCGCGGCGCTGCCGGTCCATCCGACCTCGTCCCGGACGCTCACCGCGACCTCCGGCGGGCGCCCATGTCAGGTGACGGCGCGCGCGACCCGCCGGACGACGGGCCGCGCGCTCCGTGAGCCTGCCTCGGTGTCGCTACTTCTTGCCCTTGTTGCCGGCGGCGACGGCCTCCTTGAGGACGGCGCCCGGCGTGAAGCGCGGCACGGTGCGTGCCGGGATCTCGACCTTCTTCGACGGATCCTGGGGGTTGACCCCGGTCCGGGCGGCGCGGGCGGAGACGGAGAACTTGCCGAAGCCGGCGAAGGCCACGTCCTCACCGTTCTTGAGGGCCTCCTGGATCACGTCGAGGACGGCGGCGACCGCGCGCCCCGCCTCGGCACCGCTCATGTCGCCCTTGGCGGCAACCTTGGCGACGAACTCGGTCTTGTTCACTGCAGACCCCCTGGCTCGAAGTATGCGGGAGCAGGCCTCCCCGCGCGGCCAACCTAGCAGCGTGTTCGGACGAAATCCCCGTCGTAGCGCGGTTCTCTGTGAAAGTCGCGCCGCGCGAGCGGGCCGGCGGGGCCCGGGGCGGCCTCGGTGCGCGCGCCCTCGCGCCGCGCCGCGCGATCGGTCCCGAACTGGAGAAAACCAGTCAGATGCGGGAGAAACGCGCGGAGCACTCCACAACAGCGGCGACCGGCGCTCCCGACCCGCGACGGGCCGCTCCGACGACTGTGACGAGGCTCACATCGCGGACCCGTGCGGTGGCGGTCAGCCCCGGATGAGCCGAAGCGGGGCGCAGGACGGCGTCCGGCCGGCGGGGCCGGCGACCACCCGGGTGACCACGCAGAAGCGCAGCCGGGACGAGGTGGCGAGGTGGCGCGGGACGCGCCAGGCGACCGAGTACTCGACGTCGGCGTGCGCGGGGCCCGCGTCGGTGCGGATGCGGGCGATCACGCGCCCGCCCGCACGGATGGAGATGGCCTCGCGGGTGCTCTCGCCGCGACCCGCGAGACGGTAGCGCAGGCGGGCGGTCGCGCCCGGCCGCGCCTTGGCGGCCAGCGCGCGGACGCGGGGGGCGCGGACCCGGGGGGCGGCCTGGGCCGCGCCGGCGGGCGCCGCCATGGCCTTCGCGATCCAGCCGGAGACGGACGCGACGCGCGTGTAGATGCCCGGCAGGCCGGGGCGGCCGCAGCCGAGACCCCAGCTGGTGATGCCGATCACGAGGCCGCTCGCGTCGCGGAGCGGGCCGCCGCTGTCGCCCGCGCAGGTGTCGGCACCGCCCTCGGGACGGCCGGCGCAGAGCGCGCCGCCGGCGTGGAAGGAGGCGCCGAGCATCTCCCGGCAGCGCGCCGCGGTGAAGATGGTGACGGGCGCGGCGATCAGGCGCGTCGGGTAGACGGCCGTGCTCTCGCCCACCTCGCCCCAGCCGGCGATGGCGCCCGGGCGCTCGGAGTCGGGGTCCTGCACGGCGGCGGAGGCGTAGGCCGCGACCGGCGCGGCGGAGGGGCGCGCCAGCACCAGCACGGCGGCGTCGGGGGCGTCGCCCTCCACGCGGTATCCGGGGTGGATCCGGATCTCGGAGACGGCGATGCGCTCGGCGGGCGCCCGCAGGTCGTCGGCACCGAGCAGCGCCTCGACGGCGCCGGCGGGCTTCGGGGAGCCCGAGTCGTCGAGGACGCAGTGCGCGGCGGTCAGCACCACCGCGGGCGCGATCAGCGTGCCGCCGCAGAAGGTGCTCAGCTCGGGCGCTCCGCCGGTCGGGACGAGCGCGGCGATCGAGGGCCACGAGCCGTCGTGGACCGGAGCGCCGCCGATGATGAGGGCGCCGGTGTCGGGCCCGCCGGCGTCGTGTGCCGGGGCGGCGGCCGCGGCGCCGGCGGCCGGGACGAGCAGCACCATCGCCGAGACCAGGAGCGAGCGGATGGTCGTGACGAGGGCCATGCGATCCACGATCCGGCCCGGAGGGCCCCCCGGCAAGGGCGCCCGTGAGAGTCCTCTACACGATCGTCCCGGCCGCCAGGCGCGTGAGGGCGGCCATCACCGCCCGGTGCCGGGCGTCGGCGGCCTCGTCGGTCCACCGCCAGAGCATGCCCGCATCGACCTCGGTCGCGGCGCCCCGCGTGTCGCGGATCCCCGTGGCCCGCACCGCGACGGCCACCATCCGCTCCACGCCGGGCAGCGGGTCGGCGGCCACGGCCGCCTCGCCCTCCACCGCCAGGCAGAACCCCGGGCCGCTCAACGACAGCGCGACCCGCGGATCGGCCCGCAGCCGCACCAGGCTGCCCCTCCGGCCGGCGAGCCCGAGGAGCAGCGACCGCGGCCCGTGCCGCACGACGGCGCTCACCGGGATCGCCGCCGGCCCGCCGGGGCCGACGGTGGCGAGGATCGCCACCATGCCGGGCGGGAACTCGGGAAGGGCGTCGGCCACACCCTCAGGATCGCAGGCGGCGGGCGGGCGGGGCCGTGTCGCGGCTACCGTGGGCGGCGTCCGCAGGATCCCCGACCGCCAGGAGCGACATGGTCACGCGCAGGCTCGGCACCTCCGGCCCCGAGGTGGGCCCGATCGCCTTCGGCGCGATGAGCTTCGCCGGCTACTACGGCTCGGCGGAGGACGCCGAGGGCATCCGGGCGATCCACCGGGCCCTCGAGGTCGGCATGACGCTGATCGACACGGCCGAGACCTACGGCGACGGCCGCAACGAGGAGATGGTCGGCCGGGCGCTGGCGGGGCGGCGCGACCGGGCGGTGCTCGCCACCAAGTCGAGCAGGGGGGCGCCGGACTACCTGCGCGACGCCGCCCAGAGGAGCGTGTCCCGGCTCGGCGTGGACCACATCGACCTCTACTACCTGCACCGCGTCGATCCCGACGTGCCGATCGAGGAGTCGGTGGGCGCGATGGCCCGGCTCGTCGAGGCCGGCACGGTGCGGCACATCGGTCTCTCCGAGGCCGGCCCGGAGACGATCCGGCGTGCCCACGCGGTGCACCCGATCGCCGCGCTGCAGAGCGAGTTCTCCCTGCTCAGCCGCGAGCCTGAGCGCGACCTGCTGCCCGTGACGCGCGAGCTGGGGATCGCCTACGTCGCCTACAGCCCGCTCTCCCGCGGCCTCCTCGCCGGCCGCATCCGCAGCCTCGACGATCTGGCGCCCGACGACTGGCGCCGCCAGGTGCCGCGCTTCCAGGGCGAGAACCTCGCACGGAACCTCGCCGTCACCGCACGGCTGTCGGAGATCGCCGCCGCCCGCGGCGTGGATGTGGCCTCGCTCGCCATCGCCTGGCTGCTCGCCCGCGGCGACGACGTGATCCCGCTGGTGGGCACGAGCCGCGCCGACCGCGTCGACCGCAACCTCGAGGCGCTCACGATCGCGCTGAGCGCCGAGGACCTCGCCGAGATCGACGCCGCCGCGCCGATCGGGGCGGCATCCGGCGAGCGTTATCCCACCGCGCACATGCCCCGGCTCGGGGTCTGACCCCGGCCGGAGCGGCGACGGATCGGCCTCAGTCCTCGGGCGGCCAGATCTCCTCGGGGCGCCCACGGACGTTGCCGGCGGTGACCATGCGCTGGCGGCCCGGGTCCATCGCCTCGTAGGGGCGCACCACCGGCAGGCGCCACAGCTCGTAGCTGCGGCAGGCGCCGTCGGCGTCGGTCGGGTTCTGCAGGATGGCCTGGGCGAGCGCGTGCGCGTCGCCGAGCCCGATGCCCGAGCTGACGCCGGTCTCGGGCCCGAAGAAGTGCGCGGAGTCGCCGATCAGCACCAGGCCCGGCACCCACCACTGCTGGCAGCTGAGGAGCTGCGGCTCGGAGTAGCGGATCTGGTCCATCGAGGTGACGCCCTCGACGGCCGTCGCGGACTCGGGCAGGAGCTCGGCCCACATCTTCTTGATCGCGTCGAGCCCGGGGGCCGTGGCCGCCTCCTGGCCCACCTTGTCGACGCTCCGCCAGCCGGCGGAGCCCTCGAACCAGCTCAGGATGCCGATGTGGCCGCCGTCGGAGAGGTACTTCATCGCGAACGACGTCTCGGCCGGGACCGGGCTCATGAAGGACAGGGCGGCGTCGGCGAGCGGCTCGAACCGCGGCTCGATGCCGGCCATGCCGCGCACCGGCGACATCATGCCGTCGCAGGCGACGACCAGGTCGGCCTCGATCTCGACGCGGCCGTCGGGGCCCTCGGCGACGACGCCGGTGATCCGGTCGGTCGCGTCGCGCAGCAGCTCGACCACCGTGTGCTCGTAGACCACCGGCAGGTCGCGCGCCAGCGCCTCGATCAGGGCGCCGAAGCGCACCGCGACGGCGACCGGGGGCTGGTCGGGACGGGGGGCGATCGGACGGCCCGCGTCGCGGACCTCCTTGTACACCCCCACCTCCTCGAGGGGCTCGTAGCCCTGGAAGCCGAGCATGTAGCCGCGGGGCATGTAGTGCCCGGCCGGCGCGCGCTCGAGGACGATCGGCTCGAAGCCGCGGAGTCGGAGGAGGCGCGCAAGGGTCATGCCCACCATGCCGCCGCCGGAGATGACGATGTTCATGGGCCGAGCATAACCCGCCGACCGTGCGACGGCCCACCCCCGGCCGGTCTCAGCCTCAGAGGACCTCCGGCCCGGACGCGGTGCGCGAGAAGACGACCTCGGCGCCACCGGGGGCCCGCCGCGTGCCCTCCGAGCGCAGGCCGGGCACCGCGAGCCGGGCCACCGCCGTCGGGGTGGAGGCGCCCGACTCGAGGATGGCGCGCGCCAGCATCCCCTTGAGGTGCTTGCCCGCGTGCCCCGCCGCGCGGCGCCCGACCCCCTCGCCCTCGTCCACCAGGGCCACCCGCAGGTGGCGCGACGCCGCGAGGCCGGCCGGGTCGAGGGCCGCGGCGTGCTCCTGCGGCAGCAGGTCGATCACCCACCCCCCGGCGGCGCGACGGTCGATGAGCGGGGTGATGACCGGCCGCCAGAAGGCGGCCAGCGGGCCGAGCGGCGGGACGCTCGCGCCCATCTTGAGCCGGTAGGCGGGCACGGCGTCGCCGGCGGCGACGAGGCCCCAGAGCCCGGAGGGCACCAGCACGCGGGCGATCAGGCGTCGCCGGGCGGGGCGGTCGAGGGTCGCCGGGGCGAGCGCGGCCCAGACGACGCCGCGGTACCGGTCCCACGCCGGGAGGGTCGGCGCCTCGTCGAGCTCCTCCCACTCGGCCAGGGCGCGTTCCAGATAGGGCCCGCGCGCGGCCAGCAGGCGCCCGGCGGGTGCGCCGCCCTCGGCCAGCACGGCGCGGACGGCGTCGCGGACCGCGGCGCGGGCCTCGTCGAGCTCCGGGAACGCCCCGCCCGCCCCCGGCCAGGGGGGCCCGTCGCCGTCGGGCGCCTTCCCCTCGGAGGGCGGCAGCAGGATGACCGTGCTCACACGGCGACCGGTCGACGGCGCATCGCGGGCACACTAGGGACGGGTCGCGGCGCGTGGGTGGGTCCGATCGTCATCATTGCCGCCGTGGAGAGCGCCCTCCTGGTCCTCGGGGTCGTCGTGACGGTCGCGTTCGCGGCAGGCGCGTCACGGCGGCTGGGCTGGTCGCCGCCGCTCCTTCTGGTGCTGATCGGCATCGTGGCCTCGTTCGTCCCCGGCGTGCCGTCGTTCGAGCTCGACCCCGAGCTGGTGCTGGTCGGACTGCTCCCGCCCCTGCTGTACGCCGCCGCGATCCGCACCTCGCTGATCGACTTCGCCTCCACCAAGGAGGCCCTGATGTGGCTCTCGGTGGGCTTCGTGCTCGCGTGCACCTTCGCGGTGGGCTTCGTGACGTGGCTGATCGTGCCGTCGATCTCGTTGGCGGCCGCGATCGCCCTCGGGGCCGTGGTGGCGCCCCCGGACGCCGTGGCGGCGACCTCCATCGCCCGGAAGGTCGGCATGCCGCGGCGGATCGTGACGATCCTCGAGGGGGAGAGCCTGGTCAACGACGCCACCGCGCTGGTGACGCTGTCGGCGGCGATCACGGCCATCACCGGCAGCGTCACCGTGGCCGCCGTGGGGACGGACTTCCTGGTCGCCTCGCTCGGCGGCGTGGCGATCGGGCTGGCGGCCGCCTGGGTGCTCGCGTGGGTCCGCCGGCGCATCGAGGACCCGGTGCTCGACACGACCCTGTCGTTCACCGCACCGTTCATCGCGTTCCTGCCGGCCGAGGCGATCCACTCCTCGGGCGTGCTCGCGGTGGTCGTGACGGGGCTCCTGCTCGGACACCGGGCGCCGACGCTTCAGTCGGCCACCTCGCGCCTTGCCGAGACCACCAACTGGGCGACCGTCCAGTTCCTCCTCGAGAACGCCGTCTTCCTGCTGATCGGGCTCCAGGTGAAGGGCCTCGTGGAGGACGTGGCCGACACCGATCTCCCGGCGGGGCGCGTCGCCCTGATCTGCGGGACGATCCTCGCCGCGACCATCGCCGTCCGGCTGGTCTACGTGATGGGGTCCGGCGCGGCTGCGGGCCCGCTCCTGGGGCTGGGCCACCGGGTTCGTCGTGTCGTGGGCCGGGATGCGCGGGGTGGTGACGCTGGCGGCGGTGTTCCTGCTCCCGGAGGAGACCCCGCAGCGCGAGGTGCTGCGCCTGGCCGCCTTCACGGTGGTGGCCGGCACGCTGCTGATCCATGGCACCACGCTGCCATGGATCGTGCGACGCCTCGGGCTACCCGGACCCGACCCGGCCGAGGACGCGCTGCAGGCCGCCTCGCTCGTGACCGAGGCCTCGCGGGCGGGCCTGGCCCGCCTCGAGGAGATCCGCACTCCGGACGACCCGGAGGAGGTCATCGACGAGCTACGACAGCGGGCGGACCGACGGGCGAACATGGTGTGGGAACGGCTCGGCCGCTCCCACGTGGAGATCGAGCCGCCCTCCATCGCCTACCGGCGGCTGCGCATGCAGATGCTGATGGCCGAACGGGAGGCGATCATCCGCGCCCGCGACGCGGGGACGGTCGACGACGAGGTGCTCCGCGCGGCCATGGCGTCGGTCGACCTCGAGGAGTCGCTGCTCGACCGCGCCGAGGACGCCCAGGCGCGCGTCGACAACGAGCTG
>LNEQ01000284.1 GCA_001464995.1 Actinobacteria bacterium Ga0077541
GCGTCACCGAGGGCGCCGTGGCGGTGCGCGACGTCGCCCGGAAGAAGACCGTCCTCGTCCGCAAGGGCGGCAGCTACCTGGCCCGCGCACGCCGCTGAGGGGCCGCCCGCCCCCGCGCTGGCGCGGGGGCGCGAGGCTGTGGTGGGATCGTGGTACACCACCACGAACGGAGCTCCGCCATGAGCGTTCACCCCGACGGCCTCCAGGATCTGGTCACGCGGGCGCACATCGCGCGACGCCTCCACATCGGGCGGGCGAGGATCGATGAGGCGGTCGCCTCCGCCGGCTTCCCCGCCCCGCTCGGCCGCGTCGGCCCGTCGCCGGTCTGGCGCTGGTCGGAGGTGCGCAGCTGGGCCGAGGGCGCTACGGGCAGCCCCGGCGGCCCGAGCGCCGACGGGATGCGGCTGGCCCACATCCGCGACCACTTCCGGGCGGCGGGCTTCCGGCTCAAGATCACCCGCACCGGGGACGGCTGGCAGGCGCTCCGGATCGCCTCGGGCCGCCCGTCGTCGGCCGGGCAGGCGTTCACGGGCGCGAGCGCCCTCGAGGCGGCCGAGAGCGCGCTCGCCTGGCTGGAGTCGCACCACTGACCTGAGCGGGCCGCCGGCGGAGTAGAGGATCGACCCACTCCACTCCGCCGGCGGGATGCCGATGAATGGACAATGCGTCCCCTTCTCGCGACCGCCGTCGCGCTCTGCTCGCTCGCCGTCCTGGCCGCCCCGGCCGTCGCCGAGCCGACGATCACCGAGTTCTCGGCCGGCATCACGCCCGGCAGCCGGCCGCACCAGATCACCAGCGGGCCCGATGGAGCCCTCTGGTTCACCGAGGACTCCGTCATCGGGCGACTGGGTCGGATCACCACCGGGGGGGAGGTCACGGAGTTCTTCTCGCTCCAGACCCTCGGCGGCGGGCTGTCGGGCATCGCCGCGGGTTCGGACGGGGCCCTGTGGTTCACGCAGAACGCCCTCGCCGACGACATCGGCCGGGCCACGCCGCTCGGGGTCGTCACGAAGTTCTCCAGCGGCCTGACGCCAGGCGGCACACTGCGCGACATCGCAGAGGGGCCCGACGGCAACCTGTGGGCGACCTGGAGCGCGAACCCCGGCCGGATCGTGCGGATCACCCCCTCCGGCACGATCACCGAGTTCACCGCGGGGCTCCAGAACAACAACGCACCGACCGGCATCGCGGCTGGTCCCGACGGCAATGTCTGGTTCACCGAGAAGAGCGCACCAGCCACGATCGGGCGGATCACCCCCGCCGGTGTCATCACCGAGTTCCGTTCAGGTCTGACGAATGGCAGCGCGCCGGAGGCCATCGTCGCCGGTCCTGACGGCAACCTCTGGTTCACGCAGAAGGACGGCATCGGGCGCATCACGCCCTCGGGCGGGATCACCGAGTTCACCGCGGGCGTCACGCCGGGCAGCCGACCGACCGGCATCGCGGCGGGCACCGACGGGAACCTCTGGTTCACCCAGGCCGCCGACCCCGGGCGGATCGGGCGGATCACGACCGACGGCGTCGTCACCGAGTTCACCGCCGGCCTCTCGACCAACGCCTCACCCCAGGGGATCGCTGCCGGCCCCGACGGCAACATGTGGTTCACCGAGCGCGACGGAGACCGGATCGGACGTATCACCATCGGTCCGGGCGTGAGCGCCGGCACCGTGGAGTTCGTGGATCACTCGACCGCGATCGTGACAGCGATAGTGCGCCCCAACTCCCAAGCCACCACCTTCGCCGTCGAGCACGGAGTCACGGCCGCCTACGGCCGGACCTCGGAGGTCGTCGATGTACCCGCCTCGGCGGACCCCCAGACCGTTTCGGCCACCCTGTCGGGGCTCGTGCCCGGGACGGTGCACCGCTTCCGGACGGTCGCCACCAACGCGTCCGGAGTGACCCGCGGGCGGGACAGGACGCTGACCACGACCGGCGGGCGCGCCGCCGTGGGCCGCACGGTCGTTGCCGAGACCCTCTCGGGCGTCATCCGCGTGCGCCGGCCGGGCTCGACCGCGTTCACGACCCTCGGCGACGCGACCGCGGTCCCGGTCGGCTCGGTGATCGATTCCTCGAAGGGCCGCATCGAGGTCGTCAGCGCCCTGCCCGGCGGCCTGACCCAGTCGGCGACCTTCTGGGGCGGCGTGTTCCAGGTGCGCCAGACCGTCTCGTCCAAGGGCATGGTCGACATCCACCTGCGGGGCCCGGCGCCGTCGTGCGCCGGAGTGAAGCGGGCCGCGAG
>LNEQ01000285.1 GCA_001464995.1 Actinobacteria bacterium Ga0077541
CTGGTGGCCCTGGCGCTTACCGCGGCGGCGTGGGCGACCCACATCGCCCTGGAGTCGTTCCTCGTCGACCGCGTCGACCGCGAGCTGGTGGACGCCCGTGTCCCGGCCACCGTCACCTTCGGTCGCCGCGCCGGGCCATCGAGCCTGCCCGCCGACTCGCTGGTGCGGCTGAGGTCGGCCGACGGCCGCATCCTCGCCGCATACGACGAACGCTTCTCCGACTCCGGGCCAGAGCTCACCCTGCCCGACGACGTCGCGCCGGGCTTCTCGACGGTCGACCTGCCCGGCGGCGCCGGCGAGTACCGGCTGCTGTCGGTCACCGACGACTCGCCGGGCGCGCGTCAGCTGCCCCCCGGCCTGCTCCCCGACGGCGTGTCGCTGGTGCTCGGCGTTCCGCTCACCGACGTCAATGACACCCTCGGCCGCCTCGTGATGATCGAGCTGGCGGTCGGCGCGGTGACCCTCGGAGGCCTGGCGCTGCTCGCCCTGTGGCTGGTGCGGCTCGGGCTCCGGCCCCTCGAGGAGATCGGCGTCACCGCCGACGCGATCGCCGCCGGAGACCTGTCGCAGCGCGTCTCCGACGAGAACCCGCGCACCGAGATCGGCCGCCTCGGGCGCACCTTGAACGGGATGCTCACCCGCATCGAGGAGTCGTTCGCCGAGCGCCGCGAGACCGAGCGGCGGCTGCGCCAGTTCGTCGCCGACGCCTCGCACGAGCTGCAGACGCCGCTCACGTCGGTGCGCGGCTACGCCGAGCTCTTCCGGCGCGGCGCCGCCCAGCGCCCCGACGACCTGGCCACCGCCATGGGGCGCATCGAGGCCGAGGCCACGCGGATGGGCGTGCTGGTCGACGACCTGCTGCTGCTGGCGCGCCTCGACCAGGGCCGCCCGATGGACGCCGCGCCGGTCGACCTCACCGCGCTCGTCGGCGATCTCGTCGCCGACGCCCGGGCGGTCGAGCCCGACCGGCCGATCGCCCTGGAGGCCGGCGCACCCGTGACGGTGCACGGCGACGACCTGCGCCTGCGCCAGGTGGTCGGCAACCTGCTCAGCAACGCGCGCGCCCACACGCCGCCGGGCACGCCCGTGACGGTCCGGACCCTGGTCCGCAACGGCGAGGCGGTCGTCGAGGTGGCCGACCGCGGCCCCGGGCTGCCCTCCGAGCACGCCGCGCGGGTGTTCGAGCGCTTCTTCCGCGCCGACCCCTCGCGGGCCCGCGCCAGCGGCGGCAGCGGGCTCGGCCTCTCGATCGTCGCTTCGATCGCCGAGGCGCACGGCGGGCGCGCCGAGGTCGAGTCGGCGCCGGGCGAGGGCGCCCTCTTCCGGGTCGTCCTCCCCCTCGAGGGCACGCCCGCAGACGACTCACGGGATGGACCCGCCGCCGCCTGAATCGGGGTCCGATGGTCGTGGGAGGCCTGCGCGTCCGGGGTGTGGGCGATCCTTTCCGCCGTGAAGGCCCTCTGGACCCGCTTCTGGGCGCTCGACGCGAACCACCCCTTCACGGGGATCTTCTGTCTGCTCGCAGCCGGCTGGCTCCTCGACGCCGCCGAGTGGGCGGCGGGGACGTCGTTCGTCCCCGGACCGGTCCGACTCGTCATAGCGCTCCTCTGCGCCCTCCTGCTGGTGGCGGGCCTCTCCCTCGTGGGACGCGACCTCGCGCGGAGCCGGGGAGAGTCTGCCAAGGAGCCGGACCCCCGGCGCACTCTCCGGGAGATGGTCCGGCGCCCGACGCGAGAAGCCGTGCTCCACCTGACGGCCCTCTCGGCAGCCCTCTCGGCGCCGGTCGTCGCATGGTCGGCGATCGGCGACCTCTCGACAGCGCCCACCGGCGCGCCGGGCAGCTATCGGATGTTCAGCACGTGGGATCTGCCGGACCCCCTCGCGCGGGTCGTCGAGTTGACGGCTGCGCTCGCCCTGCTCGGGGCCGTCGCGATCGTCCTGCATGCGACCTCAGAGGGCTGGGTCCGACGGCGCGTGCTGGGGCTGACCGCCCTGGTGAGCGCGGCGGGCCTCGTCTTCGGGGCGTCGGCCCGGATCGTCACGGCCAACACCTTCGACGCGAACGTGGCCGGCGGTGTCGCGGTGCTCGGCATCGTCGTCGTGATCCTCCCGCTCTACGCCTGGGCCGCCCTGCAGGCCGCGCGCTGGTGCGCCGAGCC
>LNEQ01000286.1 GCA_001464995.1 Actinobacteria bacterium Ga0077541
CCGCCATCCGACCGCCACGACGACGAGCGAGCCCAGCACGCAGAGCCCCGTCATGGCGACGATCGCGGCGAAGGCCACCGTCGGCTCGACCCAGGTGATCCCCGCGAGGGGCCCGACCGCCGCGAGGGCGGTGAACAGGAGCCCCGGGGCGGCGAGGGCGGCCCAGAGCAGCACGGGGCGTGGCGGCAGGCGACTGCTCACCCGACACCCATCGGAGCACCAGGGTGCCCCCTTGAGAGGACGCGGTCGCGGCGGTCGCGGCGGCCGGGTGTATCGTACCCATGCAATGCCTAGGCAGACGTACACCGCAGCCGAGGCCGCGCGCGCACTCGGGATCAGCCTCGACACGCTGAGGCGGTGGGACCGGGCGGGCCGGCTGACGGTGGGACGCGACGCCTCCAACCGGCGCGTGGTGGCGGCGTCGGAGGTGCAGCGCCTGCGGGGCGAGCGCGGCGGGGAGGTGCTCAGCGCGCGCAACCGGCTGGCGGTGACCGTCGACGGCCTGCTCGCCAAGGTGGAGATCGACGTCAGCGGGCCCTCGCGGGTGGTCGCGATCATCACCCGCGACTCGGTCGAGGAGCTCGGCCTGAAAGCCGGCGTCAGCGTCAGCGCGGTGGTGAAATCGACCTCGGTCATGGTCCAGCGGTAGCGCGGGTGCTCCGCGCCGCCCTCGGCGCCGCGACCGTCGCCCTCGCGGCCGTCGCCCTCGCGGGCTGCGGCGGCTCGGCCGAGGCCGGTGACGACGAGCCCGCGACGGTCCTCGGCGCCGCCTCGCTCACCGAGGTGCTGCGCGCGGTCGACCCCGGGGCCCGCCTCAGCACCGGCGGATCCGACCGGCTCGCCTTCCAGATCGAGCAGGGCGCGCCCGCCGACGTCGTCGCGTCGGCGAGCCCGAGGTACACCGGCGCCCTGCACGACGCGGGCCTGGTGGACGAACCGGTGGTCTTCGCCACCAACCGGGTCGTCGTGATCGTCCCGGCCTCGAACCCGGCGGGCATCCGGCGCGTCGCCGACATCGCCCGGCGCGGCGTGAAGCTCGTCATCGCCGAGCCCGAGGTGCCGATCGGCGCCTACACACGCACCGCGCTGTCGCGGCTCGGCATGGAGGCGGCCCTCGCCAACGTGGTGAGCGAGGAGACGGACGTGCGGGCGGTGGTGGCCAAGGTGGCGCTCGCGTCGCCTACCTCACCGACGTGCGCGCCGCCGGGGACCGCGTGCGCGCCATCCCGGTGCCGGCGGCGGCGCAGCCGGTGATCGCGTACGAGGTGGCGGTGGTGAGCGCCACGCCGCGGCGCGCCGCGGCCGACGCGTACGTCGCGCGGCTGCTCGGAGCACCCGGTCGCGCCGCGCTGACCGACGCGGGCTTCGAGGTGCCCCCCGCCCGATGAGGCACGTGTTCGGTGTCGTGGCGGCGGTGATGACGGCCGTGGCGATGGCCTTCCTCCTGCTGCCCGTGCTCGCGATCTTCCTCCGGATCCCCCCGGGCGAGATGGTGGCGCAGCTGGGCAGCGACGTCGCCACCGACGCCCTGCTGCTCAGCCTGCGCACCAGCCTGATCGCGAGCGCGCTGATCCTCATCGTCGGGACGCCCGCGGCGCACCTGGTCGCGACACGCCGCTTTCCCGGCCGGCAGGCGGTGATCACGCTGATCGAGCTGCCCCTGGTGATGCCGCCCGTGGTGGCGGGCATCGCGCTCCTCGCGGCGTTCGGGCGCGCCGGCCTGCTCGGCGGCGAACTCGGCGCCCTGGGCGTGTCGATCCCCTTCACCGAGGCGGCCGTGGTGATGGCCGTCGCGTTCGTGGCCAGCCCCTTCTACATCCGCCAGGCGATCGCGGCCTTCGAGGCGGTCGATCCGGTGATGGTCGACGCCGCACGCACCCTCGGCGCGGGGCCGGGGCGGACGTTCTGGAGGGTCTCGCTGCCGCTCGCCTCGGGCGGCCTCGCGGCCGGCTGGGCCCTCGCCTTCGCGCGCGGTCTCGGCGAGTTCGGGGCGACGATCATCTTCGCCGGGAGCCTGCAGGGCACCACGCAGACGCTGCCTCTGGCCGTGTACGCGCAGTTCGAGTCCGACTTCGACGCGGCGCTGGCCATCGGGGGCCTGCTGATCGTCGTCAGCGCCGCGATCCTGCTCGCCGTCAAACTGGGCTCCTCGTGGACCACCCGGCTCCTCTCTCCCTCGACCTCGACCTTCCGCGGCGCGCCTTCGGCCTGACGCTCACCCTGGAGGTGGGCGCCGAGACCGTGGCGATCGTGGGGCCCTCGGGATCGGGCAAGTCGAGCCTGCTGCGGGCCGTCGCCGGCCTCGACCGGCCGGCCCGCGGCCGCATCGCGCTCGGCGACCGGGTGCTCTTCGACTCCGCCCGGGGCATCGACCTGCCGCCCGAGCGCCGGTCGGTGGGGCTCGTGTTCCAGGAGTACGCGCTCTTCCCGCACATGACCGTCCGGGCGAACGTCGCCTTCAGCAGGGGCGCGCGGGTGGACGAGCTGCTCGAGCGCATGCGCATCGGCCACCTCGCCGGGGCGCGCCCGACCGAGCTCTCGGGGGGCGAGCGCCAGCGGGTCGCGCTGGCCCGGGCGCTCGCGCGCGGCCCGGGCGTGCTGCTGCTCGACGAGCCGATGGCGGCGCTCGACCCCCACACGCGCGAGGCCGTCCGCGCGGAGCTGCGCGAGCTGCTCGGCGAACTCGGCCTGCCCGCGCTGATCGTCACCCATAGCTTCACCGACGCCGCCGCCCTCGCGGGCCGCGTGGCGGTGCTCGAGTCGGGCCGCCTCGTGCAGCAGGGCGCGCCCGGCGAGCTGATCGCCCGGCCCGCGGACGCGTTCGTCGCGAGCCTGACCGGGGCGAACCTGCTCGCCGGCGAGGCCGTCGGCCGGGAGGGCGGCCTCACCGTGGTGAGGCTCCCCGGCGGCGGCGTCGTCTACTCGGGCGACCGCCTGACGGGGGCCGTCGGCCTGGTGGTGCGGCCCAGCGAGATCACGATCGCGCGGGAGATCGCGCCCGACTCGACGCTCAACCACGTCCGGGGGCCGATCATCTCGGTCGTCCGCCTCGCCGCCCTGGCGCGCGTGCAGATCGGCGGCCTGACCGCTGAGATCACGACCATGTCGCTCGACCGCCTGGGCCTCTCGGAGGGCGATGAGGCGGTCGCCTCCTTCAAGGCGGCCGGCACGCGCCTGGTGCCTCTCGGGCGGCCGCCCGCGGAGGGATGAACGGGTTCAGCCGGGCTCGTGCTCCATCTGGTGGCGTATGCGGTCGCGGGCTTCGGCGAAGCGGATCGTCTCGAAGGTGATCAGCACGACCAGGATCGCCGCCAGCGCCGACACGGTGACCAGCGCGGGCACCGAGACCGCCACCGGTATCAGCGCGACGACGAGCACCGCGGTGATCAACCGCGGCGTGTTCAGGGTGTGGACGTTGCGCAGACGGAAGGCCACGTGGGCGAGCAGGTAGAGGGCGGCCCCGCCGAGCAACGCCGTGGCCGGCATGGCATCGAGCGGGTCGCCCACGTGGCCGAGCGTCTTCTTCAGCCCCAGGGCCATCAGCACGATGCCCGCGACCATCGGGAAGTGCAGATACGAGTAGGAGTCGCGCGCCATCTCGTTCTGCTCGCGTCCGGGCGCCGCCTGCGAGAGCCGGTGCTCGGCCACGCGGGCGACGACGTCGAAGTAGAGCCACCACAACGACGCGGCGATCACGATCCCCACGACGCCGGCGGTCACGACACCCGCGTCGACGCCCGCCTCGGCGCCGACTCCGATCACCACGATCGACTCGCCGAGGGCGATGATCATGATCAGCCCGTGCCGCTCGGCGAAGTGGCGGGGCACGAGCTTCCAGCCCTCCGCGCCGAAGACGTACGGACCGCCGGCGTCGAGCAGCAGCGCGATCGCCCAGAGCGCCCCCTGCAGAAGGCCGTCGGCGAAGGCCGCGCCGACCAGCAGGCTCGTTCCGATCCCCGTGGAGACCGCGAGGCCCATCACCGACGCGCGCAGTTGCGGGTCGTCCCGGCTCGCGAGCACGAAGAGCACGATGTGCGCCACGCGCACCACCGCGTAGGCGCCCGCGAACAGCAGACCGAGGTCGCCGAAGGCCTCGGGCACGCAGAGGGACACCACCAGCAGGGCGGCCATGGCGGCGAAGATGGCGATCCGGACGACCCCCTCCTCGGGGTCGACGACGCTCGTCAGCCAGGCGTAGCCGACCCAGGCCCACCACAGGACGCCCAGCACCAGCAGCCCCCGGGCCATGCCCTCCCAGGTCGGATCGTCGGCCATGAGGGCGGTGCACTGGGTGAGCGCCAGCACGAACACCAGGTCGAAGAACAGCTCGAGGGGCGTGACGCTCTCGGCGGTGCGCAGCACGGCCCGCGCCCGCGGCGTCCGTCCCGGTGTCCCTGCGGTGCTCACGGGCGCATTCTGGCGGCCGGCGCGGACGCGGCGCCGGGGATCAGCACCGCTCGAGGATGGTGGCGTTGGCCATGCCGCCGCCCTCGCACATCGCCTGCAGCCCGTAGCGCGCCCCCGAGCGCTCCATCTCGGCCACCAGGCTCGTCATCAGCCGGGCGCCGGTCGCCCCCAGGGGGTGCCCGAGCGCGATCGCCCCGCCGTTGACGTTCAGCCGCTCAGGGTCGGCCCCCTCGCCGGCGAGGTCGGCAAGCCAGGCGAGGGGCACCGAGGCGAAGGCCTCGTTGACCTCGTAGAGGTCGATGTCGGCCAGCGACAGCCCGGCGCGCCGCAGCACGGCGCGCGTCGCCGGCATCGGCGCCGAGAGCATCTCCACCGGGTCCACCCCGGCCAGCGCGAACGCGTGGAACCGGGCGCGCGGGCGCAGGCCGAGGTCGCGCGCCCGGTCGGCCGACATGATCAGCAGGGCCGCCGCCCCGTCGGAGATCTGCGACGAGTTGCCGGCCGTCAGCAGGCCGTCCTCCCGGAAGACCGGCGCCAGCCCGGCGAGGGCCTCCTCGGTGGTGCCCGGGCGGATCCCCTCGTCGCGGTCCATCACGCCCTCGCCCCCCTCGGCGTCCGTGACCGCGATCGGAACGATCTCCCCGGCGAAGCGCCCCTCCTCGGTGGCCCGCAGCGCCCGTCGGTGCGACGCGGCGGCGAAGCGGTCCATCTCGGCCCGGGTGACCCCCCAGCGCTCGGCCACGATCTCGCCCGAGAGTCCCTGCTCGATGAAGGCGTCGTCGGCGAGCCCGTAGCGGGCGCGGAAGCGGGGGCCGTAGACCTCGGAGCGGTCGGGGGCGTTGGCGAACATCGGCACCCGGGTCATCGACTCGACGCCGGCGGCGATGGCGATGTCGTAGGCGCCGGCCATGACGCCCTGGGCGGCGAAGTGGGCCGCCTGCTGGCTCGATCCGCACTGGCGGTCGACCGTCGTCGCGGGCACGGTCTCGGGCAGGCCGGCGGCGAGCGCGATGGAGCGGGCCACGTTGACGGCCTGCTCGCCCACCTGGTCCACGCAGCCCACGATGACGTCGTCGATCGACGCGGGGTCGATGCCGCTGCGCTCCACCACCGCGCGCACCACCTCGGCCGCGAGGTCCACGGGGTGCCAGCCGGCCAGGCGGCCGCGCCGGCGGCCGACCGGCGTGCGCAGCGCCTCGACGATGACCGCGTCCTGCAGGCCGCTCACCAGCGACCCGGGTCGCGGTAGGCGCCGAAGACCTCGCGCAGCACGTCGCACATCTCACCGACGGTGGCGTCGGCCTCGGCCGCGTCCACCAGGTGCGGCATCACGTTGGCCCCGCCCGCGCAGGCCTCGCGCAGTCGCGACAGCGCCGCGGCGTGGGCGGCCGCGTCGCGGCCCGCGCGCAGGGCCTGGACGCGCTCCACCTGGCGCGCCTCCACGGCCGGGTCGGCGCGATGGATCGGCGGCTCCTCGCCGTGCTGCTCGACGTGCGCGTTCACGCCCACGACACGGCGCTCGCCCGCCTCGAACTCACGCTGGTAGGCGTAGGAGGCGTCGGCGATCTCGGCCTGCGGGAAGCCCTCCTCCACGGCGGCCACCATCCCGCCCATCGCGTCGATGCGGGCGATGTAGTCGCGGGCCTGGCGCTCCAGCTCGTCGGTGAGCGCCTCGACGTAGTACGAGCCGCCGAGCGGGTCGGCCACCGCGGCGACCCCGGTCTCCTCGGCGATCATCTGCTGCGTGCGCAGCGCCAGCGTCGCCGAGGCGGGCGTCGGGATCGAGAGGGTCTCGTCGTAGGCGTTGGTGTGCAGGCTCTGCGTGCCGGCCATCACCGCTCCGAGCGCCTCGATGGCCACGCGCGCCACGTTCAGCAACGGCTGCTGGGCGGTCAGCGAGACGCCCGAGGTCTGCACGTGGGTGCGCATCTGCCACGAGCGCGGATCGACCGCGCCGACCCGCTCGCGCATCAGGCTCGCCCACAGGCGCCGGGCCGCGCGCAGCTTGGCGATCTCCTCGAACAGCTCGATGTGGAGGTTGAAGAAGAACGAGAAGCGGGGCAGGAAGCTGTCGGGGTCGACGCCACGGGCGACGAGCTCCTCGACGTAGGCGAGGCCGTCGGCGAGCGTGAACGCGAGCTCCTGCGCCGCCGTCGAGCCCGCCTCGCGGATGTGGTACCCGCTCACCGAGACCGGGTGCCAGAGCGGCATCTCGTCGGTGCACCACGCGATCAGGTCGCCGATCAGGCGCATCGAGGGGCGCTCGGGCACCACCCACTCCTTCTGGGCGATGAACTCCTTGAGGATGTCGGCCTGCAGGGTGCCGCGCAGGCGCGCGGGCTCCACGCCCGAGCGGCGCGCCGCCACCACGAACAACGCGAGCGCCACCGGCGCCGGTCCGGAGATGGTCAGCGAGGTGGAGACCGCCCCGAGGTCGATGCCCGCGAACAGGCGCTGCATCTCCCCGGCCGAGGCCGCGGAGACCCCCTCGCGCCCGACCTCGCCGAGCGACGACGGGTGGTCGGGGTCGTAGCCCATCAGGGTCGGCATGTCGAAGGCCGTCGACAGGCCGGTCTGGCCCTCCTCGAGCAGGTGCCGGAAGCGCGCGTTGGTGTCCTCCGGCGAGCCGAAGCCGGCGAACATCCGCATCGTCCAGGGGCGGGTCCGGTACATCTGCGGGTGGAGCCCGCGCGTGTAGGGGTACTCCCCCGGCGGCGGCGCCTCCTCGGGTGGCTCGCCGTAGACCGGCGCGAGAGGCACGCCGGAGATGGTCGTCACGGTCCTGGTGGTGCCCATGGGGCTCTCCTCGCCGATGCCAGGCGCCCGATGCTCGACCATCCGGGTGCGCGCGGCAAGGCCGGGCCACGACCCCGCTGCGCGGACCGCCCGCCGAGGGCGCCCCTCCGGGCGGCCCTCGGCGGCGGTCGCGGGTCCTAGCGGCGCAGCTCCGCGCGCAGCGCGGGCGCGATCGGCCGCCCGGCGACGGTGCGGAAGGCCGCGTAGCTCGGCTTCTTGGTGCCGTCGGCGTTGATCAGCCCGGCGGGCCAGTTGGCGTTGTCCTGCAGGTTGAACCAGACCACCTTGACCGTCTTCAGGTTGAAGATCTGCTTCAGGTAGAGCGACTGCTGGGCAGGGGTGACCTTGACGTCCCGGAAGGACGTCTTCGCCGTCGTGTAGCCGGCCTCGGTGATGTAGAGCTTCATGCCCTTCTTCTTGCGGTTGATCGTCGCGAGGATCTGGTCGAGGCTCGACCAGGTCGGGAACGCCTTGTCGTACGCCTTCGAGCGGAAGAGCGGCCCCTGCGAGGGGTAGATGTGCTGCGAGTAGGCGTCGAACTTGACGCTGCGGTCGTTCACCAGGCCGTTCATCCACACCCGGGCGCTGACGTTGCCGTTGCCGGTGGAGCTGCGCGGTCCGCCGACGCCCGCGATCACGATCGTGTTCTTGTTGGCGGCCTTGATGTTGGTGTAGCCGGCCTTGACCAGGCCCTTGTACTTGGCGAGGTTGCTGCCGCCGTTGAACCGGAAGAAGCCCTTCAGGTTCGGCTCGTTCCAGATCTCGAAGTGGCGCACCCGCGGCAGCGGGGCGCTGGCGCCGGCCGGCGTGAACGTGCCGCTGTAGCGCGTGGCGACGGCCTTCATGAAGGCGCCGAACGCCGCGGGCGTCGGGGCGTCGGGGTCGTACTCGGTGGCCTGCGGGTCGTTGCGGCCGGCGATCGCCCAGGACGGGGTGCTGTACGTGCTGACGATCGGCGTGATGTTCGCGGCCGCGAGGCCGGAGAAGATCGCGTCGATGCGGCTCCAGTCGTAGGCCGGGTCGTTCGGGTTGGTGGGGTTCGCCGGCGGGGTCGGCGCGACGAACGACCAGAGGATGTCGATCCGCGTGACCTTCGCCTTCGACTGCTTGACGAGGTCGATCCGGCTCGGGATCTGGGAGAGCGGCGCCGTCGCCAGCACGTCGTCCTGGACCGCGGCGACGCCGCCGAGGCCTGTCGCGGGAAGTGCGAGCGCGGCGGACGCCACGGTGGCGATCGCGATGCCGGTCATCGTGCGCCGGGGCGTCGTGGCCTGTCGTCTCACAGATGTCTCTCCTCGTTCGGATCGCGGGCCGGGCGAGCGTACCAACGGCCTCCCGGCACGAGCCAGGGGTTTACGTGGCGCTAACGCCTGTCGTCGAAGAACCCTCGCAACTGGGCGAGCGCCTCGCCGGCGAGCACGCCCCCCTGCACCTCCACGGCGGGGATCCTGCAGCGGGTTTATCACGCTTCCGGCCGCCCCCACCTTCTGGTCGGGTGCGCCGTAGACGACCCGCGCCACCCGGGCCTGCTGGATCGCGCCGGCGCACATGGGGCACGGCTCGAGGGTGCAGTAGAGCACCGTGCCGAGCAGGCGCCAGCCGCCGAGCGTCAGCGCGGCGGCCCGCAGGGCGAGGATCTCGGCGTGGGCGGTCGGGTCGACGCGCACCTCGCGCTCGTTGTGGGCGCTGCCGATCACCTCCCCCTCGTGCACCACCACGCAGCCCACGGGCACGTCATCGTGCGATGCCGCCTCGGCCGCCTCCCGGAGGGCAAGGCGCATGAAGTGCTCGTCGCGGGGGAAGACGCGGGTCACCGGGGCAGAGTAGCTTCGGGTCCGCGATGC
>LNEQ01000287.1 GCA_001464995.1 Actinobacteria bacterium Ga0077541
GCCGCGGCGCTGCTGTCCTCCGGCGAGCTGCGCTGCGACTACGGCGCCGGCTGGAGCCGGTCGGTGGCCGAGGTCTTCGCCGAGGACTACCGCGTGCTGAACGTCCCGGGGGCGACCAGCCGCGGGGCGGCCGGGCAGCCGACGCCGGCCGTGCTCGACGCCCTGCGCCTCGACCTGGCCGAGCTCGACCGGGCGATCCCCCCGGCACCGCCGGGCGCCATGCCCGAGCCGGTGCCGCCGCCCGATCCCGCCGGGGCGCCGAACGGCGCCCCGGTCGCCGCCGTGGACGCTCCCGTCCTGCGGCCGGGCCGCGGCCTCGCGCGGGCGGGCCGGGTGAAGGCGGGCCGGACGTCGGTGATCCGCTTCCGGGTGACGGCGAAGCGGCGCGTCGCGCTGGTCGTGCGCCGCCGCGGCGCACTGCGGGCCGACTTCTCGGTCGTCCTGCGCTGCGGGCGCGGCCCGGTGCTGGTCGGCGACGGGCGCCGGCGTTCCGTCGTCACGGTCGCCGGGCGGGTCGGCCCCGGGCGCTGCACCGCGACGATCCGCGCCGGACGGAAGGGCCTGTCCTACAGCGCGAGGGTGCTGCTGCCCCGCTGACGGGCCAAAGGGCTCAGACCGCCCTGGGCGAGGCCTCGTCCAGGGCGGGGCGCATCGTCGAGAGTGCCGCCCGGACACGCCCCTTGAGGGTCCCGAGCGGGATGCCGAGACCCACGGCGGCCTCGCTGTGCGTGTGCCCGAGCCAGAACGACGCGAACACCGCGTGACGCTGGTCGGCCGGCAGGGCGGCGGCGGCGGCCCGCACCGCCCGGCGCGCATCGGAGGCCAGGATCCGCTCCTCGCTGTCCGCGGCGTACACCGGCGGGACGCGCTCCAGCACGCGCGCGGCCTCCTCGCGGATCGCCGTGCTCCGCGCGATGTCGATCGCGGTGTGGCGTGCGATGGTGGCCGACCACGTCGCGAACGACGACCGGGACGGGTCGTAGCGCCGCCGCCCGAGCCAGATCTTGAGGAGCGCCTCCTGGACGGCGTCCTCGGCGGCCCCCCGCCCGATGATGGCCGCGCACGTCGCCTCCAGCGCCGGCCGGATGAGGCGGCACACCGCGGCGAAGGCCGCGTCGTCGCCTCGCTCGAGCGCGCGTCGCAGGAGGTCCTCCGGAACTGCCCGCACGTCGGTCTCCCCGGGGGTCGTCGCGTTGACGCGGCCGCGTCCTCTATTCACGCGCCGGGGTGCGCTCCAAACCTCCCGCGTCGGCGCGGTCCCCCGGTCCGCGACGCCGCCCATCGGTTCCCGCGTACCCGGGCCGGGCCCCGGCGAGCACCTACACTCTCCGGGTGACAAGCGGCCTCGAGCGCGTGAACGATCCGGACCGGCTGGCCTCGGTCCGCGCGACGGCCCTTCTCGACAGCGGCCCCGAGGACGCGTTCGACACGCTCACCGCCGCCGCCGCCGCGCTCCTCGGCACCCCCTTCGCCTTCGTCACGGTCGTCGACGACCGCCGCTCGTTCTGGAAGAGCACCGCCGGTCTGCCGGAGGGCGCTCCGCGCGAGAACACCGTCGAGGAGTCGTTCTGCCGCTACGTCGTCGAGACCGGTGAGCCGCTCGTCGTGGACGACGCCGCGACCGATCCGGTGACGCGCGACAACCCGTCGATCGGCTCGATGGGCGTCGCCGCGTGGGCGGGATTCCCGGTCCACATGAGCGACGGCCGCATCCTCGGGACCTTCTGCGTCGTCGACCAGCGCCCCCGTCGCTGGACCGACCATGAGATCGGCGTGCTCGGGGCCCTCGCCGGCGCGGCGCGCGCCGAGGTCCGGCTGAGGGAGGCGCTCGTGCAGGCGCGCGCGCTGGTCGGGACGCTCGAGCGCAAGCACGAGGCCACGGCGCGCCTCGTCTCGGCCCGCACCGCCGACGAGGTGTCGCGCATCGCGCTCGACGGGGCGACGACGGCCCTCGGTGCGCGGGCCGCCGCCCTGTCGCTGCTCGACGATGCCGGAGAGCAGTTCCTCTCGACGCGGTCGGTCGGCTTCCCGCCGTCCATGGCCGACGGGATCGGGCGGATACGGATGTCCGACACGATCCTCTCGGCGGAGGCCGTGCGCACGGGGGCCCCCGTGTGGATCAGCGGCGAGGAGTGGAGGCGCCGGTATCCGCACAGCGCCGCGCTCGTGGCGGGATTCGCGTCGGAGGCGGCCGCGCTGCCGTTGATCGCCGGTGACCGCTGCCTGGGGGTGCTGGGGCTCGTCTTCTCCGAGCGTGAGCGGACGCCGGAGGAGCGAGCGATCGCCCACTCGCTCGGACAGCAGTGCGCGCAGGCGCTCGAGCGCGGCCGCCTCTACGACCGCGAGCGGCGCGCCACCGAGACCCTCCAGCGCAGCCTCCTGCCGGGCCGGCTCGCGGCGATCCCCGGGCTGGACGTCGCCGCCTTCTATGCGCCCTCGGGGGAGGGCACCCGCGTCGGCGGCGACTTCTACGACGTCTACGACGTCGCCGGTGGTGGCTGGGGGGCGATGGTCGGCGACGTGTGCGGGAAGGGGGCGCCCGCCGCGGCCGTGACCATGCTGGCGCGCCAGGTGCTGCGTGCCCAGGCCGACGTCGGTCTCGGGCCGGCGGCGGCGCTCGGCCGTCTCAACGACGTCCTCCTGTCGGGCGGGCGGCCCCTGCTCACCGCGGCCGACATGCGCCTTCGCGTCGTGGGCGAGGGCGTCCGCGTGACCATGTCACTCGGCGGACATCCGCCGCCGCTGCTGGTGCCCGCCGCGGGGGGCACGCGGCCGGTGGGACGGTTCGGCACCCTGCTCGGCGTCCTCGCCGAGCCGCGTCTGCACGAGACGACTCTCGACCTGGGGGAGGGCGATGCGCTCGTGCTCCACACCGACGGGGTCACCGAGGCCCGGCGGCGGCAGGTCGAGTTCGGGCAGGCGCGCCTCATCGAGGTGCTGGAGACCTCGCGGGGCCTCGGCGCGCGCGAGATCGGCAACCGCGTGCTGAACGCCGTGGCCGCCCACGTCGGCGGCCCGGCGGCGGACGACATCGCCCTCCTGGTGATGAGGCGCCTGCGCTGAGCGGAGCCGGTCCCCGCTCGGACTCACGGAGGCCCGAGCGGGGACCGGGATGAACCCGGGTGTCAGGGGCTGCCGTACTGCTCCTCGGCGTAGCCCAGCAGGCCGCGCGCCTCCAGGCGCTCGGCGGGCGCCCGGAACGTGACCTGGACCACGCCGGGGTGCCGGCCGATCTCGATGGCTCCGGAGATCGTCGCGCGGTTCTTGACCTCGGGCACCGACATGTCGAGCAGCTCGGCCGCGCGTGCCAGGCCGTTGTCCGTCGCCGAGTTGAGGTCGGGGCCCGTGCCGACGACCGAGACGGGCAGGGACTCCTCGAGGGCGTCCATGCCGTGGCGGCGTGCGAGCGCCAGCGCCCCCCGGCGCTCGGCGGGGGAGAGGGGCCTGGCCAGGAAGGGCAGGTCCTCCTCCAGCGGGAAGAGGATCGGGCCGTCGTTGCCGAGGCCCTTGAGCACCTCCACCTGGAGCGTCACGGTGCCCGAGACGTCGCAGGTGTGGCCGGCGATCTCGCCGTCGCCCTGCA
>LNEQ01000288.1 GCA_001464995.1 Actinobacteria bacterium Ga0077541
GTGGGCGTTGCGCCCGATCAGGAACACGGTCGGCCGCGCGCCGCGCAGCCAGGCCGCCTCGAGCAGGTCGGGCACGTTGTCCCAGGGGTCGGGCCCCGAGAGGGCGGCCGCCACGCCGCGGGGGCCCCGTCGGCGGGCGATGCCGGCGAGGCCCTTCGGGGTCCGGCGCCGGATGCGGTCGATGTCGTGGGTCAGCGCCACGCTCCACCCCTCCGGAGCGGGCAGCCTCAACTCCCGCCGGATGGCTGCGAGGTAGCCCTCCACGGCGGGGTCCTCGAGGTCGAGCCCCGCGATGCGGCCGAAGGCGCTCGCCGCCAGCGGCAGGCGGCCGAAACGATCGCGCTCGGGGACGCGCAGCTCGTCCCACCGGGCGAGCAGGTAGAACGCGCTCGCCACGAGGTCGCCCGGGACGGTCGCGCCGGCGTGCGTGGGGGGGAAGAGCAGCGTCAGGCCGGCGGCGCGGTGGACGGCCGCCGCCGGGAAGGCCTCCATGCCCTCGAAGAACGCCTGCGCGGCGAGGTCGGTGGGGATCCAGGCCCCCTCGGCGGGCCGCTCGGGCGCGTAGACGAGGTCGGCGGGCCCGTCGACGAACACCGGGGCGAGGCCGAGGCCCTCGGCGAAGGTCTCCAGCACCCAGCGGGCGCGCGGGGCGAACGCCGGGCGGGCGCCCGCGACGCGGATGCGCAGCTCAGCCACGACGGGGGACCAGGCGCCGCAGGGAGCGGCCGTAGAGGGCGAGGGCCGGGCGACGCCGTCCACCACCGGCGGGCGCAGCGTCCGGGCGAACGCGCCCGTGCTCCACTGGCCGCGGCGGATCTCCCGGACGCTCCCGGCGACGTGCTTGGCGCCGAGCACCCAGCGCACGCCACCGCGGTGGCCCGGCGGCTGCACGACCGGGTCGCCGACCGCGTCGCGCCAGGCCAGGTGCGGGAGGTTGACGCCGCACCTGGTCGCCAGGCCGATCCACAGCCATGAGCGCGGGTTGACCTCGATCAGGTAGTCGCGCCCGTCGCGGCTGTCCCGCTTGGTCTCCACCTGCGAGATGCCGTGGAAGCCGAGCGCGTCGAGCAGCGCGTGCCCCCGGGCGGCGTAGTCGGCGTCCCAGTGCCCCTCCGCCGCGCGGGCGGTGCCGAAGCGCGGCGGCCACTGGCGCAGCTTGCGCCCGGTGAAGGAGCCGAGTGGGCGCCCGGCGGCGTCGCGGTAGCTGCCGAGCGACCAGAGCTGCGAGTCGTCGCCCGGGATCACCTCCGAGAGCTGCGGCCGGTACTCGGCGGCGAGCTCCCACTGGCGCCGCAGCTCCTCGGGATCGGCCGCCTCCAGCACCTGCGCGCGGAAGCGGCGGCGGAACTCGGGGGAGTAGCGGGGCTTCAGGATCACCGGGAAGCGGAGGTCGCGCGCCAGGGCGACGATGTCGGCCTCGTCGCCGGGCGTCACGGTCGCGGGCACGGGGAAGCCGATGCTCCGGGCGACCTCGTGCTGGTGGCCCTTGTCGATGATGGCGCTCATCGTGGCCCAGGGGCTCCACGGGCGCGCCACGATCCCCTCCAGCTCGGCCTCGTGCGGTCCGAGGGCCGCGATCGCCTCATCGTGCGTCGGGAAGAGGACCCCGCCGCCCTCGGCGCGGGCGAGCGCGACCAGGTCGGCGCGGAAGCGCTCGGGCTCGGTGAGCGGGTCGGCCATCAGGGCCGGCGCCGCGTACCGCGACAGCAGGCCGAGGGCGTTCGGGTCGTGGTCGCAGGCGATCACCCGGACGCCGGCGCGGGCGAGGCTGCGGATGATGCCGAGGGCGTTGGGTCCGGAGGCCTGCAGCACGATCGCGGGCGGGTCGTGGGCGTGGCGGCCGGTCACGCCGTCAGCTCCTCGTAGATCCCCGTCATGGTGCGCGCGTTGGCGTCCCAGGTGTACTCGGCACGGCCGATGCGCAGCGCCGCCTCGGCCATGCGCGCGGCGAGGCCCGGCTCGTCGAGCACCCGCGCCAGCGCCGCCGCCAGGGCCCCCGCCTCGCCCGGTGGCACCAGCAGGCCGGTCTCACCGTCGCGGACGATCTCGGGCGTGCCGTCGACCGCGGTCGCCACCACGGGCAGTCCGCAGTTCATCGCCTCGCAGACGACGGTCGGCAGGCCCTCGCTGAGCGACGGCAGGACGAAGACGTCCCCCGCCGACATCCACCAGCCGACGTCGTCGTGCGCGATCTTGCCCACGAAGCGGACGCGGTCGGCGATGCCGAGCTCGGCCGCGCGGCGCTCCAGCGCGGGGCGCATCTCGCCGACGCCCGCCGCCACCAGTAGCGGGGCGCCCCCGGGGCGCCGCGCCAGGATCCCCATGGCCTCGATCAGCGTGTCGACGCCCTTGCGGGGCACCAGCTTGCCCACGAAGGAGATGATCGGGCCGTCGTCGGGCAGGCCGAGCCGGGCGCGCGCCTCCGAGGTGGGGCGCGGGGTGAAGACCCGGGTGTCGGCCCCGTTGGGCACCACCCGCACGGGGCGCCGCGGAGTGCCCAGCGCCGCCACCGCGCCGCCGATCGAGGCGCTGACGGCGCAGACCTGGTCGATCGACTCCACCGCCTCGGTCACCCGGGCGCTGCTGCGCGGGCCCTGGGCCGGCACGTCCAGGACGTCGGCCCGGTGCGCCGTCGCCACCACGGGGACGCCCGCCTCGGCGCCGATCCGCGCCGCGGCCCAGCCGTCGGGCACGAGCATGTGGGCGTGGATGACGTCGAAGGGCCAGGCCCGGCGCACCGCGCCGAGGGGCTTGCGGATCGCCCACAGCATCGCGTCGCTGTTGCGGTGCCCGAGGCGCCCGCCCGGCAGCGTCAGCTTGCGCGGGTAGAGCACCGGCACGCCGTCGAAGATGTCGACGCCGGGGACGTCGTGGAACGCCTTCCAGCGGGGCAGCAGGGGGGGCGCGACGCCCTTGGGCGACACCACGCGCACGTCGTGGCCGAGGGCGACCAGCGCGCGCACCTGCTCGTGCACGAAGATCCCGGCCGTCCAGTTCACGGCGCTCGGGTACATGTGGCTGAGCATCAGGACGCGGATGGCGCCTCCTCCGTCGCGCGCGTGCGCCGGTCGAGCACCAGGGCGCCCATGCCGAGCCCGAAGACGATCCACATCGGCGCGTAGTGGATGGCCGTCGAGGGCCCCACGCTCCCCACGATCCAGCCGATCAGGGCGAGGGCGCCCGCCAGCGTCATGTACCGCACCAGCGGATCCCGGGTCGTCCGCGACGCGCGCGCCTGGCGGCGCAGGAGGGTGAGGAAGAACAGCCCGTAGAGGGCGAGGCCCACGACCCCCCCGTTCACCAGCACCTCGAGCCACCAGTTGTGCAGGTTGGCCACCCCGGGGAAGTCGGTGAGGGCGCGCACCCGCGCCTCGGCGTTGCCCGCGCCGACACCCAGGCCGTTGGTCTCGTTCACCATCGAGAGGCCGTCGGTGAGCAGCGCCCCGCGCACGCCCCCGGAGCCCTGCTGGGTCTGGAACTGGGTCACCAGGACGTTGAAGTCGAGCTTGGTCACGGTGCGCTCGTCGAGCTCGACCACCCCGCCTCCCAGCACCGAGGGCACCACGAGGGCGACGGCGAGGGCGGCGATCGCGCCGGCCACCAGCAGGCGCCCGCGCGCGCGCCGGTCGGCGCCCACCAGCATCAGCAGCCCGACCACGACCAGCCCGGCCGACAGGAGGCCCGACTTGCTGCCGGCCAGCAGGATGAAGACGAGCACGATGCTCGCCCCGGCGAAGCCGATCACCTTCAGCCGCACGTCGCGGAAGACGATCGGCAGCACCGCGAAGTAGGGCAGGCTCAGGCTGAGGAACGTGGCGAAGTTGTTCTGGTTGCCGAACAGCGAGCCGACGCCGATCAGGCCCCCGGCGTTCTCGCTGCCGGCCCGGAAGCTCGGCAGGTGCAGGCCGGTCGCCACCTCGGCCACCGCGATGAGGACCGCGACGACGAAGGCGCCCATCAGCGACCACAGCAGGACGCGGGCGCGCCGGGGGGTCCGGCAGATCAGGGCGATCGCGATGGCGAGGCCGCCCATCATCCCCATGAAGCTCGTCCAGCGGACGGCGGCGACCAGGTCCTGCGACCAGCCGATCGACAGCGCCGTCCAGAGGAACCAGAACGCCAGGATCCCGGCGGGCCGCGGGAGGCCGGCCGGCAGCGTCAGGCGGCCGTCCATCAGCAGGTAACCGACCACCCCGATCCCCAGCAGCACGATCAGGATGCGGAAGAGGAAGAGCCACGGCGCCGGCGGCGCGGCCAGGTTCGGGCCGCCGATCGCGGCCACCGCGGCCAGCACCACCAGCACAGGGGCCATGCGGCGCACGGGCACGTCGCGGAGGAGCGTCGCGATCAGGGCGACGACCGCGAGGCCGAGCCCGGCGAGCGGCTGCACCACGGCGACGGCCCCTGCGAGCGCGGCCCCCACGATGATCGCCGCCAGTATCGGTGGCGGTGTCGCCCGCATGCCCTCTGGCCGGGCCGCAGATTCGATCGTCGGCATCGGCGGCGGAGAGTAGCGCAGCGCGGAGGGCCCACCCGGGCCGCTCGTCACGCCCCCGCGGCCGTCCTCTCCAGGATCTCGGCCACCCGGGAGGCCTGCCGGTCGAGACCGTGGGGCCGGGCGGCCTCGCGGCAGGCGGCCGCTGACGGCGGGTCGGCGAGCACGGCGAGCACCGCCCGCGCCACCTCCCCCGGATCGCGCGGGTCCACGATCCGCCCCGCTCCCGGGACGGGGACGACCTCGCGGGTGCCCCCGACGGCCGTCGCCACCACGGGCCGGCCCCCGGCGAGGGCCTCCAGCGCCACGATGCCCAGCGGCTCGACCCGGCTCACCAGCGCCAGCAGGTCGCACGCGGCCACCCAGTCGGCGACCCGGTCGTGGGGGAGGGCGCCGGTGCGGACGACCGCGTCCGCGACCCCCAGTCGCCGCGCGCCGAGGTCGACCGCGGCGGCGAGGGGTCCGTCGCCGACGAACGCCAGGCGCGCGTCCGGGCGCTCCGCCCTCACACGGGCGAACGCCTGCAGCAGTCCGAGCGGGTTCTTGCGGTCGGTCAGGCCACCGACGGCCAGCACCAGGGGCCCTCCGGCGGGCTGGCCGAGGCGCTCACGCGCCGCCGCGCGGTCGCCCGGGACGAAGCGCGCGAGGTCGACGCCCATGTTCACCACGTGGACCGGGGGCAGGGCGAGGCCCGATGCGCGCAGGCCGTCGGCCAGGTGCCGGCTCACGGCGATCACCGCGCCGGCGGCCCGCAGCGCCGGGGCGGTCGCCCGGCGCACCGAGGGCCGGTCGAGGTTGCGCACGTCCTGGCCGTGCGCGGTGACCACGAAGGGGATCCCGGCCAGGCGCGCGGCGAGCGCGGCCGCCGCACCCGTGGGGAACAGGTAGTGGGCGTAGATCACGTCGGCCCGCCGGGCCGCCCGCACCGCCCGGCCGGTGAGGCCCGCGTACTTGGCCGGGGTCCGCGCGGCACCGCTGCCGCGGTGGTCGATCACCACGGGCTCCACGCTCATGCCCCGCCGCTCCAGCGCCCCGCACATGTCGGCGACGAAGGCGCCGTAGTCCGGGTCGGCCTCTCCCGGCCACATGTTGCTCAGGCAGAGGACCCGGAGGGGTGTGCTCACGCCTCCTCCGGCACCGGCTCCGGCTCCGCGGCCCGGGCGAGCGCGACGGCCGCCGCCACGGCGATCCAGACGAACGGATCCTCGAACAACGCGGCGTAGAAGAGGCTGTGGACGAGGATGCCGGAGACGATCGCCGTGAGGGTCCAGCGCGCCCAGCCGGCGTCGCCCTGCCCCCGGGATCCGCGCGCGATCGCCCACCCGGCCCCGGCCACGAGGGCGAGGAAGAGCGCGAAGCCCACCGCGCCCGTCTCGCTCAGGACGGTGATGGGGCTGTTGTGCGAGATCACCACCCGGATGCGGCGCTGCTCCAGGGGGGTCAGCGTCTCCTCGAAACGCGCCTCGAATCCGCCGAGGCCGGCGCCCAGCACCGGCTCGGCGCGCCAGATCGTCAGGCCGCCCTTCATCAGGTCGAAGCGCCCCTCGCTGACCCTCTCCAGCCGCTCGGCCCGCACGTTCGCGCTGGTGGCCATGGCGAGGCCGCCCGCGACGATCAGCAGCGCCGCGCCGGTGAGCGCGGCACGCCGCACGCCGATCGCGCGCGCGGCCAGCATCACCAGCCCGACCATCAGCATCAGCGCGCTCGAGCGGGAGAACGTCACCACGAGCGCCGCGGTCATCACCAGCACGCCGGCGGCGAGGGCGACGAGCTCCGCGCGCCGGGTGCGCACCCAGGCGAGCGCGAGGCAGATCAGGATGCCGGCGGCGAGGTAGCGGCCGAGGATGTTGGGGTCGAAGAAGATGCCGTTGACCCGGAAGAAGCGGCTGTAGACGTTGGCCTGCTGCAGCGTCGCGTTCCACCAGATGTCCTGGATGGCGTACTGGTAGAGCGCCACCGCGCCCGCGACGGTGGCACCGGCGATCGTGGTGACGGCGAGGGCGGCGAGCGCGCGTGCCCGCGGCCACCAGGCGACCACGAGCACGTACAGGATCAGGAAGGGGATGTAGAAGAACGACGCCTTCTTCGCGGCTTCGGTGGGGTCGGCGCTCCACAGCGTCGAGACCAGGAGGAACGCGACGAACGCGGCCAGCGGCACCGCCAGCACCGCCGGCCCCTCGCCGGCGGGCGCCCCGATGCGCCCGCGGGCCCGCCCCCAGATCCAGGCGACCACGCCGAGCGCGATGACGGCGTAGAGGGGGACGAGCAGGCTGGCGTCCTCGTCGCCGACCGACACCGGGATCCGGATCGGGGCCGCGATGCCGAGCATCGCGAACCACACCGTCGGGCGCGCCAGCACCACACGGACGCCCGCGATCAGCACCAGCACGCCGACCACCACGGCGGCCAGGACCGCCAGGGCGGTGGTGGGCGAGGTGAGCCGGTCGAGCCCGGCGCTCGCCTCCCCGTCGGGGACGAGCGTTCCGAGCAGGATCGCCCACGAGGCGACGGTGAGCGCGAGCGCGGCGGCGCGCTGGGCCTCTGAGCGCAGGAGGGGGAGCGGGGCCAGGAGGCCTGCGACGCCCACCGCGGCGCCGACGGCCGCGACGTTGCGGACGGCCTCGCTCATCCCCCGCCGCCGAGGCGGATGAGCGCGCTCGAGCGCGCGTCCAGCGTCGTCGCCACCAGCCAGAGCGACGCCGGGTTGATGCCGGGGGGCAGGGTGATGCGCACCGAGCCCGCCCGCCCGCGGACAGGGCGGCCGATCTGCGCGCCCAGCGGATCCCCGCCGGTGACGCCGGGGACGCCGGTGCGCCGGCGCAGGGTCAGCGACACGGGGGTCGCGGGCGGCAGCGCGGCGCCGGTGGTGGCCCGCAGGTCGACCGCGACGCGGTCGCGCGGTGCCGGGCGGGCGATCGACGGGGTGCCGGCCAGGTAGCCGACCCAGCAGGTCCGCTCCCGGGTGGCCCGGTTGCGCGCGGCGTCGGAGATCGCGGCGCTGATGACGTACAGACCGGGCGCGACGGGGCTGCCGGTCGCGTCGTTCCCGTTCCAGATCCAGCGGGTGGGCGTGTCGGGCCGGATCGGGCGGGCGCCCAGGCGTCGCACCGGCTCCGAACCGTTGATCCTGCGTGCCTCCAGCACCAACGATGCGGCGTCGCGCGAGGAGTAGGTGACGCGGCACTCGCCCGGGCCGGCGTCGGCCAGGGTGCCCGAGACGACGGTCATCTGCGCGGGGCGCGGTGCAGTGGTGTCGACGACGATGTTGCGGGTGGTGTTGAACTGCTTGTCGCCCGAGCGCGCGCGGAGCTTGATCGCGTAGGTGCCGTCCGGCACCCGCCGGCCGAGCGAGTCGGTGCCGTCCCACTGGGTGCTGAAGAACCCGCGCGGCCGGGCGATGTCGTCGAGCAGGGCGATCACGGTCTCGCCGTCGCGGAGGATCTCGACCGTCACACGGCTCGGTTCGTGGAGGCGGATGTTGACCCGGGCGCCGTCGCGGCGGCCGTCGTCGTTCGGGCTGAACAGCGCGGTCGCCTGGAACCGCGTCACGATCGGCGGCGGGGTCGGGAAGGCGAACGGCAGCAGGAACACGCCGAGCGCCACCACGAAGAGGGCGAGCATGGCCGTGGCGACGACCGTGCGACGCGCGCGGTCGCGGCCGTCCGTCGGGGCCGTCGTCATGGCAGGCTCAGAGGGCCCGGAACCCCAGGCAGATGTAGAAGCCGAAGCGCCCCGCGGCCGTCCGCGACAGGGCCAGCTCCGCGCGCCGCGGCCCGGAGAAGCGGTAGAGGCGGCCCAGCTGCGAGCCGACCTTCCCGCCCGGCCGGAAGAAGATGCCGCGGCGCGAGATCGGGACCAGGCCCGCCGAGGCCGCGTGACCCTCGAGGCTGCCCCAGGTCTGCCAGTTGTCCACCGGGGCGAGGCTGACCTTGATCCAGGACATGCCGTGCTCGGCCAGCCAGCGCCGCGCCCCGGGCAGGCTGCGCCGGTTGGGCGTGGAGATCACCAGCAGGCCGCCGGGCGCGAGCTCGGCGCGCAGCGCCGCCAGGCACGCCCGCGGGTCCTCCAGGTGCTCCAGCACGTCGGTCAGTGCGATCAGGTCGAAGGGGCCGGAGGGCGGCTCGTAGGCGCTGCCCACGACCGCGCTGAGCCGGTCGGCTGCGCCGATCTCCGCCAGCCTGCGCGTGGCGTGCTCGACCGACTCGGGCGACAGGTCGATGCCGATCCCCGAGAAGCCGCGCTCGGCGAGGCGCTCCAGCAGGAAGCCCGTGCCGCAGCCGATGTCGAGCACCCGGCCGCCGGGCTTGGCGTAGCGGTCGATCGTCTCGAGGTTGAGCGCCATCCGGCTCTGCAGGTGCCAGTTACGGGCCTCCACGGCCACCAGCCGCGGGGCGAGGCGGTCGTAGTAGGCCTGGACCTGGTCCAGGCGGCTGTCATCTCGGTCGTCGCTCACGGTGCCCATCCTGGCGGCGGTGGATTCGCGGCGGCCTGCGCCGCGAAGCGGTCGTAGGAGGGCTTCCGGCTGCCGTCACCGCGCAGCAGGCCCCCCGTCCAGCGCGGATTGTCCTGGAAGTTGAACCACGTCACGACCTGGACCCTCGGGATCCGCCCCGCGGCGACGACGGTCTCATCGACCCACGCCGCCTGCTGGGCCTCGCTCACGAAGTAGCGGTGGAAGCGGTTGTACGAGGTGTGGTATCCGGTCTCCGTGACGTGGATCGGTGCTCCGGGCGCAAGCCTATCCACCTGCCGGATGGCCTGCGCCACGGTGTTCCACGAGGGCGTGAAGAAGGCCTGCAGGGGGCTTCCGAGCGGGTAGAGGTGCAGGCTCCACGCGTCGATCGGCGGCCCCTCGTCGGCCACCAGGCGCGTGAAGTCGAGGCTTCCGGTGGCGGCCGCCCCGTCGGCGGGGCAGCGGGCCGGCGATCTCCCGGCCGGTCCCGTGACGCCGCCGATCACCTGGGCGTCCGGGTTCGCCGCGCGGATCTCCCGGTAGGCGGCGGTCAGCAGCGCCGCGTAGACGCGCGGGGACGCCGGCACCGAGCGCCCTCCGCGCTGGCGGCACTGCGGGCGCCAGAAGCCGGGGAGGTTGGGCTCGTTCCACACCTCGATGCGCCGCACCTCGGGCAGGACACCGCCGAGGGGGTCGGGGAACGCGCCCGAGTAGCGCCGGGCGATCGCCCCGGCGAAGCGGCCGCCGTCGGCGGGGCGCGGGGCCGCGGTGCGCTCGCCGCTGCGCGATGCCCACACCGGGGTCACGTAGAAGTCGAGGATCGTCGTGATGCCGCGGGCCGCCAGCCCGCGCACGATCTGGTCGTAGCGGCTCCAGTCGTAGGCGGGGTCGGCTGGGTCCCGCGCGTCGGCCGGGCGGGTGGGGGCCACCTCGCGCCACAGCACGTCGACGCGGGTCACCCGGATGCCGGTGGCGGCGAGCGCGTCGAGGCGCGCCTCGAGTTCCGCCCCGCGCACGTTCACGAGGTTGTCGTCCTGCAGGGAGACGATCGGGGCGCCCGTCGCGGGCATCCCGGCGAGGCCGAGTGCGAGCACGGCGACGAGCAGGGCGCGCACCCTCATCGCAGCCTCCCCAACCGCACCACGCCGACGCGTGCCCCGCGCCGCGTGCCCCGCTCGATCCACGCCACCCGCCGGCCGTCCACCCCCACGGCATCGACGATCCGCCGCCCGCTGGCCGTCACGCGCAGCGGGCCCGAGAGGGAGGCGCGCACGCGGCGGCCGTCGGCGACGGCGATGGAGCCGCCACCGAGCGCCACCCGGGGAACCCGCGCGCCGGTCCAGACCCGCACCGCGCGCACCGGGGCGGCTTCGTCGACGCGCAGCAGCGCGACGCGCGCCCCGACCCGCACGGCCACCGCGAAGATCAGCGCCGGCCCGGGGAGGGCCACAGACGTGGCGCCCGCCGGATCGGATCCCGCGCCCCGCAGGCGGAGCGTCGCCGGGTCGGCCGGATCGACCCACGCGACCCCCTCGCGCGAGAGCGCGAGCAGCCCGGGCGCCGCCGCGGGGCCGGTGGGCTCGATGGTGGCGGGCGCCAGCCCGGCGGGGTCGGCCGTGCGGAGCGACTGCAGGCCGCCGGACAGCTGGGCGAACCGCACGGCCGTCCCGGTCCAGGCGGCCCCGACGGTCACGGGGGCGTCGGCCCGGCCGTCGCTCTCGATCACGGCCTCCACGCCGTCGGCGTCGCAGCACCAGACCACCGGCGGCGCGAAGCGACGCGACTCCGGCGCCACCACGAACCCCCCGTCCCCGGTCGGGGAGAGCGTCCCGGGGGCCATCGCGGCGATGCTCGTGCGGATCGCGGCCGCCGACTCGGGGCTGCCCGTGAAGCGCCGCGACACGCGGTCCAGGCCCACCCGGAAGACCTCGGCGCGGTAGTAGTCGAAGCGCTGCCCCCCGGCGGGGGAGCCGGCGATCCGGGCGGGGTCGACGCGCACGGTGGCCGCCTCGGTCCAGAGCAGGGATCCGCCGCTGAACGCGAGCACCCGCGGGTGCCAGCCCTCGACGGTCACGGTCCGCGAGGCCCCGAGCGCGCCGGGGGTGGCGACGGCCGTCAGCGCCGCATGCCGGTCCGCGCGCGTCTCACGGGGCGGCGGCGGTCCCGGCCCGGAGCGCCGACACCGCGTCGGCCAGCAGCGCCTCGCTGGCGGCGGCGAGGCGCGGGTCGGCCAGCGGGGTCATGTTGGTCAGCTGCACGTGCCGGGCCCCCTCGTCCACGAAGCGCCCCACCGTCGCGGCGATGTCGTCGGGCGTGCCGTGGATCACGGTGTCGCGCACGACGTCGGCGGGCACCGCCTCGGCCAGCGCGAGCGCCTCGGCGCGGCCGTAGGTGGTCGGCAGGAAGGACGTGAGGCCGAACGCCCCGGCGCCCAGGGGATGCTCGGCGCCGTGGGCGGCGAAGGCCTCCGCCGAGCGCGTGAGGGCGATGAAGCGCATCAGCAGCGAGCCGTCGATCGCCGCGAGGGCGGCCTCTCGGGTCTCGGCGACGACGATCCGGGCGTAGAGGCCCGGTGTCACCGCGTCCTCGTCCCGCCCGGCGCCCGCGGCCGCCGAGCGGACCGCGGCCAGCATCCGGGCGTACTCGGCGGGGTCGGTCGCAAGGGGCAGCCACCCGTCGGCGCGCCGGCCGGTCACGGCGAGGCCCCGCGGGCGGTGCGCCGCCACCCAGATCGGCGGGGGTCCCGACGGCAGGGGCTCCAGCCCGAGGCAGCCGTCGCGCACCTGGAAGTGGTCGCCGTCGAAGTCGATCGGGTCGGGGCTCGCCATCAGCCGCCGCATCAGGTCGAGCCCCTCGTCGAGACGACCCAGCGGGCGCTCGTTGGTCATGCCGTACGGCGCCAGGTTGAGCACCTCGCCCGCGCCAACGCCGAGCATGAAGCGGCCGCCGGAGAGGTGGTCGAGGGTCAGGGCGCTCTGGGCGACCGAGACCGGATGGCGGCGCACCAGGTCGGTGACACCGATCCCCAGGCGGATGTCCGTCGTGACGCCCGCCGCGGCCGCGACCACCGGCACCGGGTCGAACCAGACGTGGGGGCTGCGCTGCCCGGCGGCGGCCTGGGGCACCAGGTCGGGCGTCCAGATCGACAGCGGGAACCAGTGCAGCAGGTGGTCGGCCCACCAGATCGCGTCGAAGCCCTGGGCCTCGCGGCGCGTCGCCGCCGCGAGGGCGGCCTCCGCGGGGGGCCGCACGGCGCCCATGGCCGACAGCTCGAGGCGCACGGGCTCCGACATGGCGGCCAACCTACTCTGTGGGGCCGAGCCGGTCGACGCCCGCGGGTGGGGCGGGCAGCAGCTAAAGAAACCGACCCGGTCACGGTGTCTGTATCGGTGGAGCTGCACCCGATGTGGAGCGGTCATGGATGCTGATCTCGTGACAGAGGGGCACGATCCCGCTACGCGGGGTGCCTCGGCAGGTGACATCGAGGACCTCTACCGCGCACGTCTCAGGGCGTTCGTGCGGGTCGCGGCCGCCATCACCGGCGATCGCGACTCGGCGCGGGACGCCGTGCACGACGCGTTCGCCGCGAGCCTGCACGATCGCGGGGCCTTCCGGGGCGAGGGCACCCTCGAGGCGTGGCTGTGGACGGCTGTCGTCAACCGCGCCCGCAACCACCACCGCGGCTGGCGCCGCCGTCTGCGGTACGAGGATCCGGCCGCACGAGCCGAGCCGAGC
>LNEQ01000289.1 GCA_001464995.1 Actinobacteria bacterium Ga0077541
GGGGGTGCGCCGCTCCGACCCCGGGGTGAGGGCCGCGACGAGCTGGATGCTCGCGCAGCGCAACCGCGAGGGCGGCCTCAACTACGCGGGTGCGGGGCGGGCGACGGAGGCCAACTCCACCGCGGGCGCGATCCGCGCGCTCCGCGCCCTCGGGCGCACGCCGCCGCCCGCAACCCGGGCGGCGCTGCGCAGGCTGCAGGAGCGCGACGGAAGCGTCCGCTTCACGCGCGCGGCGCAAGGGAGCCGCCTGCTGGCCACCACCGACGCGCTGATCGCGTTCGGCGGCGGCTTATCACGATCGTGACATCGATTTCGGAGGCCAGTGGGTAGTATCGCCCCATGGCGACGCGCATAAGCTTCCAGGCAGAGATCGAGCACTTCCGCACGGGCCTCGTCGAGATGGCGAGCCTGGTGCTGTCGCAGGTCGAGCGGGGGGTCTCCGCCTGGGAGGAGGTCGACCCGGTCGCGGCCGACGAGGTGATCCGCGCGGATGACCTCGTGGATCAGCGCTGCGTGGAACTCGACCAGAAGATCTTCAGCCTCCAGCTGCTCGAGGCGCCCGTGGCGAGCGACCAGCGCCTGCTGCACGTCGGCCTGATCGCGGTGATCGCCCTGGAGCGGGTCGGAGACCTGGCGGTGGCCATCTCGCAGGCCGCCAAGTCGGTCCGGCCCGAGGGCGCGGTGCCCGAGATCCAGGCGATGATCTCGCGCATGAGCGCCCGCGCGGTCGACACGCTCGCCCGTGCCGTCCAGGCGATCGCGCGCAGCGACGCGGACCTGGGCGAGCAGGCCGCCGTGGAGGCCGCCACGGTGCGCCAGATGCTCGATGATGTCGTGGCACGGGTCGCGGGCGCGCCCGACGAGCCCGAGACGCGGGTCTGGTCGGCGACCGCCGTGCTGGTCTCCCGTCACCTCGAGCGGGTCGCCAACAACGGCGCCGAGCTCGGCGGCCGTGTCCGCTTCCTGGTGAGCGGCGAGGCCTTCACCCGGGGCGGCTAGCCGCCCCGCACCGCTACTCGGCCTCGGCCTCCGCGCTGAGGGCCGTCGCCGTCTCGCTCTCGGGGGCCTCGGGGGCGGCCTCGGCGGACGAGCGCTCGGCACGCTCGAGCGACTCGAGGGCCTCCAGCGCCGACGAGTCGGCCGACATGGTTCGGATGCTGCTGCGACGCTGCCGCTTTGCCTTGGCCATACACCACCTCCCGGGTCGGCCGAAGTGTACCCCGCCGCACAAGGCGACCCGGCCGGCTCAGACGCCGAGGCGGCCCTCGGCGAGGGCGCTGACCAGCTCCGCGTCGGCCGGCGGGAAGGGCAGCGCGGGCAGGTCCTCGCGGCGCACCCAGCGGAACTGGACGCTGCCGAGCGGCCGGGGGCGCAGGCCCGGAAGCCAGGGGCACTGGAAGAAGCGCAGGACGAGCGGGCCCGCGCGCGCGGTCCAGACCAGCGGCCCGACCTCGAGATCCACCCCGAGCTCCTCGCGCAGCTCGCGCGCCAGGGCCGCCTGATCGTCCTCGCCCTGCTCGCGCTTGCCCCCGGGGAACTCCCAGCGCCCCGGCTGGCCGGCGCCCGGCCCGCGTTGGCTCACGAGGATCCGGCCGCCCCGCTCGATCACCGCCGCGACCACCACCTGCTGCCTCATCCCCCGCCTCCGGCCCGGACCAGCCGGTCGTCGCGCGTGCCGGCCAGGCCATCGGCCACGAGGCTCGCGGCCGCCTCGGGATCGCTGTCGCGGCTCACCCAGCCGGTGTCGGCCAGCTCGCGCAGGAGGCGGCCCCGGCGCTGGCGCAGGGAGCCCTCGTAGCGCCCCTGGGGGCGGCGGACCGGAGTCACCTCCATTACCGTGCCGGCCTCCGCCGCCGGGCAGCCGGCCCGCAGCGGGCAGCCCTCCGCGCACCGCGGCGCCCGCGCGGTGCACCAGAGGCGGCCGAGGTCCATGATCGCCTGCCCCGCCTCCCAGCCGAGGCCGGGCGCGCCCGGCCAGCCCCCGGGGAACCGCGTTGGTGTCGACCGGCAGGACGTCCTCACCGTCGGCGAAGCAACGGATCGCCGCCGCCGTGTAGGCGCCGACCCCGGGCAGGTCCGTCAGGCGCTCCGGCCACCCCGACGACGCCACAACCCCGGCGGCGGCGTGGAGGTTGCGGGCCCGCCGCGGGTAGCCGAGGCCCTGCCACTCGGCGAGCACCTCGCCGAGATCGGCGCCGGCCATGTCGGCGGCCGTCGGCCAGAGGGAGATGAAGCGCTCGTAGTAGGGCAGCACGCGCGCGACAGGGGTCGCCTGGAGTTGCGCCTCGGCCACCAGCACCCGGTAACGGTCGCGGGTGCGGCGCCAGGGCAGGTCGGCTCCCTCCCTGTGGAACCAGTCCACGAGGGCCCGCACCGTCATGTCACCCTCTGCACCGACTGGCCCGAGCACGCGCGGAGTGTGTCACGCCTCCGCGCCCGGCGGCCTCCAGATGACCACCCGGTGCGGACCCGCGGCGCCGGGCTCCCAGCGGACGATGCAGGGGGCGTGACCGACCTGACGCCCCTCGTCGTCCACCGCGAAGGGGCCGATGTGCGTCGTCGCGCGCAGCGCGCGGGCCGCGTCCCAGAGCGCGTCCGGATCGGACGAACCGGCCCGGGCCAGCGCGCGCTCGGCGAGCAGGGCCGCCGCGAGGGCCTGCGCGGCCGGGTAGTCGGCACCCGGCGGGAGCGCGAACGGCGGCGGCGGAGGCGTGCCGTCCCACTGGGCGGGCCCGAGCGACCCGGCGACGGCGGCGCCCAGCTCGGCACCCGCGAGTTCGACGCCGCAGACCACCAGGGCGACCGCGCAGCTCCCCGCGGCCGCGCGGGCGAGGGCGAGGTCGTCCTCGGCGCGCCCGCCGCCGACGATCCACCCGGCGCCGGCCGCGCGCGCCGCGTCCACCGCGTCGGCCGCGCCCCGGGACCCGAGGCCGCGCACGAGCACCGGAGGGCGCCCGGCCGCGGTGAGGGCCGCGACCGCCCCGGCCGCGACGGCCGCGCCGAAGCCGCCGGGGGCGCGGACGACCGCCGCGTCCGCGTCGGACCCGCTGAGGCGCAGCGCCTCGGGCAGGCCGCGCCAGTAGGACCCGGCGGGCCCGAGCACGTCGACGAGACGCGCACCCGTGCGCGGCACCTCGGCCGCACCGTGGTTCCACACGACCTCCGGGCGGCCGGCCATCGCCTCGGCCACCGCGCGTCCGCTGCCGCTGCCGTACGGCCCGAAGAGGATGTCCGCGCGGCCGGCCGCGCGGACCGTGCGGCGGGCGCTCTCGGCCGGCTCGCTGCGATCGTCCTCGATGCGGAGGTCGATCCCGCGGACGTCGGCCCAGGCACGCAGGCCCTCGGCGGCCTGGCGGCCGAACGCGCTGAAGCGCCCGGTCAGCGCCAGGACCGCTGCGGCGCGGAGCGCGCGGGCCTCAGCCGTCGGGGAGGGCCCCCGGGGTGCCGCCCATCGACTCAGCCAGGCGGCGGACCGCGCAGCCGATGTGCTCGAGCACCTCCACCGTGCGCCAGCCGCGCGACAGCGCCATGGCGCCCTCGCCGGGCCCCGCCTGCCGCAGCCGCTCCTCGATCAGCGCCGCCTCATCCATCGCCTCGGGGGCGAGGGGCGGGCGGGGGCCGCGGGAGAGGCGGCGCAGCACGGCCAGGCCCTCGCGGCACTGCTCGGCCCATGCGTCGGCGTCGAGCAGGGCCCGATGCCGCACCACCCCGCCGGCCACGAAGAAGGCCTCCGCGATGTGCGGCTCCTCCCCCGCCTCGACGAGCACCGCGAACCGGGCCGAGGCGCGCCGGGCGCGCGCGAGGGCGGCCAGGGTGCCGAGCACCGCCCGCGGGGCGTCGGGCCCGTCGCCCCGGTCGACGGCCAGCGACCCGTCCGCCACCGCCCGGCCGAGCCGGAGGCCGAGGTCGCCGAGCGCGGCGGCGTCCCCGGCGAGCACTGCCGACAACGCGGCCACGGCCTCGGCCCGCGCGGCCGGATCCGGGTCGTCGATGCCGTAGAGCCCGCGCAGGCAGGCGACCGCCTCGCGCGTGAGCCGCTGCGATCGGACGGGCCCGAAGTAGGTGCCCGCGTCGGGACGCACGGCCGGCACGACGTAGAGGCGCGGGGACGGCGAGGAGGCGGTGAGCTTGAGGTACTGCCCCGCGCCCCCGGTACCGCGACGGTTGCAGGGCGGCCTCAGCTCCTTGATGAGCTGGTCCTCGCGCAACAGCGCGGCGAACTCCGAGCCGCAGGTCTCGTGGTCGATGCTGTCGAGGCGCTCCAGCGCACGGCCGATGAGCCGGCTGTGGCGTCCGCCCGGACCGAAGTAGGAGCGGACCCTCCGGCGCAGGTTCCCCGCCTTGCCGACGTAGAGCGGCGCGCCGCCGCGGTCGCGCATGACGTAGACGCCGGGGCACGCCGGCAGGTCCTCGGCGAGGGCGAGCTTGAAGGCGTGGCGGGCCCCGCCGATGCCGCCGAACGCGACGGCGCCCTGGAGGGTGTCGACGCCCCGCTCGGCCAGCATCCCGATGAGGACCACCAGCAACTCGGCCGTGGCCTCGGCGTCGGGAAGCGCGCGGTGCGACGGACGCACGGACGTGTCGGCCCACGCCGCGAGCGTGCCGAGGTCGTGGCGCGCCACGCGCCCGTTGAGCAGCCGCCGGGCGAGCACCAGCGTGTCGAGCCAGGCCTGGGTGAAGTAGCGGCCCGCCAGCCGCCGCCGCTCGTAGTTGAGGAAACGCAGGTCGAACGGGGCGTTGTGCGCCACCAGGACGTCCTGCCCGGCGAAGGCGACGAAGCCCTCGAGCCCGGTCGCGATGTCGGGGCTGTCGGCCACCATCCGGTCGTCGATGCCGGTGAGCTCGGTGACCACCGGGGGGATGGGGCGGCCGGGGTTGACCAGCGTGCTGAAACGATCCGCGATGCCGAGCGCCCGCACGCGGACCGCTCCGATCTCGGTCACCTTCGAGTGCCCCGGCGAGCCGCCGGTCGTCTCGAGGTCGACCACGCAGAAGGTCGTGGCGGCCAGGGCCGCCCCCGACCAGTCGGGAGGCGCGAGGCCGACGAGGTCGCGGCCCAGCCAGGCCAGACGGGCGTCCCCCTCCACGATCTCGGCCACGAGCCGCCGCTGCAGCCGCTCCGGGCAGCGGCGCAGACGCAGGAGCTGCGTGGCCACGTGCCCGACCTCCAGCGGCCGGCCCCGGCGGACGAGCAGCGCACACAGCCTGTCGGGCATGGAATCGCCGCTCTCGGCGCCGGGTTGCGGGCTCGGAAGGGGGAGGTGGAGTTGAGCCGCGAGAGGCACCGGACGACGACTCTAACGGCGCCCTCAGCCGTCATCGATCGGCGGCCCGTCCCGCCGCCGGGACGCCGCCTCCTCCCCCGAAAGAGTGATCATGCCTCCGCCCTCTTCACGGCGTCCTGGGCCCGATGTATGGTGCGCGCGATTCCGGGCGATCCGGGACGGGTTCAACGATTGGTGATTCTGGCGTTCCGATGACGAGAAGCCGCCGTCCACGCATGAGGTCGATCGCCCCGAGATGGCTCGCCGCCGTCGCGATCGCCGGTGCCGCGGCGCTCCTCCTTCCCACGCTCGCCGTGGGCCAGGAGCTCGCCACCGGGGCGCCCGTCGCCGAGCAGCCGGCCGCGCCCCCTGGCGAGGTCGCGCCGGTCACCGGGGAGACGGCGCCCGCGCCGCCCGTGGCCGAGCAGCCGGAGGCGCCCGCCGCCGAGGGTCCGGCCGTCGGCGAGGAGACCCCCGCGCCGGTCGAGGAGGTGCCCGTCGAGGCGCCCGCGCCGCCGCCTGCCCAGACCCCCGAGGGCGAGGCCGCCGCGCCGAGCCCCGGTGCCGAGGCCACCCCCACTCCGTCCCCGCTCCCCCCGGAAGTGATCGCGCTCCCGACCACGACGCCGCTTCCGGCCGCGCCCGACATCCCGGCGCCCCCCGTGACGCCGGCCGGTGAGCGCCTCGCGGCGGCGGTCGCGGCCACCCCGGCGCCGGCCGTGAGCATCAGCACCGCGGCCCCCGACCTCCCCGCCCCCTCCGCGGCGGCGGTCCCGAGCGCGCCCGACGCGCCGGCCGCCAAGGGCGCACCGCGCGGTGAGACCATCCCCGACTTCGTGACGACGATCCTCAGCGCGGGCGAGACGACGCCCCGCCTCGACGCGGCCCCCGCGTCGGTCGGCCCCGGCGGCGAGCCGCGCGACGGCTTCCTGGCCTCCGGCGACGAGGCGTCCGTCCAGTTCGCACCCAGCTTCCAGGCGCCCATCGGCGCGGCCCCCTCCGGCTCCAGCCTGCTGGCCGTGCTGGCCGGCTACGTGCTGCCCGGCAGCGGCGGTGCCCCGGCCTCCACG
>LNEQ01000290.1 GCA_001464995.1 Actinobacteria bacterium Ga0077541
GGGCGCACCTGCACGACGCCTGACGCGCACGGCCGGCGCGAGGGCCGGTCGCGGCCCGACCGGACGGCGAACCGGCCGGCCATCGCCGCCCGGCGATCACCAGCCGATCGCCCAGACCGGGGCGAGCACCGTCGGGCGGGGCCTGGCCGGGCGCCGCGGGCGCGGTGGACGGGCTCGGGCGGGCCGTGCCCGCGGTGGGCGGACGACCGGGGCGGGCCTCACGATGGCGCCGATGCGCGCGACCGGATCGAGCGGTGGCCGCCGCTGCGGCTGATGCTCGCGCACCGCCACCAGCGCGAGCATCGTCAGGCCGACCGCCGCCACCGCTCCGAGGTAGTCCGCGGTCGCCGAGCCCGCCCTCCACACGGGCGCCCTCATCCGATCACCGCGCCCACCTGTCGCGAGAGCTCGATCACGAGGACGCCGATCACCAGCATGAGCACGGCGGGGACCATCACCATCGCCACCACGAGCTGGATCTTCGGAGCCGCCCGCGCCGCCCTCTCCCGGGCGTCCTGGCGGCGCGAGGCGCGCAACGACTCGGCCTGCCCCTGAAGGGCCCGCGAGAGAGGCGCCCCGAGCTCCTCGGCCTGCAGCAGCGCGCCGATCGTCCGGGTCACCTCCGGCGCGCCCGCGCGCGCGACGAACCCCTGATAGGCGTCGCGGCGCGGCGAGCCGAGCGACAGATCGCGCAGCACCACCCGAACCTCCTCGCCGAGCGTCCCACCCAGCCGGTCGGCCGCCAGCCGCAGGGCGGGGTCGAGCGCCATGCCGGCCTCGATGCAGATGCCGAGGAGATCCAGCAGATCGGGCAGCTCGCGGACCAGCGCCGCCCGGCGCGCGTCCCCACGCCGGGCGACCCACCGGCCCGGCAGCGCGACGCCGCCGCCGGCCGCCAGGGGGATCATCACCGCGGCGGGGGGCGCGAGCAGCGCCGCGCACGATGAGAGCGCGAGACCGGCTGCCGCCAGGCCGAGACGCATGCGCGCGAGGGCGTCCGGCCCGAGATCCCCGGAGAGCCCGGCGCGCACCAGGGACGCCTCATCGGTCGCGCGGCTCAGCCGGGCGACCGATGAGGCCGAGCAGGGCACCCGCATCGCCGCCCGCAACAGGCCCGGCACGCGTCCCGACGGCCGCGGTGCGGTCCGTCCGCCCGGCGCGCGCGACACGTGCAGTCCGACCCCCGCGCAGACGAACCCCGCCGTCCAGAGCAGCAGCGGCGCGAGCGGGCCGTTCACGCCTCGACCCGCCCGATACGGCGTATCGCGACGACACCTGCCGCGTAGAGCAGCCCCGCGGCGGTGAGGATGGCGGGCCCGGGCCCCTGCCCGAGCGTCCGGGCGAGCGTTCCCGGAGCCGCTATCTCGGCCATCAGGCCCCCGCCCACCGGCAGCACCGCGACGAGCCACGCCGTCATCCGCGCCTGTGCCGTGGCGCCGCGCAGCTCACGCGCCAGCTGCGCCCGCTCCTCGAGGCGACCGGACAGGGTGGCGAGCGCCCGCGCGAGGTTCCCGCCCGTGCGGCGCTGAACGAGGATCGCCGTGACCATGATCCCGAGGTCGTGGACCGGCACGCGAGCGGCCAGGGCCTCGAGGGCCGCCTCCAGCCGGGTCCCCACCTCCAGCTCGCCGACCGCCGTTGCGAGCTCGCTGCGGACGGGCTCGGGCGCGTCGCGGGCGGCGCGCGTCAGCGCCTGACGCAGCGAGAGCCCCGCCGAGAGGGCCGCCGCCATCTGCTGCGCGACGCCCGGCAGCTGGGTCTCGATCCGCGCCAGGCGACGCCGGTCCGCCGATCGCACGAGCGCCGCCGCGGCGGCCGTGACGGCCGCGGCCGCGAGTGCGCCCGCCATCGGGGCGCGCACCACCGCCACCGAGAGGGCGGCGGCGGCGAGCGCGCAGGCGACGGTCGCCCCGACGAACGCATCGGCGCCCATGGAGATCCCTCCCCGCTCGAGCGTCGCGGCGAGACGCCGGCCCCAGGGCCGCCGGCCGATCGGGCCGGCCGGTCGCAGGCCGGATCGTCGCGGGCGGGTGAGCTCCCGGCGGGCCCGCACGATCCTCCCGGCGCCGAGCACGGCGAGCGCGGCCGAGAACGCAGCGAGGGCGGCGGGCGCGAGCGCGCTCATCGCCCGGACGACGCGTCGCGGACGGCGTCCTCCCGCCATGCTGCGGCAGCGGGTTCCCATGCGAACCGGCCCGGGCCGCCGCCGCGCCCGTCCCAGCGCACGAGGGCCGTGAGGGCGGGGCCCTCGGTCGTCGCCGCCGCCACCGCTGCGATCTCCACGACCCTCCGGCGCCCGTCGGCGAGCCGTGCCTGGTGGACGACCACGTCGATCGCGCTCGCGACCTGGTCGGCGACCGCGCGATACGGCAGGTCGAGGTCACCCATCAGCGCCAGCGTCTGGACGCGCCGGATCGCGTCGGCGGGCGATGAGGCGTGGAGCGTCGAGAGCGACCCCTCGTGCCCCGTCGTCATCGCGGTCAGCATGTCCAGCGCCTCGCCGCCCCGGACCTCCCCGACGACGATGCGGTCGGGCCGCATCCGCAGGGCATTCCGCACGAGGGCGCGGATGGGGACGGCGCCCGCGCCCTCGAGGGAGGCGGGCCGGCTCTCGAGGCGGACAACATGCGGAAGCGGTATCCGGAGCTCCGCGGCATCCTCGATCGTGACCAGGCGCTCGTGCGCCGGCACGAACGCCGCCAGCGCCGCCAGCGTGGTGGTCTTCCCGCTCCCCGTGCCACCCGTGACCAGGACGTTGCGGCGGGCACGCACCGCGGAGCGCAGGAGGTCGAGCATCCCGGCGTCGATCGTCCCGAGGCGCACGAGATCGTCGCCCGTGAGGGGTTCGCCCGAGAAGCGCCGGATGGTCAGCGCCGGGCCGTCCAGGGCCAGCGGCGGGATGACGACATTCACACGGGATCCGTCCGGCAGGCGCGCGTCGACCATCGGGCTCGCCTCATCGACCCGCCGCCCGAGCGGCGCCAGGATGCGGTCGATCACGTGGAGGACGTGCGCGTCGTCGTGGAACCGGGCCGCGGATGCCGCGATGCGGCCCTCGCGTTCGACGAAGATCCGCGACGGCCCGCAGACCATCACCTCGGTGATGCGCGGGTCGCGGAGCAGCGCCTCGAGCGGGCCGAGCCCGAGCGCCTCGTCCACCACCGCCTCGATCAGATCCGCCCGGGCAGCGTCGGTGAGGATCCGCCGCTCGTCGTCGATCAGGTCGCCGACGATCTCCGCCAGGTCGATCCGCGACATGTCGTGCCGGACCCTGCGGTCGCGGGCGGCCCGGGCGCGCAGGGCCTCGACCAGCGCCGGGTCGTGTGGTGACGCGGTCATCCGAGCGCCTCCGCAAGGCCCTCCCCGAGGGCCTCGATCGCCCGCGCCAGCCGGTTCCGCCTGCCCTGCGGCCAGGATCCGGCACCGAGGAGCGCGGCCTCTCCGGGCGACCAGGGGATCTCGCCCGCGACGGGGGCGCCCGCCGCCCGGGCCACGGCGCGCGCGCCCATCTCGCCGGCGTTCGGGCCGTGAGCGAGGGCGAGGAGGCACGCGGCCCGGGCGCCCGACGCGGAATGGGCCTCGACGACGCGCCGCGCGCGCCGTGCCGCCGCGACATGCGGGCCGCACGCGACCAGGACCGCATCGACGCCCCCGGCGACCGCCCGAGCCGGACGGCCCAACCCGGGACCCGCGTCGATGACGGTCCGGCCGGCGTCGCCCGCCGCAGCGCGTGTCGCCTCGACGAGGCGTCGCAGCGCGGCGGCATCCCAGGCGTCGGCCGCGCCGGGCGCCGGCGGCGCGCCCAGGACCCGGAGACCGGACGGCCCCTCCTGGGCGGCGTGGCCGACGTGACGGGCACCGAGCTCGGCCGCGACCCCCGCGAGGTCCGCGAGCGACCGCACCGCCGCCAGACCCCACGCGTCGGCCCGGTCGGCGCGGTCCAGGTCGAGCTCGAGCAGCCAGGCGGGCGCCCCCGCCCGGGCCCAGGAGAGCGCCAGGGCGCCCGCGAGCAGGCTCGCGCCACAGCCTCCGCCCGCGCCGACCACGAGCAGAGCGGACGCCCGGCGTGGCACGGAGGCGTCGCCGGTCACGGCGCGTCCACCGATCGCGGCCCGGCCGGCGGGCCGACCTCGTCCGCCGGGCGCACGAGGAGGCGGACCTCCCGCGCGAAGTTGAGCGCCGCGGTCACCCGGAGGGCCTGGGGGGACGACACCCTCAGCAGCGCCTCGCCCGAGCCGCCGGCGAGATCGTCGGCCGCGGGCACGGCCACCGCGAGCACCTCGGCATCGGCGACGACGAGGGCGCTCGCGCCCGCCGGCCCCTCGCCGGTGGAGGCGACCACGTCGACGCGGGAGCCCGCCACCAGCCCCGCCGCGGGACCGCCCGCCGCAGAGAGGGGAACGGCCACGGCCCGCTCTCCGATCCGGAGCGGGGCGGGCGCAGCGCCCTCTGCGCCGCCCAGGGAGGCATCGGAGACGGGCTCGCCGACGCCGACCGGGGCGACGATCCGACGGCCGACGAGGTCGGCGGGATCGCCGAAGACGCCCCGCAGGCCGGCGGCGCCGGCCGGCGTCACGGCGAGCGCCCTGGTCGCGGCGGCCTCGTCGATCAGCAGCCCTGCGGCGAGCGGCTCACGGGCCACAACGATCGTCCCGGACGCGTCGGCCGGACCCGCTGCACGCACCGTGACAACGGCCGCGACCAGGCCGATCAGCCCTGCCGCCAGCAGCCAGGCGCCGCCCCGCCGTGCGGCGAGACGCGGGCGCCTCACGGCTCCTCACCGCCGATCGGGGCGCCGCATCGCCCGCACCGGCCGCCCTCCGCCCCGCCGCCGGGGCATCGGCGACATGCCCGCCAGGCACATGCCGCCCACTTGCCGAGGACGGCGGGGCGGAGGGCGGGGACCGCCGCACCACCGGCGCCGATCGCGCGCCGTGGCAGCGCGCCCCCGGCCGAGGCGATCCCGGCGAGGGCCTCGAGGCGGCGGACGAGGTAATCGCCCGCGAATCCCGGGTGGATCGCGACGGCGATCATCCATGCCGCCTCGGAGGGGTCACGCGGCAGGCGCACCACCCGGTGGCCCATCACGCGGCCGAGCGCCGGCAGGGCGGCGGCGCCAGGATCGGCGTCGAGCCCGCGCGCCAGCACCACCGCACGAGGCCCGGCCGCGACCAGGGCGTCGACCACACGATCGGCCTCGAGGCCCTCCCAGCCCTTCGCCCGCCCGCGGCGCAGCCGTGGCACCACGACCAGCGCACCCTCGCCGGCGCCGGCGACCATCCGCGCCACGCTCTCCTCGGCGACCAGGGTCGTCATGCCGCCCGGGGGCCCCGGTCGACGCCCCCGAGAAGCGGGAGCGACACGCGGAAGCATGCGCCCGTGCCCACCGCGTCGAGCGTGAGGCGACCGCCGTGGGCGCCCACGATGTCGCGTGCGATCGCCAGCCCGAGGCCCCGCCCCTCCCCGAGGGGTGCGCTCCCGCGCTCGCCGGCCAGGAAGATGCGCTCGCGGTCGGCGACGGGAACGCCCGCGCCGTCGTCGCGGACGCGGAGCACCGCACGCCCGCCGCGGCATGCGAGCGCGAGTTCGATGCGCCCGCCGGGGGCGATGTGGCGGATCGCGTTCCCCACGAGGTTGTCGATCGCCCGTTCGATCAGCCCCGTGTCACCGGCGATCCACACCGGCGCCGCGGTTCCGCGCGTCTCGAGCCGCGCGCCGCGGGCGGCAGCCACCGGCCCGAACCGGCGCGCAGCATCCCCCGCGAGGGCCGCGAGATCGACCGGCCCGGCCTCCTGCGGCGGCCGGGCGGGCGAGACCGCCCCGAGCCGACGCAGCCCGGCGGCGAGGCGCAGGGTCTCCGCGTCGATCAGGTCGATCGCGCGCCTGCGCTCCGGGGAGTCCTCGGCGCGCGCGAGGGTCGCGCAGTGGCCGCGGATGACGGTGAGCGGGGCGTGCAGATCGTGCAGGAGCCGCGCGATCGCGTCCCCCGGGGTAGTCGGATCGGCGCCGCGTGCCGTCGCGCCCGGCACCTCAGGACTCCTCGGGGAGCAGGCGGTAGCCGATCCCCCAGACGTTGACGACCCACCGCTCGCCGCCTCCCTGCGCCGCGAGCTTGCGGCGCAGCCGGCTGGCGTGGCTGTCGACGGTGCGCGTGCGGGCGGCGGCGCGGTAGCCCCAGACGTCGCGCAGCAACTCGCCCTTGGTGAGCACCCGGGTCGGGTCCTTGGCCAGCGCCGCGAGGAGGGCGAACTCCTTGGCCGACAGGTCGAGGACGCGGCCGCCGATCGACGCCCGTCGCGAGTGGCGGTCCACCACGAGGGGGCCGACCCGGATCTCCTCCCTCACCGTCGCGCCCCGGGAGCGGCGGATCATCGACCCCAGGCGCGCGAGCACCTCCGGGTAGTGGAAGGGCTTGGCGACGAAGTCGTCGGCCCCGCGGTCGATGCCGCGCACCACGGAGAAGGGTCCGGCGTCGGCCGAGATGAGCAGGATCGGCAGGCCGGTGTCCCACCCGGCGTCCGCTCCCCCCTCTCGGATGCGGCTGACCAGATCGAGGCCGCTCATGCCGGGCAGGCCCACATCGACCACGGCGGCGTCCGGCCGCGCGCTCGCGAGCATCTCGATCGCCTCCTCGGCCGAGGTGGCCGAGACCGGCGCGAAACGGTCGGCGATGAGGTTCTCCGACAGGAAGACCCGCGTGGGCCCGTCGTCCTCGACGAGCAGCACCGAGGGCACGACGCCCCCGAGCCCGATGGACATGATCGACCTCCCGACGATGCGCCCGGCCGCCCCGGTGGCGTCGCGATCCGCACCGGGACGAGTCGCGAGGGAGGTCGCGATCACCCCCGCGGCGGACACAGGTCGTTCGCTCGGAGCGGGGTTTTCGTGCTCAGGCACGACGGAGGTGGTCGCCGGGACGTACATCTCGCAGCACGCCCGCCGGGCACTCGACCACCGACCGGGCGCCCCGGACGGCGGCGGCGCGGCCGCGGGGGAGCGGATCGACGACGCGCAGCACCCGGCCGTGCCCGTCGAGGAACGCGCACCCGATCGTGGCGCGCAGGCCGACGGAGTGGACCGCTCGGCATCGCTCGATCCAGAGCGCCTCGTCGGCGCCGAGGTCCGGGGTGCCGAGCAGCCCGACGAGCCGTGCCCGCCGGGTCCGCGCGGCGTGGCAGCGGCCCGAGAGCAGTCGTCCGCCGCCCGTCAGCAGGCAAGCGGGCGGGCCCGTGAGGCGGTCGATGCGCAGGCGTCCCATGACGGCCATGCTCGCGCCCGGCGGCGCGCGGATGTCGCCCCGCTGCGCCGGGACACGCGCGGATCAGGGACGATGCGCGCCCCGTCCACGCCGACCTGTCAGCCCGTCGTCAGGCCCCTGCGACGGGACGTCCGAGGGGCGTTGGTACTCTGGTCGGGATGGGTCTCGGACCGCTCTCCCCCTCCTACTCCAGCGGCCACGATTTCTCGGTCGAGGTCGATGGGGTGCGCTTCGACTTCAGCGCGGGGGACTTCGCCTCGCGGGTCGGGGCGGCCGCCATGAGGCTCGGCCTGATCGGCCGGCCGCAGCTGCGCGGGCCCGAGACCGAGGACCTGGTCGCGCTCGCGGCCCACGGCGCGGTGGCGCATCCCGCGAGCCCGCTCGCCGCCCACATCGACGACCACGCCGGGAGCCTGCTGGGCGGCGGCGCCGACCTGGTGCACTGGCTGCGGCGGCTGGTGTTCACCGGCGCCTGGATCGACCAGCAGGTCGCCGACGGGACGCTCGTGCCCGAGTTCGACGAGGCCCGGGGCTTCCTCTACCGCAGCGCGGCCACCGGCCAGCCGGCCGCCGACGAGTCGACCGTCTACGGGAGGGTCTCGTGACCGCCCAGAGCCCCCAGGAGGTGCTGGAGGCGGTCCGCCGGCTGGAGGCCGATCTCGCACGGATCCGGGCCGGGGCCCGGGAGCGCGAGCGCGACCTGTCGGACCTGCGCGCCGACATCGCCGCCGACGCCGCCCGCGAGCGGCGGGCGCTGGTGGAGGACATGGAGCGGCTGGTGGATCTGATCGGGGCGAGCTGGCGCTCCACCCACGACCAGATCGCCGCGCTGTCGCAGGAGGTGCAGGGCCTGCGCCGCTTCGCGGAGGAGAGCGTCGGGGGCTTCCGCGACGCGACCATGGAGCTGCACTTCGGCCGCGCCGCCTATGAAGGGGCGAACGGCACGCCCTGAGGGCGGCCGCGCGGCCCGCTCAGCCTGAATCCGCGCCGCGAGATACGGCGGATCCAGGCTCAGTCGCTCGGGCGGAGGGCCCCCTGGAGCGCAGCCATCGAGCGGGCGAAGAGAAGGCCCATCGCGTCGGCGGCCTCGTCGGGGGTCGCCTGCGGCGTGAGGGTCCGCATCGCGGCCGACGAGAGCACCACGGCCTGCTGGATCACCTGCCAGCGATCGACCGCGGCCAGCTGACCGCCGGCCTCGGACTGCATCTCCTCGAAGGCCTCGCGCTGGGCGCGCATGAGCTCCTTCAGCTTCTCCTTGAAGTCCTCCCCCGCCCCCTCACCGAACGCGAAGGGGAACGGGAAGTCGGTGTCGTCGCTCATCGGTTGCTCGGTGCTCCTACTTGGATGCGCGGGCCTTGCGCGCCTCGGCGTCGGCGG
>LNEQ01000291.1 GCA_001464995.1 Actinobacteria bacterium Ga0077541
CGCTCTGGTTCCGGGCTCGGGCTTGCGACCGGAACCGCAACTGTGTCAACCAGACGGCGGGCCCCTTCACCGGAGCGGGGCCTGGCACGGTCGCCGGCTTACGATCGCTGGAGTTCCTACGCGTCAGCGTTCTCTCGCTGGGTATCAGGAAATGCCGAGCCGCCTCGCGGGGTTGCCTGCGGCTCGCCTGGAAGGTCTCTCCGGCCGGGGCGGGCACGGTCCGCTACAGCATCAGCGTCGGCCGGATTGGCGCCGCGGGACTGCTGCTGCGTCGCGCCGGCCACGCGAGTGCAGGGCGTAGGGTCGTCGTCGATCTGCCACTGCGGCGCGGCCTGGTCTGCGGGCGACTGCTCACGCGCATCCGGGTTAGCCACGCCGCCGCCAGCGACGCGACGCGCCGCTACCTGACCCTGCCAGCCTGTCAACGTGCTGTGCGCTGACGACCAGTCACCGGGGGGTGCGGCATCGGCGCATGATTTCGGACCTAGTGCGGAAACGAGTTCGAGCATCCGCCCCAGGTCCCCACCAAGGGTCGTCCGCTCATGGAGCAGGCGCTCGGGCCGTCCGATCCGAGCGTGGCGAGTGGAGTAACGAGTAGCGGCTGAGCAGGGGCCGGGAGCCCCCGGCATCGTTGCGGCTGACGAAGGCTGCGAACGACGAGGAGGCTCCCGACGTGTCCGACGCTACCGGCGCCGCGGAGGCGCTGCTGGGCTTGCCCGGGTTCCGGGTGATCGAGGTCCACGAGGACGCCGCCGAGGTGCTCATCGTGATCGAGCTGGTCGCCGATCTGGTCGGCTGCCCGGGGTGCGGGGTCGTGGCCCGGGCCCACGGCCGGGCGGAGGTCGACGACCGCGACCTTGCCGCCTTCGGCCGGCCGGCTCGGCTTCGCTGGCGAAAGCGCCGCTACCGCTGCGAGGAGCGGCTGTGCTCGATCGGCACCTGGTCCGAGTCCTCGCCCGCGTTCTCGGCGCGCTGCCTTCTCACCCATCGGGCAGGGCGCGAGTGCTGCCGCCAGGTCGGCCTGAACGCCCGGCCGGTGGCACAGATGACGCGCGAGCTCGGGGTCTGCTGGGACAC
>LNEQ01000292.1 GCA_001464995.1 Actinobacteria bacterium Ga0077541
CCGTGGTGCAGGAGGAACCCCTCGAGGATCAGATCGAGCCCGGCGGCCTCGTAGGGCGTCAGCGGAGGGGTGACGAGCGGCGACAGCAGGGGCGCGGCCGCGGGCTCGATCAGCTCGGCGGCGAGCGCGGGCTCGGTCGCCAGCACGTCCCTCACGCGCCGGCCGCCCGGGCGAGGGCGTCGCGCGCGGCGGCGATCTCGGCGTCGCCGTGGGTGAGGCCGGTGAACCAGGCCTCGAACTGCGAGGGGGGAGGGTAGACGCCCTCGGCGAGCAGGGCGCGGGCGAAGCGGCCGTAGGCGTCGGTGTCGCTGCGGGTGGCGTCGGCGTAGTCCTCCACCGGCCCGTGGGTGAAGAAGGGGGTCAGCATCGAGCCGACCCGGTTGATGTGCACCGGGGCCCCGCTGGCGCGCACCGCCTCCTCGAGGGCGGCGCCGCTCGCCTCGAGTCGCTCGTAGACGCCCTCCTTCGCCAGCTCGCCCATCACGGCGAGCCCGGCGGCGGTCGCGAGCGGGTTCCCCGAAAGGGTCCCGCCCTGGTAGCACGGGCCCTCGGGGGCGAGCTCGCGCATCACCTCGCGGCGGCCGCCGAAGGCGCCGACGGGCAGGCCTCCGCCGATGATCTTGCCGAAGCACGTGATGTCGGCCCGCACGCCGTAGCGCTCCTGGGCGCCGCCGCGGGCGACCCGGAAGCCGGTGATCACCTCGTCGATGATCAGCAGCGCCCCGGTGCGGTCGCAGGCCTCGCGCAGCGCCTGCAGGTAGCCGTCGCGCGGCGGCACCACGCCCATGTTGCCCGCCACCGGCTCGACGATCATCGCCGCGGCCCCCTCGAGGGCGGCCGCGGCCGCGGGGGCGTCGTTGAAGGGCACGATGTGGGTGGCCGCCGTCGCGGCGGCGGTGACGCCGGCGCTCGCCGGCACGCCGAGCGTGGTGAGGCCGCTCCCGGCCTGCGCCAGCAGTCCGTCGATGGCGCCGTGGTAGCCACCGGCGACCTTCACGATCGTCTCGCGCCCGGTGGCGGCGCGCGCCAGGCGCAGCGCGCCCATCACGGCCTCGCTGCCCGAGGAGGTCATGCGCAGCTGCTCCACCGACGGCACCGCGTCGCAGATCGTCTCGGCGAACACCACCTCGCGCTCGGTCGGCGCCCCGTAGGAGGTGCCGAGGGGCAGGGCGCGCTCCACGGCCCGCAGTACGGCCTCCGGGCTGTGGCCGAGGATCGCCGGGCCCCAGGTGGAGAGGAAGTCGATGTACCGGTTGCCGTCGGCGTCCCAGACGTACGGGCCCTCCGCGCGGCCGATGAACAGCGGGTCGCGTCCGATGGAGCGCATGGCGCGCACGGGCGAGTTGACGCCGCCCACCAGCACCTTCTGCGCCCGCGCGAACAGCTCCGCGCTGCGCGTCCCCTCCGGCCCCGCCACGCTCGGGCTCAGCTCTTCTTCCAGCGCGGGAGGGGCTCGCCGGCCAGGGCCTTGGCTTCCCACTCCTTGTAGTCGGGCGTGTAGTAGACGAGCCGGATCTTCTTGAACTCGTAGGTCGAGTAGAGGATCGCCCGGCGCGAGGGGTCGGTGACCCCGATGTCCTGCGCGATCGCCTCGATCGCCTCCTCGCAGGCCTCCATCGAGCGGGCGTGCACCATCGTGAAGATGTTGTACGGCCAGTCGGGGTAGGTCGGGCGCTTGTAGCAGTGCGAGACGGCCTGGAAGGCGGCCATCTTGGGGCCGACCTCCTCCAGGTCCTCCTCGGGCACCTGCCACACCGCCATGCCGTTGGCGCCGAAGCCGGCCTTGCGGTGGTTGAGCACCGCGGCGAAGCGCCGCATGTAGTTGCGGTCGACGAAGGTCTGGCAGGCGGCCAGCAGCTCCTCCGGAGTGATGCCCGCGTCGGCCGCCCAGCGGTCGAACGGCGCCGGCTCGATCGGCAGGTCGCGCTGCAGCACCACGATCAGGCGCTTGTCCTCGTCGGTCGGCAGAACGCCGTCGCCGCGGGTCGGCGGGGGCTTGGGCGCCGCCTCCTTGGCCTCGATCTTGCGCTCGCCGGTCATGTCGAGCTGCACGTTGATCTTGAAGAGCTTCAGCGTCGGCAGCAT
>LNEQ01000293.1 GCA_001464995.1 Actinobacteria bacterium Ga0077541
CCCGCCCGCGCGCCCGCTCACGAGGGGCGCATGCCGGTGAGGGCCCTCCTCGCGAGGTCCCAGACCGGCTCCTCTCGATCCCCTGCCCGCAGGCGCAGCGTCGCCGACGCATCGAGCGTCCCGACGCGGGCCAGCGTCAGCCCGGCCGCGCCGAAGCGCGCTGCAAGGGCCTCCGGGTCGCCCGCCAGGAGGAAGGCGTAGGAGGGGAAGCACAGCAGCCAGTCGGACAGGGCGACGCCGGGCGGCACCGGCAGGGCGTCCATGTCGAGCGCGCAGCCGAGGCCGCCGGCGCTCTCGCAGAACTGCAGCAGCGAACCGGCGATGCCGGGCATCGAGACGTCGCGCGCCGCCCACGCCTCGCCGGCCTCGGCGGCGTCGGCGAGCAGCGCGAGGTCGGCCGCCGCGCGCCCCCGGCGCGGGCCGCGCAGGTGGCTGAAGAAGAGCCCCTCGGGGCCCTGCACCATCTCGCCCTCCAGGCAGACCGCCAGGTGCACGGCGTCGCCGGGGCGGGCGTTGCGGGCCGACAGCGGCGCCGCCGCGCGACCGACGGCGAACGTCGAGAGGCCCGGCCCGGCCGATCCCTCGATGGTCGCGTGGCCGCCCACGACGGGCACGCCGTAGAGCTCCGCCCCGATCCGCAGGCCCTCCAGGATCTCCTGCGCGACGGCGCCGGAGGGCGATCGGCCGGGCGCCGGTGGCGGCGAGGTCGTTCAGCACGGTGACCACCCCGGCGACCCCCGCAACCCGGGGCTGCGCGGCGACGAACGGGGGCCAGATGGCCTCGGCCGCCATCACCAGGTGGCCGCCCGCATCGGCCACGACGGCCGCATCGTCCCCGTCGCCACCGAGCGTGCGGGCCACCGCCGCCAGGTCCCGCTTGCCCGTGAGGCCCGGGTGGTCGCGCACGGACGCCGCGAGAGCAGATAGGTTCATGAGGTGAGCCTACGCATCGCCACTGCGGGCCTCGATCTGATGGCGGACGCGCTCCACGAGCAGGGAGCGGACGTCACGGCCATCGACTGGCGCCCACCCGCCTCCGGCGACCCCGGGGCGATCGCGACGCTTGCCGCGGCCTACGGCGACTCGCGCGTCGACGCCGCCAACGCCACCGCGATCGCGCGCCTGCAGGAGGCCCGCCCGATGATCGTCGGCGCCGGGCCGGCGGGAGAGCTGATCCCCGGCCTCGAGGGGCGGATGGTGCTGCACGCGGGTCCCCCGATCGACTGGGAGGAGATGTGCGCGCCCCAGCGCAACGCGGTGATCGGGGCCTGCGTGTTCGAGGGCTGGGCCTCCACCCCGGAGGACGCCGCCGGGCTGCTCGCACGCGGCGCGGTGCAGCTGGCGAACGCCCACTCGCTGAACGCCGCCGGGGCGATGTGCGGGGTGATCTCCCCCTCGATGGCCTGCTGGGCGGCGCGCGACGAGGTGAACGGCGGCGTCGGCTTCAGCCCCTTCAACGACGGGCCCGGCGAGGCCTTCTGGCTCGGGCTCGGCACGCCGGCCGCGATCGAGCGCCAGCGGATCATGGCCGAGGGCATCGCCCCCGGCTTCGCGGCGGCGCTGCGGGCCGATGGCCCGATCGACGCCTTCGCGCTCTGCGCCCAGGGAATCGCGATGGGCGACGACTGCCACATGCGCCACCAGGCGACGACGATGCTCCTGCTGCGCCAGGCGCTGCCGGCGATGGCCGAGGGGGCGCCCGACAGCGTCCTCCCCACCGCCCGCATGCTCGGCGCCAACGGGCACTTCGCCCTCACGGTCAGCATCGCCGCCGCCCGGGCGGCCCTCGCCGGGATCCAGGGGACGGCCGACTCGAGCCTGATCGTCTTCATCAGCCGCAACGGCGTGGAGGCGGCGGTGCAGATCGCCGGGCTCCCCGACCGCTGGTTCACCTTCCCCGCGCCCCTGGTGGGCGACCCGCTCTACCGGCCGGGCTTCTCCGACGCCGACGCCGCGCCCGACATCGGAGACTCGGCGCTGGTGGAGTGCGCGGGCCTGGGCGGGGCGGCCAGCGCGGCCAGCCCGAGCGTGGCGGCCTTCCTCGGCGGAGGGCTGGCCGAGGCGATCGAGCGCACCCGCTACATGGGCGACATCTGCCTGGCAACGAGCGACCGGCTGAAGATCCCGACCCTCGACGGCGAGGGCACGCCCCTCGGCGTCGACCGGCCTGACCCCGCTGATCAACACCGGCATCCTGCACCGGGTGGACGGCGGGCAGATCGGCGCCGGGATCGCGCGCACGCCGATCGAGCCGATCCGGGCCGCACTCGACGCGCTCGTGGAGCGCCTGGGCTCCTGATGGCCGACGAGTGGGACGCGGAGACCTATCAGCGGGTCTCCGCCCCGCAGCTCGCCTGGGGCGCGCGTGTCGTGGACGGCATCGCGCTCGGCGGCGACGAGGACGCCCTCGACGCCGGCTGCGGCACGGGCCGGGTGACCCGCCTGCTGGCCGAGCGGCTGCCGCACGGCACGGTGCTCGGCGTGGACGGCTCGGCGCGGATGGTCGAGGAGGCCTCGCGGCAGCTGGCCGACCTCGGCGGGCGGGTCAGCGTCCGCCAGGCAGATCTGCGCACGCTGGAGCTGGACGCCCGGGTCGACCTGATCGTGTCGACGGCCACCTTCCACTGGATCCTCGACCACGAGGGCCTCTTCGGCCGCCTGCACGCGGCACTCCGCCCGGGAGGGCGCCTGGTGGCCCAGTGCGGCGGCTTCGGCAACATCGCCGCGACCCACGCGGCCGCCGACGAGGTGGGCGCCCGCGAGCCCTACGCGCCGCATCTGCGGGACATGCCCGAGAGCTGGCACTTCGCCGGCGCCGAGGACACGGTGGCCCGCCTCGAGGGCGCGGGCTTCAGGGACGCCCGGGCCTGGCTCGAGCCCGATCCCGCCGTGTTCGACACCGCCGAGGAGGGCGCCGTCTTCCTCTCGACCGTCGTGCTGCGGCACCACCTGGAGCGGCTCCCCGAGGACCTGCGCGCGCACTTCGCGCGCGCCGTGGCCGACCGGCGCACGCGGCCGGACGGCCGGGTGGAGCTCGACTACGTGCGGCTCAACCTCGAGGCGCGCCGGCCCGCCTGAGGGTCAGCGCGCCCCGTACTGCTCCTCGTAGTAGCGCCGGTACTCGCCGCTCTTGATGGGCTCCCACCAGGCGCGGCGGTCGCGGTACCACTCGACGGTGGCCGCGATGGCCTCGTCGAACGAGCGCTGCGGCTCCCAGCCGAGCGAGCGCAGGCGGGTGGTGTCGAGGGCGTAGCGGCGATCGTGGCCGAGCCGGTCGGCGACGTGGCGGATCAGCGACTCGTCGCGGCCCGTCAGCGCGAGGATGCGGCGGGTGATCTCCATGTTCGGCTCCTCGTGCCCGCCGCCGACGTTGTAGACCTCGCCGGCCTCGCCGAGCGTCATCGCCGTCCAGATCCCCTCGCAGTGGTCGTCCACGTAGATCCAGTCGCGGACCTGCATGCCGTCGCCGTAGACCGGCAGCTGCAGCCCGTCGAGGGCGTTGGTGACGAACAGCGGGATCAGCTTCTCGGGGTACTGGCGCGGCCCGAAGGTGTTCGAGCCGCGCGTGATCACCGCGTCGAGGCCGAAGGTGCGGTGCCAGGCGAGCACCTGGAGGTCGCCGCCGGCCTTGCTCGCCGAGTACGGGCTGGAGGGGCTGATCGGGTCGGTCTCGCGGAAGGCGCCGTGCGGGATGGACCCGTAGACCTCGTCGGTGGAGACCTGCACGAAGCGCCCGACGCCCGCGGTGCGGGCGGCCTCCAGCAGCACCGCGGTGCCCACGACGTCCGTGTTGATGAACTCGGTCGGGTCGAGGATCGAGCGGTCGACGTGGCTCTCGGCCGCGAAGTTGACGATGGCGTCCACGCCCTTCACGGCGGCCGCGACGGCCTCGGCGTCGGCGATGTCGGCGTGCACGAAGCGGTAGCCCTCGTCGTCGGCCACGTCGGCCACGTTCTCCGGGTTCCCCGCGTAGGTCAGCTTGTCGAGGTTGACCACCTCGGCGCCCCGCGAGAGGGCCAGGCGCACGAACGCCGAACCGATGAAGCCGCAGCCGCCGGTCACGAGAAGCTTCACACCGTCTCCTTCAGGTAGTCGCGCAGCGCCTCGCGCCACGGGCGCAGCCGGGGGGCGCCCGGCCGGGTCACGGCGAGTGGCGAGAACATGGGGCGGGGGGCCGGTCGGCCGAGCTCGGCCGTGGTGATCGGCACGACGCGGCAGTCCACGCCGGCCTCCTCGAAGATCGCGCGGGCGAAGCCGGCCCAGGTCACCGAGCCGCCTCCGGCCGTGTGGTAGACGCCGGGGGGCTGGTCGAGCAGCGCCTCCAGGGCCGGGGCGAGGTCGCGGGTCCAGGTGGGCGAGCCCTCCTGGTCGTCCACCACCGTCACCTCGTCGCGCGAGCGGCCGAGTCCGAGCATCGTGTCGACGAAGTTCCTCCCCGAGGCCCCGTAGAGCCACGCCGTGCGGGCGATGCGCGTGCCCGCCGGCCACGCGGCGAGCGCGGCGCGCTCGCCCGCGAGCTTGGTGCGCCCGTAGGCACCGAGCGGCGAGGGCGCGTCGTCCTCCTCGTAGGCCCGCCCGAGGGAGCCGTCGAAGACGTAGTCGGTGGAGGGCACCACGAGGGCCGCGCCCGCCTCCGCGGCGGCCGCGGCGACGTTGCCGCTGCCCTGGGCGTTGACGGCCTCGGCCGCCTCCTCCCGCTCCTCGGCGCCGTCGACGTCGGTCCAGGCGGCGAGGTGGAGGATCGCCTGCGGGGCGACCTCGCGGACGCAGTCGCCCACGGCGCGCGAATCGGTGACGTCCACCTCCATGTCCACGCCCACCACGTCATGCCGCTCCGCGAGGTGGGGCACCAGATCCCGGCCCAGCATCCCGGCGGCGCCCGTGACGAGGATCTTCACGCGGAGGGGCTCAGACGAGGCCGATGCTGGAGGAGTCGCCGATCATGAAGCGGTAGGCGCGCGGCTTCTCGGAGGTGCGCGCGATGGTCACGCCCCGGCCGATCAGGCTGCTCTCCACGCGCGCGTCGAGATCCTCCACGCGGCTGTCCTCGAGCAGGATGCTGTGCTCCACCTCGGCGTGGCGCACCACGACGCCGGTGGAGATGGACGAGTAGGGGCCGATGTAGGCGTCCTCCACGAGCGCCCCCGCGCCGATGATCGCCGGGCCGCGGATCGACGAGCGCACCACGCGCGCGCCCTTCTCGATCACCACCCGTCCCTCGGTGCTGCTGTCGACCAGCTCGCCCTCGACGCGCGTCTCGAGCACGTCGAGGATCAGCCGGTTGGCCTCGAGCATGTCCTCCAGCCGGCCGGTGTCCTTCCACCACCCGGTGACCTCGTGGGGCTCGACGGTCAGGCCCCGGTCGATCATGTGCTGGATGGCGTCGGTGATCTCCAGCTCGCCGCGGCCCGAGGGCCGGATCGCCTTGGCCGAATCCATGATCGCCGGGCTGAACATGTAGACGCCGACCAGCGCGAGGTCGCTCTTGGGCTCGGGCGGCTTCTCGACCAGGCGCACGACCTTGCCGCCCTCGAGCTCGGCGACGCCGTACGACTCGGGGTCGGAGACCCTCTGCAGCAGGATCATGGCGTCGCTGGTGCCGCCCCGGAAGCGGTCGACCAGGCCGGTGATGCCGTCGCGCAGCAGGTTGTCGCCGAGGTACATCACGAACGGGGCCCCGTCGAGGAACTCCTCGGCGGTGAGCACGGCGTGCGCCAGCCCGAGGGGCGCCTGCTGGCGGATGTAGGTGACCGAGATGCCGAGCGCCGAGCCGTCGCCGACGGCCGCCTCGATCTCGGCCTGCGTGTCGCCCACCACGATGCCCACGTCGGTGACGCCCGCGGCGCGGAGCGCCTCCAGCCCGTAGAAGAGCACGGGCTTGTTCGCCACCGGGACGAGCTGCTTCGCGCTGGTGTGGGTGATCGGTCGGAGCCGGGTGCCGGCGCCGCCGGAGAGCACCAGTCCCTTGAGGGCGGCGGACACGCGGGGAGGCTACCAGCCATCGGGTGGGCGGCTGGACGCGGCGGGGCCCCGCTACGATCCGTGGCGTGAATCGTGACGAGTGGCTGGCGCGGCGGACGTACCGGGGCGCGGATTACGACGCCGAGCAGCTGGCCCATCTGGCGCGGCGCGACGGCGTACGCGTCTCGGTGTGCCTGCCGGCCCTGAACGTCTCCGGCACGGTCGGTCCGATCGTCGAGACGCTGCGGCGGCGCCTGGTGGAGGAGATCCCCCTCGTCTCCGAGATCGTGGTCATGGACGGCTCGAGCACCGACGGCACCCGACGCGAGGCCGAGGAGGCGGGCGCCCGGGTGGTCGCCGACCACGAGGTCCTGCCCCGGCTCGCCCCCGGGCGCGGCAAGGGCGAGGCGATGTGGAAGAGCCTCGCGGTGCTCTCGGGCGACCTGGTCGTCTGGCTCGACGCCGACGTCGTCGACTTCGACCCGGCCTTCGTCACCGGCCTGCTGGGTCCGCTGCTGACGGATCCGGACGTCGGATACGTCAAGGCGCTCTACCGCCGCAGCCTGGGCGACGACGACGACGGTGGCGGCCGCGTCACGGAGATCTGCGCCCGGCCCCTGATCAACCTGTTCTACCCCGAGCTCGCCGGCTTCGCGCAGCCCCTCTCGGGCGAGGCCGCGGGCCGGCGCGACCTGCTGTGCTCGGTCCCGTTCTTCAACGGCTACGCGGTGGAGATCGGCCTGCTGATCGACCTCGTCCGCACCGCGGGCCTCGGCGCGCTGGCCCAGGTCGATCTCGGTGCCCGGCGGCACACCAACCAGCCGACGGCGGCGCTCGGCGCCATGGCCTCGACGATCTCGCAGGCCGTGCTGAAGCGACTGGCGCAGGAGGGCCGCGCGCCCGACGAGCTGGCCGGGGCGGGCGCGTACGTGCGGCCCGTGCGGGGCGCCGACGGCTTCGAGCTCGCCGAGCTCGACACCCGGCCCGACGAGCGTCCGCCGATGACGGACGTGCTCCAGGCGAGCGTGGCCTGACCGCGCCCCCCGGGCCGCCCGACGGGGTGGTCTACCTCGACCTCGACGGCACGCTCTTCGGCCCCGCCGGGTCGATCCTGCGCGATCCCGACGGCGGCTTCACCACCGCGGGCGTCGAGGCCCTCGGACTGCTGCACGAGGCCGGGATCCCGGTGGTGCTGGTGAGCGGGCGCAGCCGCCAGCGCCTGGAGGCCGTCGCACGGACGCTCGGTGCGGCGGGCGTGCTGCCCGAGATGGGGGCGACGGACGCGGGCTACCCCACGGGGCCCGGGGAGACCGTGCACGCCGCCATCGCGCGCACCGGCATCCCGGACGCCCTGCTCGACGCCGAGCCGGGCCTGGCGGCGCACCCCATGGCGGTCGTCGGCCGCGAGGGCAGCCACGTCTTGCTCGGCGCCGTCGGCCCGGCCGCGGCCGCGTTCGTCGACACCCTCTCCGAGGGGACGCTGCGCCTGGCCGACAACGGCCACACCGGGCCGGGCGACGCCCACATCTTCCATCTGCTGCCGGCGGCGGCGAGCAAGGCGCTGGCCGTGGAGCGCGACATCGCCGCGCGCGGTGCGGACCCCGCGCGCTGCCTGGCCGTCGGCGACAGCCGTCAGGACCTCGACATCGGGCGCGTCCTCGGCACGGTGGCGATCGTCGCCAACGGCGCGGCGGCCGATCCGGTGATCGCGGCGACCGCTCCCTGGGTGACACGCGGCGCCTATACCGCGGGAGTGCTCGAGGCCGTGGAGGCCTGGCTCAGCCGGAGACGATGACCTCGGGCTGAGCGACCGGGCGCGCGCACTCGCGGGCCACGGCCGTCCAGGAGCGCAGCGCCGCGCGCGCGCGGCGCACCCGTGGCACCGGCGCCGTGGTGCGGCGGGCCTGGTCGAGCACACGATGGGCCGGCCGCGCCGTGGGGCAGCGTCCCCACTGGGCGGCGAGGGCCTCGGCCCGCACGATGAGCGCGGCGCCGGGCGCGGGGGGCGCGGGCGCCGGGGCGGCCGCGAGCGGGGCGGCGCAGACGACGAGCAGGAGCGCGATCAGCAGCACGAGGCGCACGACGGGTCCCTCCGGGGCGGCGATGGTCGTTCCGTGACATCTCGAAGGGTGCCGCGGCGCGGACGGCCCGCCACCGCCCGGTCGGATGGGCCGGGCCCCCACGGCGGACCAGTG
>LNEQ01000294.1 GCA_001464995.1 Actinobacteria bacterium Ga0077541
GACGTGAACGCCGCCACCCCGGCGAGCAGCGTCAGGCCGATCACCAGGCACGCGAGGGCGGTGAACACCATCTTCTCGGCCACCAGCGCCCAGGCCGACACGAGGCCGCGGCCGAGGCGCACCAGCACCTGGTCCTCGCGCTCGGCCGACATCGCCGCCGCGGCGAGCAGCACCCCCGCGAGGCCGAGGCTCACCAGCAGCGCCCCGGCGAAGCCGAACGCCGACAGCGGCTCGCGGCCCTCGGCCGACTCGCTCACCTCGAGCACGATCGGGGCCCGGATGGCGTTGGCCGCGGGCTTGGCCAGGTCGAGGTTGCGCTGGGTCTCGTCGATGAAGTTCACCAGCGGGTCGAGGTCGTCGGCCGCGGCGACCTGGCCGTCGGCGCGCAGCCGCTCCTGCACGCCCGTCACGAGAACGCGGCTGTTCCTCAGCCCGAGGGCGTCGCCCGTGCGGCCGAAGAAGCCGAGCTCCCCGCCGTTGACCACCAGGTCCACGAGCCGCAGCACCTGGTCGACGTACCCGACGGCCAGCCGCTGGTTCAGCCGGTAGACCGCCGCCTCGAGGTTGCGGACGATCGCGTCGGCCTCGATCGGCGAGCGCCGGCCCGCGTCGAGCGTCAGCGACGGCTGGCGGACGCCCGACTGGAGGTCGGAGATGAACCCGGCCGGGATCGTGAGCACGGCGCTCACCCGTCCCTCGTCGAGCGCCCGCGCGGCCTCCTCGGCGCCGAGCGGCCGCACGTCCACGTCCTCGGAGAGCCGCGCGATGTAGTCGTCGATCGACAGGCGCTGCTCGCCCACGGCGACGCTGCGCCCCGAGGTGTCGAGGTTGACCACGGCCACGTCGGGGCGCCGCTCGTCGCTCTGCAGCGCCAGGGCGACCAGGGTGGCCACGAGCAACGGGAAGACGATGAGGATCAGCAGTACGGCGGGTGTGCGGGCCAGCAGGCGCAGGTCCTTGCGCAGCAGCAGGGCGGCCGACCTCACGCGCCGTCCTCCCCGGCGCCGACCAGCCGCATGAACGCCAGCTCGGCCGCCTCGGCGTCGGCGCCCGCGCCGATGCCGTGAGCGCTCACCATCTCCTCCGATGTTCCCGAGAAGAGCAGGCGACCCCCCGTGAGCACGAGCATCCGGTCCGCCCGCCGCATCGCCTCGTCGACCGATTGCGTGGAGAAGAGCAGCGCCATGCCCTCCTCGCGCAGCGCACCCAGCCACTCCCAGAGGCGGTGGCGCTGGTCGGGGCTGAGGGTGGCCGTCGGCTCGTCGAGCAGCAGCACGCTCGGCCGTCCGGCAAGCGCGATGGCCAGGTTGAGCCGCTGGATGGTGCCCGTCGAGAGCGTCCCGGCGGGCCGGTCGGCGAAGGCGCCGAGGTCGGCCCGCGCGATCAGCTCGTCGGCGAGCGCCTCCGGGTCGGGCGCCCGCTCCAGGCCGGCGAACAGCCGCAGGTTCTCGCGCGGTGTGAGTCGCTGGTAGAGCGCGGGCCGCTGGGGCACCCAGCCGACCGTGCGCACGGCGCCCTCGGCCCACTGCACCGCGCCGGCGGTGGCGCGGGTGACCCCGGCGAGGATCGTCAGCAGCGTCGTCTTGCCCGCGCCGTTCGGGCCGATCAGGGCCACTGACTCGCCCGCGCCGAGCTCCACGTCGACGCCGTCGAGCGCGACCACGCCGCGGTAGCGCCGCCCCAGTCCCCGGGCGGCCAGCATGGGCGCAGTGGCGGTCAGCGCGCGGGCCGCCGGCCAGGCGCGCCGATGGCGGCCTCTCTCCCCACGACGGCCGGTACGGCGGCGACCGCCTCGAGCTTCGCCCATGCGGGCTGGGGGGAACTGCACCCGCTCATCCCGGCCATGTTAGTCGCCTCTGGGTTCGCTCTGGCCTCTTCAGGTGCGCCTCAGCTACGCTCACAGGCTATGCCCCCCCTCACCAGGGAGCAGCTCGCCGGGCGGCGCGCCGTCCGGCGGCGTCGCTCGTTGCGCCGCGATCCCCGTGCCCTCGTCTCCGCCGCGATCCCCGTGGTCGTCGTCGCCGTGCTCGCGATCGTCCTCGGGGTGATGGGCGGCGGCGCCGGGTCCGACGACGTCGGACCCCTCGCCTCGCCGGTCCCCTCCCCCGAGCTCGGCTCGGGCGACCGGCCCCCGGAGCTCGTGATCGCCCGTGCCGAGGGCGTCGAGGTGCACCTGCCGGTCGACCCCGAGCGGGTCACCGCCATGGCCTTCCATCCGATCGA
>LNEQ01000295.1 GCA_001464995.1 Actinobacteria bacterium Ga0077541
GTCAACGGTGGTTGACGTCAATGAAGGCGTCAACTACCGTTGACAGCACGTGACCCCACCCGTCGACATCCCCACGCCCGACGACCCCTCCGAGGCCCTGGCCGCGGTGGTCTCGCTGCGGCGGATGGCCGACCGCCTGGAGCACGCGGCGGTCGCCCGGGCTCTCACGGACGGGTGGTCCTGGCAGCAGATCGCCGAGGCTCTCGGAGTGACCCGCCAGGCGGCGCACAAGCGCCACGCGCACCGTCACCCACGCCCATCGAAGGGGTCCGCGCCGTGAAGCTTCCGAACGCCGTCCGCAACATCCAGACGCTCTCGGCCCTGCTGAAGGGCGCCGAGGCGGAGGCCCTGGCGACCGGTGAGGAGCTTCCGGGGGCCGAGCACCTGCTGCTGGCCGCCCTCGTTCTCGAGGACGGCACGGCCCGCCGGTCGTTCGCGGCCGTCGGCGCCGACCCCGACGGACTGCGCGACGCGATCGCGGCACAGCACGCCGACGCCCTCCGCGCCCTCGGGATCGACCCGCCGCCCGACACCGTGCTCGCACCGCCCGCAGGCGATCCGCCGGCCCCGCGCCGCGCCTACCGGGCCACCCCCTCGGGCCAGGCGGCCTTCCATCGGGCGGTCGAGCTGCAGAAGCGGGAGCGCGGGCCGCGACTGCTCGGCGCGCATGTGGTGGCCGCGGTGGCCGAGATGGAGCACGGCACCGCTCCGCGTGCGGTGCGGGCGATGGGAGTCGCTCCGCGGGAGCTCGCCGAGGCCGCGCGCCGGGAGGCCCGCTCCGCGAACGGTTGACAGGCTCAGTGCGCGGCGGGAGGCCCGGGGGGGAGGGGCGAGCGGAGCGAATGCGCCTGCTCGAAGCCGCGGGCTACCGCGGCCTGCGCGTGGTCGATCACGGCGTGGAGGGCCGGCATCGCCAGGTCCTCGATCGCGACGCCCTCGCTGCGCGCCGCCTCGGCCTCCAGCAGCACCGCGGCGGCGACCCGGGTGTGCTCCACGAGCACCCGCGCTCCCGAGGGCCCCTGGAGGCCTCCCCGCAGGCCGGCGAGCTCGGCGCGGCCGGCGGTGGCTCCCGGCCTGCCGCTCTCCAGCCCGGATGCGACCACGCGGACGAATCGCAGGGCCAGGCGGCGCATCGCCGGCGGGCTCGGCGGAGGCAGGGGGGTGGGGACCTCCGCGTCGTAGCCGGCCAGCACGCGGTCGATGATCGCCTCGGTGCGGGAGTTCAGCTCGCGGGCGAGCCGCGGGCACGCCGGGATCTCCTGGGGGGTCGGGCGCAGGCGTCGCGACTCGGGCGCCGGCGCCCCCCGGTTCTCGAGCCAGAGGCGCAGCTCGTCGAGCTCGAAGCGGCGGTGGCCCCCGACCGTGCGGTGCGACGGCAGCCGGCCCTGGTCGGCCCAGCCCCGGATGGTGGCCACGCTCACCCCGATCAGCGCAGCGGCCTCGCTGGCGGTCAGCGACCGGCGGCCCCGGTCCCGGTCGGCACGCGGCGAGCGCGCCCTGGGCCAGCCGTCCTCGTCAGTCATCCCCACCCCGAACCTCGTCACCGGATGTCGCGCGGGCCCCATACTGGCAGCGGCCTCGGAAGGACTTTCGCCCGGCCGGGGCGAAGCCCTCCTGCGACATGCACCACTCCCACCGTCCCCGCCGGCCCTGGCGGGCCGCGATCGCGGCGTTCGCGGCCACCGCCGCGGCGCTCGGGCTGGTGGCCGTCGCGGCCCTCGCCCTGGAGATCCGCGACGACGTGGCCCGCACCGGCGATCCGCTCGCGCGCTCGGCCGCCGCGACGGCCGCCGGGATCGACCCCGCCCGCACCGCGGAGGCGCGTGCCGCCCTCGCCGAGGCGGGCGGCGCGGCCCGGCTGCTGGGGCCGGCCGGACGCGTGCGGCTGGAGGCGGGCGACGCGTCGTTGTGGACCGCGGGGGATCCCGCGCCCATCGGCGCGCTTGCCGCCGTCCGGGCCGACGGCTGGTCGCTGCGCGACGGCGTCGTCGAGGCACGCGCGGCGCTGCCCTCGGGCGCCGCCGTGGTGCTGCGCGCGCCTCTGCCGCCTGGCGCCGCGACCGCAACGGGCACCTCGGGCGTGCTCGTGCCGATCATCCTCCTCGCGCTGCTGGCGGCCACGGCGGTGTGGATCCTCGCCTCACGGCAGGCCCGCCGCCTCCGCGACATGACCCTCGCGGCCGAGGCGATGGCCGCGGGCCGCAGCGCCTCCCTCGCGCCGGCCGGGCGGGGGGAGTGGCTCCGTGCCTCGACGGCGGTGGCCGCCGCCGCCGAGCGCACCGCGGCCCTCCAGTCCGCCGCCGAGGCCCGAGTCGGCGCACTCGGCGCCGCGCTCGCCCCGCTGGCTCACCCGGTCGCCGCCCGGACGCCCTCCGGGAGCCTGATCCGCAACGAGGCCCTCGAGCGCCTGGTGGGATCCCTGGCGCTGCCGGACGCCGATCTGGTCGGCGACGCGGTGTCGACCGGCCTGGCCGCGTCCGGCCCGGTGTCCCGGCGCATCGCGCTCTCCGACGGGCGGGCCTTCGAGATGGAGGGATGGGCGGTGCCCGGCGGGCGGGTCGTCGCCGTCGGCGAGCGCACCGAGCAGGCGCGGATGGAGGCGATGCGGCGCCAGGTGACGGGAGCCGCGGCCCGCCACCTGCAGGCGCCGGTGGCCGAGATCCAGGCACTCGGATCGGAGCTCCTCGGGCACGTCCCCGCCTCGGCGGCGCCGACGGTCCGGCGCATGCAGGCGGCCGGCGACCGCATGGAGCGCCTGGTCTCGCAGTTGCTGCGCGGCACCGCGAACGACCCCCCCGCGCACTCGGTGAGGCTGCGGCCCGTCGGCGCGGCGGGCATGGCCTACGGTCTCGGCGCCTCGTTCGACCGCCGCCTCCGCGATCGCGGCCTCCGGCTCGAGACCGACCTCCCGGCCGACCTGCCGCCGCTGCGCACCGATGCCGCGCTGGCCCACGAGATCCTCTCCGAGCTGATCGCCAACGCCGCCACCTTCACCCCGCGCGGGGGCACGATCACGCTCTCCGGACGCGCCCTGGCGGGCGGCCGCGTGGCGCTGACGGTGACCGACACCGGGCCGGGCGTGCGCCCCGACGAGCTGGCCATGGTCGGTGAGCGCTTCGCACGGGGCACCGGCGCGAGCGGCTTCCCGGGCGCAGGGCTCGGCCTCGGCGTGGCACGCGCCCTGGCCGAGCGGCTCGGAGGCAGCCTGACCATCGAGGCCGGCCCGGGAGGGCGCGCGCGCCTCGAGCTCCCCGCCGCGCTCAGCCCGCCGGTCCCTCCGCCCGCGGTGCAACCGGTTCCACCGGCGCCAGCCGTCGCTCCATGAGGATCGCGCCGGGCGCGCGGAACAGCAGGCGCCCGGCGATGATGCGCCGCCGCCGCCGCTCGCGGAAGCCCGCGCCGGCGTAGAGCGCCCGGCCGGCGGCGTTGCCGGCCGTGACCCACAGGGTGAGGCGACCGCGTCCCTCCTCGGCCGCCGCCGCCGCGCAGGTCTCGAGCAGCGCGCCCCCCACCCCGCGCCGCCGCGCCCAGCCGGAGACCGCCAGCTCGTCGATGTAGGCCTCGTCGGCGTCCAGGCGCCCGTGGGCGAGCACGCCGAGCACGAGGGTGGCGCGGATCGCCCGCGGCCAGCCGACGGCCCCGGCGACGGTCGACAGGAAGCCCTCGTCGGCGGTCGGGCCCAGGCTCATGGTGACGCTGCCGGCCACGCATCCGTCGATCTCGGCGACCCAGCGCCGGTTCGCCCCGGGTCCGGCGAGGTCGTGCCGCACGAGCGCCGCGATGGCCGCCTCGGCGCCGCGGCCGAGGGCGGGCCGGTACTTGTCGCCGAGCGCCTCCGCCACCAGCTGCGCGATGGCGACGGCGTCGTCCTCCGCGGCGGCGCGGACGGCCACGGTGGCGGGTGGCGTCGGCATGCCACGCGATGGTAGCCCGCCGCCGCCGGTTCCCGGCTCGGTAGCCTGCGGACGGTCCCACGGTCCACGGAGGTGGCATTCATGGCGCGACTCGAGGCGGGGCAGCCGGCCCCCGATTTCTCCCTTCAGTCCGACGACGGCTCGACGGTCGACCTGGCGGGCCTGAGGGGGACGACGGTGGCCCTCTACTTCTATCCCAAGGACGACACCACCGGCTGCACGGCCCAGGCCTGCGAGTTCCGGGACATGAAGGCCGACTACGACGCCGCCGGCGTGCGGGTGATCGGGGTCAGCCCGGACCCCCTGAAGAGCCATGTGAAGTTCCGCGACAAGCACGACCTGCCCTTCACGCTGCTCAGCGACCCCGAGCACGAGGCCGCCGAGGCCTACGGCGTCTGGGTGGAGAAGTCGATGTACGGGCGCACCTACATGGGCATCGAGCGCAGCACCTTCGTGATCGGCCCCGACGGGGTCCTGAAGGAGGCGCTCTACAAGGTCAAGCCGAAGGGCCACGCGGCCTCCGTGCTGGAGCTGGCGACCTGAGTCCATCGTCGTGAGGGGCGACGGCTCGCCGGTCGCCCAGCGCCGGCTGGCGATCCTCGCCTACGGGTCGCTGATCCACTCGCCGGGCGCCGTCCTGGCGCCGCGGATCGCCTCGGTGGAGCCCTGCCGGACCCCCTTCCCGGTCGAGTACGGCCGGGCCTCGCGCCGGTGGGGCGGCGGGCCCGTGCTCGTGCCGCACGCGCGGGGAGGCCCGGTGGCGGGGGCACTGCTGCTGCTCGCCGACGACGTGGACCTCGGTGAGGCGGTCGAGATGCTCGTCGCGCGCGAGGGGCTCGACGACGCCCGCGGGGTCGTCGCGGTGGACATGCCCGGAGAGCGCCTGGTCCTCGCCGCCTCGCTGCCGCGCAACCTCCCGGCGCCCGACATGACCGCCACGGCCCTCGCGCGACGGGCGGTCGCGAGCGGCCGCAACGGCCCCCGCAACGGTGTGGCCTATCTGGCCGGAGCCCTCCGGTCGGGCATCGAGACCCCCCTCAGCGCGGCGTACGCCGCGGCGGTCGTCGCGCTGCTCGGAGCCGACTCGCTGGAGCACGCCGAGCGGCTGGTAGCGTTGGAGCGACCTGAGGCGGACGGGGGTGACGATGGGCTGGGATGACGTGTCGCGCTGGCAGCCGGTGGATCTCGCGGCCGCGTTCAAGATGGGGGACGCCGTCCAGCCCGTGGACGTGCGCGACCTCGGCTACCGAGAGTCGGACGTGCAGGTGAAGGGCGCCGTGCGCATCGATCCGATGGAGTTCGAGTCGCAGATCGCCGGCCTGCCCCAGGGCAGGGAGCTGGTGTTCTACTGCGACCGCCCCGGCGAGGCCAAGAGCCTCACGATCGCCATGTGGGCCTTCGACAACGGCCGCTCCCGGGTCGGCGTCCTGGTCGGCGGCTGGGCCGCGTGGCAGGACGCCGGTTACCCGGTGGAGCCGAAGGCGGGCTAGGAGCGGATCAGGCGGCGCCGCGGGGGCGCAGGCCGTACGTGCTCTCGAGCCACTCGGGAAGCACGGCGGCGATGCCGCGGCACAGCAGCTCGCGCTCGGAGATCGCGACCCGGGCGGCGACCTCGAGGGCCAGGCGGGCATCGTCGCTACGGATGCCGCTCACGCCCTCGACCGTCTTGTCGGCCTCGGCGCGGTTGTAGACCATCGCGCGGGCCGCCATTGGCCAGTGCTCCTTGGTCCACTCGATCAGCGCGGTCTCGAGCGTGGTGGGGTCGTACTCCAGAAGCGCCTTCTGGAGGGCGTTCGGCGTGGCGTCGCTGTCTCGCTGCATGCTCACCTCGGAAAGGGGATCGGCCACGCCGAGTCTAGTCCTCCTGCGGCGGCACCCGCCGGGCGGTGCGCGGAGGGCCCGCCCGCGGGTGCGCGACGGCCTGCGGGCGTAGACTCGTCGCGATGCGGACGTTCCTCCTGCTCTCGTCGCTCAGCCCGCAGGGTCTCCAGACCCTCGCCGCCACCCCCGAGCGCCTCTTCGAGGTGAACCGGGAGATCGAGCGGCTGGGCGGGAGGGTGGTCAAGCAGTGGGCGCTGCTCGGCGCCTACGACTTCCTCAGCGTCGTCGAGGCGCCCGAGGCCCTCACCATCACCAAGCTCACGATCGAGCTGAGCTCGCGCGGCAGCGCGAGCTTCGAGGTGCTCGCCGCGATCCCGGTGGACGAGCTGATCGCCTCGCTCGGGCCTCCCGAGCCCGCCTCCGGCTAACCGACCCGGCGCCACTCCTCCGAGCCGCACAGCGGGCAGAGGCCGAGCACCAGCACGCCGTCGTTCTCGCGCGGGGCGTTGACCAGCAGGTCGCACTCGGCGCACCGGAACGATCCGGTGACCTCGTCGCCGACCTGGAACAGTTCGCTCTTCTGGGTGCTCGACATGGTCGGCGGTACCTCCATCGCGTTCGGCGCCCACGGGATCGCGCCCCGCGGGCCGGGAGTCGGTGTCGTGCCCCGGCGGTGCGGGGCTAGGTGGCTACTGCGGCGACGATGCTCGCCGCGGCCACGAGCGTGAAGAGCGTGAGCCCCACGGCGAGCAGGAGCCGCTCGGGGATCCCCCCGATGCGGCGGACGCCGTCCTCGCCGCGGCGCGTCGCCAGCAGGCGCGGCAGACCGCCCTCGTCGAGCCAGCGCTCGCAGTAGGGGCAGAACCGGGCCTCGGCGAGCAGCGGCAGGCCGCAACGGTGGCACGCGGGCGTCTCGGAGCGGTGGTGTCCCTGAAGGTCGGACTCGGCTCTCACGCCGGTGACTCCCATCCACTACGTGGCAGAACGCCCGGCGCCCGCCCGGCGTTGCGGAAGCATACACCGGGTCCGGAGACGATCCAACGCCCACGCGGTCCTGCGGACCCCGCCGGTCGCGGGGGCCGCCGGGGTGCTCAGTCCCCCTTGGCCCCGCCGCCGAAGAACTTCTCCGCCGCGTCCCATCCGGGGCCCGCCCCGCCGTTCGCGCCGCCCTCGTCGCCCACCATCGGGAACGCGGTCCGCGAGGCGTCCTCCGGGGCGGCGGCGGGCGCCTGCTCATCCTCGTCGTCGCCGCGCAGCGACTCGATCTCGGCGACCTTCGCCTCGATCTCCATCAGCTTCGCCTCCACGGCGCCGACCTCGGACGCCAGCGGCTCCTCGGCGATGGTGCCGGCGCGCACCAGCTCGTAGGCGCGCTCACCGAGCTCCTCCAGGGCCGCCCGGTGCTGGCGCTGCAGCAGCCGCCGCTCACCCTCCACCCGCGCGCGCTTGAGCGACATCTGGACATCGGTCGCGAGCCGGTTCGCCTGCTTGGCGATGGAGTCCAGAACTGTCATCGTCGCCTCCTTCGAGCCGTGCCGCGGGCCGTCGTGGGCCGATTGTACCCGCCTCCGGCGGCGCACCGACACATCGGTCACGTTGCGATCGGGTGCAGAGTCGTGTGCGGGCCGCCTCCTACGGTCGCGGCATGACGAGGAACGGGCAGCGCGGTCAGGCGGCGGTCGAGGGCGTCGGCATCACGGTGGTGGTCGCCCTGCTCATGGCGGCGACCGCGGCGTGGCTGGTCGGGACGGCCGGGCCGCCGGCCCGGCCGCCGGACGTCGTCGGCCGGGTGGCCGAGCCGCTCGGGGGCGGCGCACAGCTCCTGTCGCGGCCCGCCCTGCCCCCGTTCCTCTCGGCCCCCGCGGGCGGCGCGGCCCCGATCGCCAGGGCCCTCACGGCCGCCGGGCGCGGGGTCGTGACCGCGATCGTCGTCTACGCGCGGGCCCGCGACCAGTACAACCAGGGCTTCGGGGAGCGCCTGCGCGAGCGCGTCGGCGAGGTCGTCCGCGATCCGCTGGGAGACCCGGCCGGCCTCCCCGATGCCGACATGTTCACGCTCCGCGGCCTCGGCCTGGTCGCGGCGCAGCGGGCGGGCGACATCTGGGACTACGCCCGCCTCCTGCGGACGCTGCCGCCCGAGGAGGCCGTCATGCGCGCGGCGCGTGACGCCGGGCGCGAGTCGGCCGACGCCGCGATCGAGGTCGCGCAGGGCGCCCTGCGCCGCCGTCTGCTGCGGGGCGGCCGTGGTGCGCCGCCCGCCCCGCCGCGCGAGCCGCTGCCGCCCCGTGCGCCGTGACACGACCGGTCGCCCTCCGGCACATCCGGGTGTCGCGCCGGATCAGGGCGGACGCCGAGCATCAGCGCATGGTCAGCCACAGAGCAGGAGGAAACGATGATGGGGTACATGCTCGCCGCGTGGGTGCACGCCGCCGCGTTGACGGCCGCGGACCGGGCGCGGCAGGACCGTCGCGGTCAGGGGACGGTGGAGTACGTCGGGGTGGTCGTCATGGTGACGCTGCTGATCGCGGCCGTCGCGGTGGCGGCGAAGGGCTGGGCCCCGGCTGTCGGCGACGGCCTCAAGAAGGCGATCGGCGACGCCATCAAGAAGGCGTCCGGGGGGTTGTAGGGCGAGTCCCCTCAGGCCACCTGGCGGACGGCGCGCGATCCCGGCGCGCCGTCCCGCCGGCTCCCCGTGCGCTCGTCGCGCGCCCCGGTGCGGTCGGCGCCGGTCAGGTCGGTGCCGCGGAGGTCGGCCCCCGTCAGGTCCGCATCGCGCAGCACGGCGGCGAGCAGCCGAGCATCCGCCAGCGTCGCACCGCGGAGGCGGGCGCGGGTGAGATCGGCGCCCGACAGCACGGCGTCGTCGAGCTGGGCCCCCTGCAGGTCGGCGCCCGCGAGGCGCGCACGGGTCAGGTCGGCCCGGCGCAGGTCGGCGCGCCGCAGATCGAAGCCCCGCATGTCGGCGCCGCGCAGGTCGGCGCCGCGCAGGTCGGGGGCCGTCCCGAAGCTCGTCGGCAGGTGGGTCTCACCGCGGTTGAAGTCGTCGAGCATCACGCCGGCCAGGTGTGCGCCGGTCAGGTCGTCGAAGGCCGCGCCACGGAGGTCGGCGCCGGCGAACAGCGCCCCGGTGGCGTCGGCGCCGGTGAGGTCGGCCCGGACGAGGTCGGCGCCGCTGAAGTCGGCCTCGGTGAGGTCGGCCGAGCGCAGGCCGGCTCCCGCCAGCAGGGCCTGCGACAGCCGGGCGCGGAACAGGCAGGCGCCCCTCAGGTCGGTGCGCCGCAGGTCGGCGCCGGTCAGGTCGGCGTCGGTCAGGTCGGCCCCCATGAGGGAGAACCCGGCGAGGTCGGTGTCGCGCAGCACCGCGCCGAAGAGCCGGTGCGCGCCCTGGGGCGCGTGCACGCCGGGGCGGGGGAACTCGCGCGACCACTCGGTGCTGGCCAGGTTGGCACCGCACATGTCGGCGCCGTCGAGGGTCGCCCCCGACATGCGCGATCCCGACAGGTCGGTGTCGCGCAGCACCGCCCCGAGCAGGACGGCCTCCTCGAAGCAGGCGTCCCGTGCGCTCGCGCCGTCGAGGCGGGCGGCCGCCAGCCCGGCGAGAGCGAGGCTCGCGCCGTCGAGGCACGCTCCGCGCAGGTCGGTTCCGCGGAGGCTCGCGCGATCGAGCCGCGCTCCGCGCAGGTTCGCCTCCCGCAGGTCCTGCCCGTCGAAGTCGGCGCGGCTCAGGTCGGCCCCCGCCAGGTCGGCGCCGGCCAGCGGGGCGCCGTCCGATCCGGCCCGCCGGGCTCCGACCCGGGTGCCGGAGAACCAGCGCTCGTGTGCACGAAGGGCGCGCGCGACGTCCGCGGGCACGGGTCGGGGAGAGCGGCGAGTGGGCATCGGGACCTTCCCTGTCGTCATCTGCGCGACGGCGCGGCGGGGACGAGCGCGCGCACGGCTTCCACACTCATCGGCGGCGACGGCGCGATCCCGCACCCCCGACTATCCTCGCCACGTGGACGCACCCGGCCCCGACGCAGCGATCCGCCTCGTCGAGGCTCCCCGGGCCCCGGCCGGGTCGGGCGACCCGAGCCGGCGCTGGGCGCTGGCGTTCGGCGACGGCGCCGACCGGTTCCCCGGCATCACGCGTCCCGAGGGCGACGCGGCCGCCGCCGAGCTCGCGCGGCTGTCCTCCGAGCGATGGGATGCCGCCCTGGTGGAGGTCGTCCTGGCCGTCGTGCTGAGCGATGGTGCCGGCCCCTATCTGATCGATGCGACCGGACGTATCACGCTCGTGCTGGGCGCTCATCCGGCGCTGGCGGGACTGCACCTGGCGATGGGCGAGCCGGTGCCGGACCATCGGATCGGGTTGGTCCGGCGCCGCCCTGGGGGGCCGGTGTGGGAGTGGGTCGCGCGCGCCGAGGTGACGCCCGAGCGGCGCGTCGCGGCCCTGGACGCCCTCGACGCCCTCACCGACCCGGCGGAGGCGGGCGAGTGGGAGCGGCACGGGCGCGGGTAGGATCCGCGCCGACGACGGAAGGGGAGCCGTGAGCGACTACCGGGTCAGGTTCAGCGCGACCTCGAGCGTCCCGCTCGCCGACGACGCGGCGACACGCTTGGAGACCGCGCTCGTGACCATGCCGGGCATCGACGAGGTGGCCGGAGTCGGCCCGGAGCCCGGGGGCCCCGGCGTCCGGGCCACCTTCTGGATCGACGTGCGCCTCGGGATGGCCGACGCCGCCCGCGACGGCAGCCGCCTGGCCAAGGAGGCCCTGAAGGTGGCCGGCATGGAGGAGGCCCAGCTCGTCGAGCTGTCGGTGACGATGATGGACCGGCTCGATGGCGCGACGGGGACGGGCTCCTAGGGCGCTCCCAGGATCGTCCCCTACACTTCGCGGGTCCGGTGCCGATGGGTGGCGCACGGCCTGACCGGAGGGGGAACGGGCATCTCACGCGCGGTTGACCAGGAGCCGACGGGAACGGTCGGCGGCAGCGCCCTCCCCGGCGGGGTGATGATGCGCACCCGCGATCGCGTGGGCGTGGCCGTGCGCCGCGAGGAGGACGGCGAGATCGTCACCGAGTCGTTCGAGCTCACGCCCTCCTCCTCCCGCTGGATGCGCCTCCCGCTGGCGCGCGGTGTCTTCGCCATTCGCAGCGCCGTGAGCACCGGCCAGCGCTCGATGGCCATCTCGGAGCGCCTGCGCTGGGAGGAGCGTGTCGCCGAGGGCGACGAAGAGCGCGAGGAGGACGAGGGCGTCGGCTTCTGGGGCAAGGTCGCGATCGGCGCGGGCGCCCTGCTCGGCGCCGGCCTGCAGATCGCCGCCTTCCGCATCGGCCCGATCGTCATCGCCAAGGAGGCGGGGCTCGAGGGCGCCGCCTTCATCATCGCCGACGCGATGATCCGCCTCGGCCTCCTGCTCGGAATGCTCCTGCTGCTGAGCGCCTTCCGGCCGTTCCGGAAGATCCTCAAGTACCACGGGGCCGAGCACAAGGCGATCGCCGCCTACGAGGCCGGAGCGCCCGTCACGGCCGCCGCCGCCGCCGCCTTCAGCCGCTTCCATCCACGCTGCGGCACCTCGTTCCTGGTGGTCTCGGCGATGGTGTCGATCGTCGTCTACGGCGCGGTGCTCGCCGTCACGGGTGTGTTCACCTACCCGGCCCTGATCGCCACGCGCCTGATCGGCGCCCCGGTCGTGACGGCCATCGCGTTCGAGATCCAGCGCCAGGCCTCGCGCCACGCGGAGGGCCGCCTGCGCTTCCTCTCGTGGCCCGGGATGTGGGCCCAGAAGCTGACCACCGCGCCCCCGAGCCCCGAGGAGCTCGAGGTCGCCTGCGCCGCCCTCGACGCCGCGCTCACGGTTCCCGAGGAGGTCGTCGATGAGGTGCCCGGCGACAGCCTCCGCCCCGCGTCCGACGCCTCCGGGCCCCCCGTGGCCCTGACCGCCCCGGGCCGGGCCCTGGGGCCAGAGCCGCGGAGCGGGGGGGTTTGGGACACTGGCCCAGGGGGGCACCTCGTCGCTCGGAGGTGGGGATGCCTGAGAGCCGTGTGCGGGTCGGAACGGTGATGACCTGGTCGTCGGGGGGCGCGAGCAGCGCGCTCCTCCAGATCCGCGTCGCCGACGCCGGCGATCAGCGCCTGCTCGACGAGACGCTCGTCGGAGAGGGCGTGCGCGAGGAGGAGGGGCCGACCGGGCCCCTCGGGACGCGTCCGGTGCGCATCCGCGCCGGGGACGGGCCGATCGCACTCCGCTACGCCGCAGGGGTGCTGGTGGACGGAGCCGGGCGCGTCTGCCCGCGCGACGACGAGGCGCTGCCGGGTCCGGAGGATCTGGCCTTCGACCTCCTGCCCTGGACGCTGCCCAGCCGCTACTGCCCCTCCGGCCGAGGCGACCTTCGGCGATCTGCCGCGCACGCGCAGCCTGATCCCGGCGGTCGCCGACTGGGTCCGCGAGAGCATCACCTATCAGGCCGGCGCGAGCGACAACCTGACGATGGCCGACCAGACCCTCCTCGCGCGCCAGGGCGTCTGCCGCGACATGGCGCATCTGGCGGTCAGCTTCCTGCGCGCCCTCGAGATCCCGGCGCGCGTCGTCGCCGCCTACGCGCCGCGGCTCGAGCCACCGGACTTCCACGCGTTGCTGGAGGCGCACGACGGCACGGCGTGGCGCATCATCGACGTCACCGGCCTCGCGCCCGTCGAGACCCTGGTGCGCATCGCGACCGGCCGCGACGCGGCCGACGTGGCCTGGGCGAGCGCGAGCGGACCGCTGCTGCTCGACGACGTGGAGGTCACCGCCGTCGAGGAGCCCGCGTTCGCCCAGGGCGCCGCCGCGTCCTGAGGGCCTAGTCTGGGCGCATGGCCGACCCGCCCGTCCTGCAACTGCGCCTCGTCGTCGAGGCCGAGGACTTCGA
>LNEQ01000296.1 GCA_001464995.1 Actinobacteria bacterium Ga0077541
CGGGGCTCGAACCCCTCGGTCGTCCCCTCGACGCTCGACGAGTCGAACCATCCCCGCATGAGCCCGACCCCGACGACGCCGGCGGCGATGACGACCACCAGGAGCGCGACGGCCGCGCCCCGGAGGAGCGCCCTACGGCGTACGGGCCGGATGCGCACGGAGGTGCCGCGTCCCCACGAGGTACAGGGTCGTGCCGGCTCCGACCGCCGGCGAGTAGCGCCCGTCGTCGGTGCGGTAGCGCACCGCGCCGGTGCGCACGTCGAGCCCGAAGGTGCGGGGCTGCTCGCCCGACCGCGCCAGGACGGCGGTGTAGACGAGGCCGTCGACCACCGTGGCCGACCCGGAGATCCTGCCACCGGCGTCGAACGACCAGCGGACGGCGCCCGTGGCGAGGTCGAGGGCGTCGAAGCGCCCGGAGTAGGAGCCGATGAAGGCGGTGCCGCCGGCGATCGCGGCCGTGGAGTAGACGAACGCCCCCGTGGAGTGGCGCCAGAGCTCGGATCCCGAGCGCGCGTCGATCGCGATCACGGCACCGCCGACGTCGCCGATCACGATCGTGTCGCCGCTCACGGCCGGGCCTCCGTAGAAGCGCTGCCCGCCGCGGTAGGTCCAGCGCTCGGCGCCCGTGGCGGGGTCCAGGGCGTGGACGTTCCCCGAGTAGTCGCCCACCACGATCAGGCCGCCCGCCAGGGCCGCGCTGCCCTTGATGTCGTCGGGCGCCTGGTACGACCACTGCCGTAGGCCGGTCTCGACGTCCACTGCGTGCAGGCGGCCGCTCCAGGTGCCGATGTAGGCCCGTCCGTCCACCACGAGCGGCGAGCTCTCGACCGGGCTGCCGTCGGTGGAGAAGCGCCACAGGGGCCGTCAGCGCGCCGTCCATCGAGGCGACGAGCACCGTGTCGCCGGTGATCGCCGGGCTGGAGGCGATCGGGCCCTTCTGCCTCCGGGCCCAGATGATCCGCCCCGTCTCGGCGTTCAGCCCGTAGACGCGCCCCGAGTTGACCCCCACGACGGCCAGGCCCTTGTCCACGGCGGGCGGGAACTCGATCAGCGTCCGCGACTCGAACGTCCAGGCCGGAGGGACACCCCGGGCACGTGCCGGGTGCGGGCGGGCCCCCCGCCGTACTCGGGGCTCTGCAGCGCGGGGTCGTAGAGGTCCACGTCCACGGGCTCACCCCGCACGGCCGCCCGCCCCTCGGACAGGCCGCCCTTGGAGACCTCCACGAGCCGCGTCCGCGCGGGAACCTCGGCGCGACCGGCCGCGTCGGTGCGGACGGTCGCGATGACGGCGTCGCGGCGGAACGCGGCGACCCGCGCGCCGGCGACCGGCGTGCCGCGGTCGCCGTCCTCCACGCGGACCGCCAGCGTGCCCTGCTCGGGCGGCGGAGGGGGCGCCGGCACGCCGGTGGTCGTGGTCGTCTCGGCGCTTCCGCCACCGGAGCAGCCGGCGGCCACGACGCCCAGGCTCAGCGCGAGCGCGGCTCCGCTACGGGTTCGCCGCACGCCCCGCCGGGCTGCCCCGCCACACGAACGTGACGATGATGCCGACGAGGAAGCCGATGACGCCGGCGAGGATCACCGAGCGGAGGCGGTTCGGCACGCTTCCCGAGGAGCTCGGGCTCGTGGCGAGGGAGATGATGCCCGGCTGGAACTGCTGCTCCTTGACCAGGTTGAGGCGCTGGCTGCTCAGCTCGGTCGTGGCCACCTGGAGCTGCTGCCCCGCGCTGTTGAGCAGCGACTGCAGCACGAGCAGCTGGTCGCCGCTCGCCGTGGCGAGCTGCCGCCGGTAGCCGGCCATCTGGCCCTCGAGGCGCTCCACGGCGGCCTGCGCCGACGCGATCGCCGACTCGTAGGAGTCGGTGACCCCGGCGAAGTCCTCCTTCGCCTCGGCCTCGATCGCCTGCGCGTAGGCGTTCGCGGCGTCGCGCGCGATGGTCTGGTCCTCGTCCACGAAGGTCACGGTGATCACGGTCGGCAGGTTGCCCACCGAGCCGCCGGGCGCGCGCGGGGCGGTCAGCTCGACGCCGCGGCGGATGCGACCCGGCGTGACCCCGACCTCCTCGGCGACCCGCCCCACCAGGTTGTCGCCGGTCAGCACGATCGGGACCAGGGCGGGGTTCGTCCCGGGCGTCGAGACGGGCGTGCCCGAGACGCTGGTCGCCTGTCCCACGAACAGCTCGGCGGTGGCCGTGTAGCTGGTGCTGGTGGCGAAGCTGAGGGCGAGCCCCACGAGGGCGGCCACGACGGTCGCCGTGAGGATGAGCCAGCGGCCGCTCCAGATGACTCGGCCGTAGTCCCGGAGGGTGATCTCGCGTTCCACGACGGCGGACCCTAGACCACGGGGCCGAGCGGGGCGAGGCCGGCCGGTTCGCGCCGCAGCAGCGTCTGCTCGAGGAAGCGGGTCATCACCACGCCCGGCGCGTGGGACCCCAGGCGCGAGCCGGGCCGCTCGCCCGCGGCGATCGCGAGGATCATCTGGACGTATCCGGCGCCCGCGGCCTGCGGCAGCGGGAACGCGCCGCCGAAGCGGGTGTTGATGTCGGTGATGCCCAGGATGCGGCCGTCCTCGCGGAAGCACTGCACCGTGCTCGGGCCGACGAGCCCGAGCCCCTCCACCGTCGCCGCGCCCAGCTCCACGAGCTGCGGATCGTCGAGGGTCTCGCCCTTGATCTGCTCCCCGCCCTTGCTCTGGATCATCGCCCGCGGCACGGCGCCGAGCGCCCGCCCGTCGAGGTCGCCGAAGCAGTCGATGCTGAACTCGAGCCCCGGCAGGGCCTGCTGCACCACGCTCTCGGCGGGGCTGTAGCCGCGGAAGAAGGCCAGCTCGTCCGGGTCGGCGCAGCGGTAGATGTGGCGGCCTGCGAACCCGAGCCGGGGCTTCAGCAGCACCGGGTAGGGCAGCTCGTCCGGGTCGACCTCGTCGGGCAGCCAGGTCGGCGGGGAGGGCAGCCCGCGCCGCCCGAGCATGACGTGGCACTCCCACTTGTCCTGGCAGCCCAGGGCGACCGCGGCGTCGGGGAGGAACACCTGGGCCCCCGCCTCGCGGATGCCGGCCGCGGCCTCGGCGAGGAGCACCGGGTCGAGGTCGGTCAGGGGCAGCACGGCGCGCACCGACTCGCGCGCGCAGACGGCGGCCACGGCGGCGCCGTAGCCCGGGTCGTCCACCGGCGGGAGCGCGACGACCGCGTCGGCCGCGAACAGCGAGGGCGAGAGGGGGTCGAGGTCGCTCACCAGCACGCGGCCCCCGTGGGTGCCCCCGTGCAGCGCGGCCTGGAACGCGCGGACGATGTCCACGCGCTGTCCCGCGCAGGTGAGCAGGACGTTCACGTCAGCCATCGGGTGCTCCGGGTGGGGGGAGGTCGAACCCGCCGCGCGGGCCCTTGTACGTCCCCTCGCTCCGCAGGACCACGAGGGCCGTGCGGGCGAGGATGGCCAGATCGCGGCGCATGCTCCAGCGCGCGACGTATGTCAGATCGATCTCGATGCGCTCGGACCAGGGGATCGCGTTGCGGCCCGTGACCTGCGCCAGGCCCGTCAGGCCCGGCCGCGCCAGCAGCCTGCCGCGCTGACGGGCGTCGTAGCGCTCCACCTGCGACGCCACCGTGGGGCGCGGGCCGACCAGGCTCATGTCGCCGCGCACGATGTTCCAGAGCTGGGGCAGCTCGTCCAGTGACAGGCGTCGCAGGGTGGCTCCGAGCGGGGTGATGCGGCTGTCCCCGTCGGTCACCGCGAGCCCGGCGCCCATCCCCTCGGCCCCGACGACCATCGTGCGGAACTTGAGGAGGGTGAAGGGCCGCCCGGCGTAGCCGATCCGCTGCTGGCGGAAGAGGGCCGGCCCCGGCGAGTCGCGGCGCACCATGAACGCGATGCCGGCCATGACCGGCGTCAGCGCCACGGCCAGGGGCAGCGCCACGGCCAGGTCGAGCGCGCGCTTGGCCCGGCCGCCGACCGGCCCGGGGCTAGGCAAGCGACTCGACCACGGCCACGAAGCGGGCGGCCAGCGCGGCGCGGTCGTAGTGCTCGAGGGCGTACGCCCGGCCGCTCTCGCCCATCCGCCGGGCACCCTCGCGGTCGGCGGCGAGCGCGCGGATCGCCTGGGCCAGCGCCGCGCCGTCCTCGGGGGGCACGGCCACGCCGCATCCGGCGCGCTCCACCATCGCCGTCAGCTCGCCGGTCGGCGCGGCGGCGATGATCGGCCGCGCGGCGCCCAGGTAGTCGAAGGCCTTGTTGGGCAGCGCCCCCGCGAAGAGCGGGTTGTCCTGGTACGGCAGCAGGCACGCGTCGGCGCGCGCCAGCCACGAGGGCACCTCGCGCTTGGGCACCGAGTCGATGAAGACGACGTTGCCGAGCCCACGGCGCGTCGCCTCCTCCAC
>LNEQ01000297.1 GCA_001464995.1 Actinobacteria bacterium Ga0077541
CCGCGTCCAGCCCGTCCTCGGCTGGACGCGGGTGCCGTCCGCGCGGCTCTACAACCTTCAGATCTTCCGCGTGCGCAACGGACGGGCCACGAAGATCCTCTCCGAGTTCCCCACGCGGACGCTATTCCGCGTTCCGGCCGGCCGCCTGGCCTTCGACGACCGGTACGTCTGGAGGGTGTGGCCCCTCGTCGGCAACCGCTACACGCCGGCCCCCCACGGCCAGAGCTGGTTCGAGATCCGCAAGCCCGTGAGGCTGACGCCGGCGCAGCTGCTGGTGAACCAGCGCATCTCGCAGGCGGCCATCCGCCGCATCGCGGCGATCTCCGACTGGCTCGATGCCGGCCTCGTCACGGGCGACCTGCGCGACGGCGGACTGGGCCGGGAGGACTTCGCACCGGACGTCGCGCTCACCGGGGCCGGGACGGCGATCCAGAACGGCGTGGCCGCGCCGCGCCCCCTGAGGGTCGCCCGGGCGCCGCGGACGTCGCCGCGCCTGCGGGTGACCGTGCGCCAGCTGCGCGTCAACCAGCGCATCTCCCAGGCGGCGGTACGGCGCGCCGACGCGCTGGAGCGCCGCATCAGGGGCGGGCTGACGGGCGGCGACCTGCGCGCCGGCACCGTGGAGGCCGACAAGCTCGCGCCCGGCCTGCTCGTCGAGTCGGCCCAGCCGGCCGGCCCGGGCCCGCCGCCCTCGCGCACCGTCGTCGCCGCCGCCGCGCGGCGACCGGCCGCGCGCGTCGATCTGAGCGACCGCCAGATCCTGATCAACCAGCGCATCTCGCAGGCCGCAGTACGGCGGGCGAACGCCCTGTCGCGGCAGATCGGCCGCGGCCTGACCGGCGCCAACTTCCGCGACGGCGCCATCACCGCCGTGAGCATCTCCCCCGGCCTGCGCTGACCGCCGCGCCCGCGCCCGAGAGCCGCGCGCGGCCGTCGCGTCCCTACGCTTCCCGCGATCGATCGGAGACCAGACCGGGAGGACGCGTGGACGAACCGCCGCAGGCGACGGGTGAGGAGATCTGGACGAGGGCCATCGACCACGCGCGGCATCGGCGCCGGATGGCGCGTGCCGTCCGGTTCTACGTCGTGCCCGCCGTCCTCGTCACTCTCGCCACGGCGATCCTCGCCGGGCCGGCGGAGGGGGCCGGGGCGGCCATCGTGCTGGCGCTCGCGGGGGTGCTCGTCGTCGGCATCCCCTGGATGCACAACCGCATCGAGCGGGCCGGGGCGGCGATCACGCTCGAGGGGGGCACGCTGCGTTGCGGCCGGACGACCGTCGCGCTCCCCGACGTGGAGAGCTTCACGACCTTCCGCACCGCGCACGGCGCCACCGGCACCGCGCGGCCGCCGGGGGGCGTCGCGCGCTTCCGCCGGCTCGGCGCGAAGGACGTCGAGTTCTACTGGGCGGGCATGCCCGACGCGGAGATCGACGACGTGCGCGCCGCGCTCGAGGGGGTCCTGCCGGGGATGTGGCGCCCGCGGGAGGCCTGACCGCCGGCGCGGCTCCGGGTCAGGCCCGGCGGCGCGTCGCCTGGGCGGCGTCGCGGACCTCGCCGACCAGCTCCTCGAGCACGTCCTCCAGGGTGACCACGCCCTCGGCGTCACCGTCGGCGCCGACGACGCGGGCGAGGTGGGCGCCGCGGTCGCGCATGGCGTCGAGGGCCGCCTCGAGCGACTCCTGCCCGGTGACGGTGGCCAGGGGCCGGAGCGCCTCGGGGGGCACGGGCAGATCGCGCGTGGCGGGGTCGTCGTCGAGGACGTCCTTGACGTGGAGGTAGCCCGCCAGGGCGCCGTCGGGTCCGGCCAGGGGGAAGCGGGAGAAGCCGGTGCGCGCGGTGGCGTCCTGGATGTCGGCGGGAGAGGCGCCGAGCGGCAGCACGGTGAGCGAGCCCATCGGCACGAGCACCGACGACACGGTGCGCCCCGCGAAGGCGAGGGCGCCGCTCACCAGTTCGTGCTCGGCGTCGTCGAGCAGCCCCTCCTGGCGCGACTCCGCCACCAGCGACGCCACCTCGTCGGCGGTGAACGCCGAGGCGATCTCGTCCTTCGGCTCGACGCCGGCCAGCCGCAGGACGGCGTTGCCCACGCCGTTGAGGGTGACGATCACCGGGCGGAGGATCCGCGCGACGGCCGCAAGGGGGGGCCCGAGGGCCAGGGCCGAGCGCTCCGGGCCCGCGATGGCGATGTTCTTGGGGACCATCTCGCCGAGGACCATGTGGAGGAACACCACGATGCCGAGGGCCACCGAGAAGGCGAGCGGGTGCAGCAGCCAGTCCGGCACGCCCGCCGTCTCGAGCGGACCCTCCAGCACGGATGCGACGGCCGGTTCGCCCACGGCGCCGAGGCCGAGCGAGCAGGCGGTGATGCCGAGCTGGGCGCAGGCCATCATCAGGGACACGTTCTCCATCGCCCCGAGGGTCACGACCGCCCGGCGCGAGCCGGCCTCGGCGAGCGGCTCGATCTGCGAGCGCCGGGCCGAGATCAGAGCGAACTCGGCACCGACGAAGAAGGCGTTGCCGGCGAGGAGAACGACGGCGATCGTGATGGCGAGGCCGCTGCTCACGAGGCCGGCTCCTCCGGGTCGGCCGCGACGCGCTCCGTCGACTCGAGGCGCACCCGGTCGATGCGGCGCCCGTCCATGCGCTCCACCGTGAGCACGGCCTCATGCCCGGGCGTCTGCTCGCGATGGGAGTCGCCGATCGCCGGCACCCTCCCGAGCCGGTCGAGCAGGAGCCCCGCCAGGGTGTCGTAGTCGTCCTCGCCGGGCAGCGCCACACCGGTCAGCTCGAGGATCTCGTCGGGGCGCAGGAGACCCGAGAGCGACCACGAGCCGTCGCGCATCCGCCGCGCGTGGGCGCCGGCCCGGTCGTGCTCGTCGGCGATGTCGCCCACGAGCTCCTCCACCAGGTCCTCGAGCGTCACGACGCCGTCGGTGCCGCCGTACTCATCGACGACGACCGCCATCTGGAGGCCCCGCTCGCGCAGCAGCCCGAGAAGCGCGTCGAGGTCGGCGCTGCCGGGGATGACCACCGGCTCGGCCATCACCTCGGCGATCGTGCGCGACTCGCGCTCGGCCACCGGGACCGCGAGGGCGTGCTTGACGTGGACGATGCCGACGACGTCGTCGGCATCGCGGCCGGTGACGGGGAACCGGGAGTGGCCCGAGCGCCGGGCCTCGTCGAGCACCGCGGAGACGGGTCGCCCGGCGTCGGCGAACCGGACCCTGACCCGCGGGGTCATCACGTCGGCGGCGGTGAGCTCGCCGAACGACAGCGAGCGGCCGACGAGCCCGGCGGTCTCCTCGGCGAGCGTGCCCTCCAGAGCAGAGCGCCGGACCAGCGAGCTCAGCTCCTGCGGCGAGCGGGCCGAGCGCAGCTCCTCCTGGGCCTGGATGCCGAGCGCGTGCAGGATCCTGTTGGCGCTGCCGTTGAGGAAGGCGATCAGGGGCCCGGTGGCGGTCGTGAAGCCCCGCTGCGCCGGGGTGACGGCACGCGCGGTCTCGAGAGGCCGGGCGATGGCCAGGTTCTTGGGCACCAGCTCGCCGAAGACCATCTGGACCGCGGTCGCGACCAGGAGGGCGAGTATCACCGACACGCCGGTGGCCGACGCGCCGACTCCGAGGGCGTCCAGCGGCCCCTCGAGGATCGCGGCCAGCGAGGGCTGAGTGAGGAAGCCGACCACGAGGCTCGTGACGGTGATCCCGAGCTGGGCCCCCGAGAGCTGCGTGGACAGCGAGCGGAGCGCCGTCAGGATGCCCGCCGCGCCGCGATCGTCCTCGCGGGCGAGCTCCTCGACCGTGGCCCGGTTGACGGTGATGAGGCTGAACTCGGCGGCGACGAAGATCGCGTTGGCCGCGATCAGCAGCAGCGCGACCGCCAGGAGGATCCACTCGGTCAACCGGTCCGCCGGGGGAGGGGGCGGGACGGCGCGCCGGTCGTCGTGCGCAAGCGGGATCGTGGCACCGTGGCGAGGGTACCCGGATCGCGGCGTTCCCAGCCTCCGCTCCGTTGCGCTCCGTCCGGCGGATCGTCGAACATGTGTTCGTGTGCCGCCAGGCGACGATCCTCCACGCCGATCTCGACGCCTTCTTCGCGTCGGTCGAGCAGCGCGACGATCCGGCGCTGCGGGGCCGCCCCGTGGCCGTCGGCGGCGGCGTGGTCACGGCCGCGAGCTACGAGGCCAAGGCCTTCGGCGTCGGCAGCGGCATGGGCGGGGCACGGGCGCGCAGCCTCTGCCCGGATCTGGTGGTGGTGCGCCCGCGCTGGCCCGCCTACGTCGAGGCGAGCAGGGCGGTCTTCGAGATCTTCCGCCGCACCTCGCCCCTGGTGGAGGGCCTCTCGATCGACGAGGCGTTCCTCGACGTGCGCGGGATGGGCCGCAGCGTCGGGTCGCCGCTGGAGATCGCCAAGCGCCTTCGGGAGGAGGTGCGCGAGGAGACCGGCCTGCCGATCACCGTCGGCATCGCGACGACCAAGAGCCTCGCGAAGATCGCCAGCGCCCTCGCCAAACCCGACGGCCTCATGCTCGTTCCGCCCGAGTACGAGATGGTCCTGCTCCACGGGTTGCGGGTGGAGCGCCTGTGGGGCGTCGGGCCCGCCACGGCGGGGCGGCTGCACGCGCGCGGCATCGAGCGCGTGGGCCAGCTCGCCCGGCTCGGCGAGGACGAGCTGGCGGAGATCGTCGGCCGGGCCGGCGGGCGCCACCTGCACGCGCTCGCGCACAACCGCGACCCGCGCCCGGTGCGGGCGGGACGGCGACGGCGCAGCTTCGGCGCCCAGTCGGCGCTCGGCTCCCGCCCCCGGTCGCCACAGGAGCTCGACACCGTTCTGGTGGAGCTGGTCGACCGGCTGACGCGCCGGATGCGCAGCTCCGGGAGGACCGGGCGCACCATCGTGCTGCGCCTGCGCTTCGGCGACTACTCGGCGGCGACCCGCTCGCGCACCATCCGCCGCCCCACCTCGGCGTCGGCCCCGGTGCTCGCCGCGGTGCGCGAGCTGCTCGCCGAGGCCGGGCCGGCGATCCGCGCGGGCGGCCTGACGCTGCTCGGCGTCACGGTGTCGGGCCTCGACGGCGAGGACACCGGCCAGCTCGAGCTGCCGATCGAGGAGGCGACCGGCCCCGGTCTGGACGCGGCCCTCGACGCCGTGCGCGACCGCTTCGGGCCGGGCGCGGTGACCCGCGCGTCGCTCATCGGCCGGGATCCCGGCCTCGCCTCGTTCCTCTCGCCCGGCCGCGGCGGGCGGCCAGACGCCGGCCGCCGCTCGCCACCGCCGCCACCAGTCCGATGACCAGCAGCAACGCCAGTACGGGGAGGGCGAAGGCCACGATCGTCAGCCCCAGCGACGCCGCGTCCTCGGCGAGCGAGAGGAAGGGGTTGCCGATGCCGCCCGTCGTCGCGGTCGATGCCGGGCGCAGGGCGGCCCGCCCGCCGTGCAGGGTCTCGGCCGTCGCCGCGCCGAGCACCACGGCGACCCAGGCCGGGATGCCGGTCTCGATCCCCGTCTGACCGACGAACAGCAGGGCCCCGGAGACGGGAGCGATCACGGTGCCCACCGCGTGCAGCGCATGGTCGAGCCCCGGGATCTTGTCGCCGACGAAGTCGGCCACCAACAGCGCCGAGATGATCGTCAGACCCGCGTTCCCCGACAGCGCGCCGAACGGCTCGCCCATCTCGACGATGTCGAGGCGATCGAGCACGGCGCTGATCAGCAGGGGCAGGTAGGCGTTCAGCCCGGCGGCGCCCGAGAGCCCGACCGCGGCGAACACGCTTCCGATGGCGGTGCCGACGTCCATGCTGGGGCGACTCTAGGGGCCCGGGCCGCTCCGCCGCGCCGAGCCACGCGGCCCTCGGAAGGCCCGGCCCCGCAGCCGGGCCTTCTTTCCGTTGGCCACGCGCCGCCCGACTCGGCACAATGCTCCAGCGGAGCACGATGCCGCTGCGGGGCCGTTAGCTCAGCTGGTAGAGCAGGGGACTTTTAATCCCAAGGTC
>LNEQ01000298.1 GCA_001464995.1 Actinobacteria bacterium Ga0077541
GCTCACCCGATCGGGCGATGCCCACGGCGCCCCCGGCCCGCGCACCCGGCGAGTAGGCTTTCGCGCCCGATGCCCGCCCCGGCCCTGCTCGACGCCACACCGCTCGCGAGCGCGCACGCCACACGCGGCATCGGCGCCGCCGTGCGCGGGCTGCTCGAGGGCTTCGCGGCACTGCCCCCCGACGAACGGCCGACCCTGCTGGTGCGGGCGGGGCAGGCCGTGCCCGATGGATTCGAGGCCCGCGAGGTGCGCTGGCCCCGCTGGCCGGTGTACCGGCTGCCCGATCCATGGCCGGTCGCCGTGGGCGAGCGCGCCGCGCGGCGCCTGGCCGCGGACGGGGCCTTCCACGCGGTGCAGCCCTCGCTGGTGCCCCGCGGGCGCACCGTGGTCACCTGCTTCGACCTGATCCCCGCCGCGTTCCGCGCGGAGTACCTGTCCGGCGCCGGCCGGGCGCCCGAAGCCCTCGCCTACCGCCACTTCCTGCGCCGCCTCGGCCAGGCGCGCCTGGTGCTGGTGCCCTCGGCCGAGACCGCCGTGGACCTCCAGAGCATCGCGGGCGTGCCCCCGGAGCGGATCCGGGTGGTGCCGCTGGCGACGCCCGCCTCGCCGCCGCCGGACGGGGCGGCCCCACAGGGGCCGTACGTGCTCTACGCCGGCGCGATCGAGCCCCACAAGAACGCGCCCCTCGCCGTCGAGGCGATCGCGCTCGCCGAGCCCGGCATCCGCCTGGTGATGGCCGGGCCGTGGTCGGCCCGGCGCGCCGAGCGGCTGCGCCGCCACGCCGAGGCCGTGGGCGCGGCCGGCCGCATCGACTGGCTCGGGCTCGTGACGCCCGAGCGCCTGGCCGCGCTGCGCGAGGGCGCGCGGGCCGTGCTGGTGCCCTCGCGCAAGGAGGGCTTCGGCCTGCCGGTGCTGGAGGCCCTGTCGGCCGGCGTGCCGGTGATCGCCTCCGACACCCCCGCCCTGCGCGAGGTGGGCGGCGACTGCGCCACCTACCTCCCCCTCGGCCAGCCCACCGTGTGGGCGGCCGCGATATCGGGGTCGGCCCTCACCCCCGACCCGGTGGCCCGCGCGGTCCGGGCGGATCAGGGACGCCGCCGGGCGGCCGCGTTCTCGTGGGAGCGGACCGCCCGCGCCACCCTCGACGCCTACCGCGAGGTGACCGGGTGAGCCTGACCGCGATCGACTGCCACATGGTGGGCCAGGCGGCCTCGGGAGACGCCGGCAACGGCCGGTACGCCGCGGCGCTGCTGGCCGCCATGGCGGCCACGGCGGCCGACGGCGACGCGGTGGCCGCCCTGGTGGCGAACCCGGAGGGCGCGCGCACCCTCTCGCGCTTCGGGCGCACCATCGGCGTGCCCGCCGCCGACGTCCCGCGGCTCGCCCGCGCCGCCCCCCGGGCCCTGGCCGACATCGCCGCCGACGTGGCCGTGTTCAGCTACGTGTCGCCCGGATGGAACCCCTGCCCGATCCTGCTGGCGGTGCACGACGCCACCTTCATGTCGAACCCCGAGTGGCTCGGCACCCGCGCCCGCATGGTGCTGCGCGGGCTGGTGCCGCGCTCGGCCCGCCGTGCCGCCCGGGTGCTCGCCCTCTCCCAGACCGCCGCCGGCGACGTGGCCCAGGCGCTCGGCATCGCCGCCTCGAAGGTGCGCGTGGTGAGCCCCTACGCCGACCCGGTGTTCACGCCCGGCGAGGGAGCGGCCGAGCGGGTGGCCGCCCGCTTCGGCCTCGGGCGCTACTGCCTGGCGGTGGGCGACCTCGGCCCGCGCAAGAACCTGGCCGCCCTCGGCGCCGCCGTGCGCGGCCTGGGCGACGCCGACCTGCAGCTGGCCCTGGTCGGCAAGCCCGGCCCCGATGGGGCGCGCATCGCCGCCGAGGCGGGCGGGCGCTGGCTGGGCCACGTGTCGGACGCCGAGCTGGCCGACCTCTACCGCGCCGCCGCCCTGACGGCCTACCCGTCGTTGTACGAGGGCTTCGGCCTGCCCATGCTGGAGGCGATGGCGTGCGGCTGCCCGGTCGTCGCGAGCGACCGCGGCGCGCTGCCCGAGGTGGCCGGCGACGCCGCGATCCTGGTGGAGCCCTCGCCGCGCGGCATCGCGGAGGGGATCCGCCGGGCGCTGGAGCCGGCCACGGCCGCACGGCTGCACGTCGCCGGTCCCGCGCGCGCGGCGCACTACTCTGCCGAGGCGATGGGGACCGCGGCCTGGGCCGCCGTGAGGGAGGTGACCGGCAGATGAGGATCGCCATGCTCGGCACGCGCGGCATCCCCGCCGCCTACAGCGGCTTCGAGACGGCCGTGGAGAAGCTCTCCGAGCGCTTCACCGCCCGTGGCCACGAGGTGACGGTCTACTGCCGCCCCCACATGACCGAGCGCCGCGAGACCCACGCGGGCGCCCGCCTGGTGCACCTGCCGACCATCCGCAACAAGCATCTCGACACGCTCGCCCACAGCCTGGTGAGCACCGCCCACATGGCCACGCGGGCGCGCCC
>LNEQ01000299.1 GCA_001464995.1 Actinobacteria bacterium Ga0077541
TCGCGCGGCCAGGCCCTTGGCTACACCATCTCGATGCCGACCGAGGACAAGTTCCTCACCACCCGCGCCCAGCTCGAGGACCAGATGGCGATGACCCTCGGCGGCCGCGCGGCCGAGGAGCTGGTGTTCAGCGAGATCACCACCGGCGCCGCCAACGACCTCGAGAAGGTCACCTCGACCGCCAAGCAGATGACCATGCGCTTCGGCATGAGCGACAAGCTCGGGCCCCGGGTGCTCGGCCACAACCACGGCGCCCCCTTCCTCGGCCGCGACATGCACTCTGAGCCCGACTACTCCGATGATCTGGCGCGCACGATCGACTCCGAGATCCGGCGCATCATCGAGGAGGCCCACCAGCGCGCCCGCGACATCCTCACCGAGCACCGCGAGGCCCTGGAGCTGCTCTCCCAGATCCTGCTCAAGCGCGAGACCATCGAGCGCGATGAGTTCCTCGGCCTCCTGGCCGGTGATCCCGAGGACGTCGTCTTCGCCGAGCGCGACGCCAAGGCCGCCCGCGCCGCCGCCGAGCTGGAGCGCGAGGCCGCCAAGGAGTCCCCCAAGGCCAAGCGGATGCCCTACCCGGGCGCCGGAGAGCCGCTCCCCGAGGGCTGATCGCGCGCGGGCACGCCCCGGCCGCCCCGCGGCCTGGGTGAGTGTCCGTGCGGCCGCTGGGCAGGGCCTCCGGGACGGAGCACGCGCCGCGCCGTGCGTTTCGCAACGCTGCACTAGTCGTATGGGGGATGACGGGCCCCCGCATGCCGTCGTACAACGATCCTGCTGATGGCGACGGCCGGGACTCCGGGCGGCGGCACCCTGACCGTCTCCGGGCGGCCCGGCGGCCGCGCGACCCGCGGTCGTCGTGGGGTCTACGGGAGAGGTGTGCGGATGGGGCGACGGCGATGCGGGGGGATGCTGCGGTGCGGCCTCCTGGCGCTGCTCGCCTGGGCGCTGTGGCGCCTGCTGCGCACGACCGCCGCGCCTGCGGCTGAGGCCCGGCACGAGCCGTCGCCGCCCGCTCCCCCCGCCGCGCCCGAGCCGCCGCCCGCCGTCCGCAGTGCCCGCATGGCGCCGCCGCCCGCGCGCCGTCCACCGACGCCCCCCGCTCGTCGCCGCGCCGGGGCGGGGGTGCGTCCGATGGCGCTCGGGGCGGCGGCGCTCGTGATGCTCGTCGTTGGGGTCGCCGTCGCGGGGGTCGGCGGCGACGGCATCCTCCGCCAGAGCGAGCCCGCCGAACCGGCGATCGGGGAGATGCGCCTCGGCGAGCCGGTCAGCCAGGGAGTGATCACCACCTGGGCGCCGGTGCGGCGGGCCTCCGCCGTCCGTTCGCGACCCGACGCCGGCGCGCCCGTGCTGGCGCGGCTCGCGGCCCGGACGCCCGAGGGCGATCGCAACATCGTCGTCGTCACCGAGACGGGGTCCGCGCCCGGGCAGGCGGGCTGGGTGCAGGTGCGCCTGCCGGGCTCCGCCGGCGGGCTCGGGTGGGTCGCGCGCGGCTCGCTCGGCACCGTGAGCGGCGTCACCACCGAGGCGGTCGTCGACCTCACCCGCCGCACGTTCACGCTCGTCCGTCGCGGGCGCGTCGTGTTCCAGGCCCCCGCGGGGGTCGGCACCGCCGCCGCGCCCACGCCGGCCGGCAGCTTCTACGTGCGTTCGCGGCTCGGGCGCTACCGCGGCGCCTTCTACGGCCCCCTGGCGTTCGGCCTGAGCGCCAGCGCGCCCGGCCTCACCGACTGGCCGGTCGAGGGAGCCCTGGGGATCCACGGCACCAACCGCCCGCAGCTGGTGCCCGGCGCCGTGTCGCGCGCCTCCATCCGCCTGCGCAATCCCGACCTGCGCCGGCTCGCCCGGCTGATGCCCGTGGGGACCCCCGTCACCATCGTCTGAGCGGGCCGCCGGCCGCCGGCCGGAGCCCACGATCAGGGCGCGATGAGCTCCAGGCGCCCCTCCGCTACCACGCGGGCGAGCTCGGCCCGCGTGTGCACCCCGAGCTTGCGGTAGATCGCCGCGACGTGGTGCTCGACGGTGCGGTGGCTCACCACCAGCGCGGCGGCCACCTCGCGGTTGGTCGCGCCGCCGGCGACCAGTTCGGCCACCCGGCGCTCCTGCGTGCTGAGCGCGTCGGGGTCGGCCGCCGTCCTGCGCCGCCCGCCCGCGAGGCGCAGCTCGTCGGCCGCCTGCGCCTCCCAGGGGGCCGCCCCGAGCCGGGCGAAGACGTCCCGGGCTGCGCGCAGGCGCTCGCGGGCCTCGGCGCGCCGGCGGTCGCGGCGCAGCCGCAGGCCGTGGGCGAGCAGCGTACGGCCGCGATGGAACGGATCGGGCGACCGCTCGTGGTGGGCCAGGGCCTCCGCGAAGTGGGCGTCGTGGCCGGGGCCGGCGAGCAGCCCGCGGCACCGGGCGGCCAGTGCGAGCGCCAGGCTGCCGCCGCTTCGGGCCGCCTGGTCGCACAGGCGCCGGGCCGCCGCGCGCGCCTCGACGTGGCGGTCGCAGCGCCAGAGCGCCTCCACCAGATCCGGGTCCTGGGCGCAGATCGTCGGCTCCATGAGCCCCAGCCGGTCCGCCAGGGCGGGGAGCGGCGCGAGCGCCTCGACCGCCGCCGCGGCGTCGCCGAGACCGAGCTCCAGGCTTCCCAGGATGGCCAAGCCCCAGAACTGGGAGCTCCCTGCGCCCGCGGCCTCGCTGAAGGTGAGCAGCTGCCCGATGCCGACCCGGGCCTCGTCGACGCGGCCCTCCTCGGCGGCGAGCTGCAGGAGGACGATCCCGGCCTGGTTGGCCGGGCCGAACTGGCGCAGCTCGTGCGCCAGCGCCCATGCCTCCTCGGCGTGCGCGCGCGACGCGGCCCGCTCGCCCATGCGCCGCTCCGCGTCGGCGGCGAACGCCAGCACCATCGGGACGGCCGAGAGGGCGCCCACCTGGCGCGCGCGCTCGGCCAACTCCAGCGTCTCCTCGCGGGCCCGGGCGTACTCCTCGGTGGGCAGCCGCGAGTTCATCGCCCAGCTGATGGTGAGCCCCGCGGGGCTGAGGCGCTCGACGCCGGGCAGCAGGCGATCGACCTCCTCCAGCAGCGGCAGGGCACGTCGCCGCTCCCCGCGCAGCACGAGCCCCAGCCCGAGGATCGCCAGCAGGTGCGCCCGCGCCTGGGCGTCGGCGTCAGGGCCGAGCATCGCGTACCCGCGCTCGGCCAGCGCCACCACCATGCGGCAGTCGCCGGCCGCGAGCGCCGCGGTGGCGGCGTCGGCCAGCACCTGGGGCGCGTGCGGGGCGCCGAGCCCCGCCAGCGCCTCCGCCGCCGGGGCGATGCGCTGCGCCACCCCCGTGGCCATGCCGCCCCAGAGGGCGGAGAGCCCGCCCATGTGCTGCGCCGTCGCGCGCACCAGCGGGTCGTCCGCGCCGGCGGCCTCGCCCAGCAGGACATCGGCGCGCATCGGCAGCCCCGCGGCGAACGCCGCGGCGCCCGCGCCCGCCAGCCGCCGGAGGCCGGTCTCGCGATCCGGGGTGAGCCGGGCCGCCCGCTCCAGCGCGTCGGCGGCCGTGGCGTGCCCTCCCCGCGCCTGTGCGGCGGCCGCGGTGGTCTCCAGGGCCGCCGCTGCGGCCTCGTCGGGGCCGAGGGCGGCTTCGGCCAGGTGCCATGCGCCCTGCGGGCCCCCCACGGCGCCGAGAGCGGCATGGACGCGGCGGCGGTCCTCGGCCGGCGCGCCGTCGTTCGCCGCGCCGCGCACGAGGGGATGGCGGAACGTCACCTGCCCGGCGGCGAGGGAGACCAGCCCGGCGGCCTCGGCCGGAACGAGGGCCCTCGCAGACGTGCCGAGAGCCTCGCAGGCACGGGTCACGACGCCCATGTCGGGGCCGCCCAGGGCCGCCACCAGCAGGCCCAGGCGCGACTCCTCCGGAAGCGCCGCCACCCGGCGCCCGAAGACCTCGCCGAGCCCGGGGCCCGGCGTCAGCGGGCGCGGGATGGGCCGCAGGCCCGCCCGCTCGTCGGGTGCGAGCATGCCCGGCAGCTCGGTGAGCGCGAGCGCGTTGCCGGCGGCGGCTCCCAGGAGCTGCGTCGCCACGGCGTCGGGAAGGTCGGGGGCGCTGCGCATCAGGAGCGCGCGGGCGGACTCCTCCGGCAGCGGCTCGAGCACGAGCGCGGGCAGATCGCGCCACGGCGCGTCGCCGTCCGAGGGCCGGGTGGCGAGGATCACGGCCGCCCCCGGCGGGCAGCGCCGGGCGAGGAAGGCGAGGCACTCGGCCGACTCGGGGTCGGCCCAGTGCAGGTCGTCGACCACCACCGCGACCGGTGCATCGGCGGCGGCGAGCGCGATCAGGTCGGTGGCCGCGGCGAAGACGGCGAACCGGTCGCCGGGCGCGGGCGGCGCGAGGGCCAGCGCGGCGGCGAGGGCGCCGCCGCGCGCCGGGTACAGCTCGCCGATCCTCTCGCGCAGCGGCTCCAGCACGGCGCCGAGGACGGCGAACGCGAGGTGGGTCTCCGTCTCGCGGCCGCGGGCGGCCAGCACCGTCCCGGGCGGGTCGGTGACCGCCTGCTCGAGGAGGGCGCTCTTGCCGATCCCCGGGGCCCCGGAGACGAGCAGGCCGCCGCCCCCACCCCTGACGACGGCGCGCAGGCGGTCGAGCTCGGTGTCGCGTCCGACGAGCTGCATCGCGGGACCTCGTTCGCGGTTGACCCGGTCGAGCCTATGGGCGCAGAGGGCCGCACGTCACGCGCGCACGACGCTTAGAAACGGGTGATCTCACCGATTCAGCGCCTCCGCCGGCCGTCGTAGCCTCGACGGCGTCCGCCGCCGCCCGTGCGGCGTGCGATGAGCCGGTCGCCCCACGAAAGGAACCTCCCGATGCGCCGTCCCGTACTCACCACCCGTGGCCGCGTGCAGGCCGCCGCCCTGGTCGCCGCGGCCGCCCTCACGACCGCCGGCGCGCTCACCGCGACCTCCGCCGAGGTGGAGGTGCTGCGGTTCTGCAACGGCGTGCCCGCCACGATCGTGGGCAGCGACATCGGGGAGACGATCACCGGGACCCCGGGGCCGGACGTCATCCAGGCCAACGGTGGGAACGACGTCATCTTCGGCCTCGGTGGCGACGATCTGATCTGCGCCGGACCGGGGGACGACGTGGTCATCGCCGGCAACCAGGACGATCGCATCTTCGGAGGCCCGGGACGGGACATCCTCCTCGGCGGCGCCGGAGCGGACGTGATCCACGGCGGTGACGACGACGACCGGATCGACGGCCAGGGTGGCTCCGACGAGCTGTACGGCGATCAGGACGACGACCTCGTCGTTGGAGGCGACGGGGACGACCGGGTCTACGGGGGCGGTGGCACCACCGCGGACTTCGGCGACGACATCCTGTTGGGCGGCGCCGGCAGCGATCGGATGTACGGGGGCGCCGGCGACGACGTGATGCGCGGCGGGTTCGGCCTCGACTTCATGTTCGGGCAGGAGGGCGACGACGAGATGCGTGGAGAGGCCGGCAACGACCAGATGTACGGCGCCGACGGCAGGGACACCATGCTCGGCGGACCGGGCGACGACCGCATCCGCGGCGAGGGCGACAACGACCGCATCGACGGCGGCCCCGGCGCCGAGGTCGAGTGCGACGGCGGCCCGGGCGCGAACGTCATCCGGGGCTGCAACCCCTGATCGCCTGACGACCGATCGCGGCGGCCGCGCACCTCGCGGCCGCCGCACTGCGCTCGCCCCGTCCGGGCCCACCGGGCCCACTCCGCCTCCGGCGCGTGGTGGATGGTCCAATTGGACGACGACGCATCGTCCAATTGGACCATCGCCCCGAAGTGCCTGCTGAGCGTGGGTTTCCGGCGGACGGGTGGGGACGCGCGGCGCTCCGGGACGCATGAGCCCGAACGCCGGCCGGCCGGCCCGCTGACGCTCCGCGCTCGCGATGGTCCAATTGGACGACGACGCGGCGTCCAATTGGACCGTCCCCCCGAAGCGCCTGGAAACGGCCCGGTTTCCGCGCCGGGTCGCGCCGCGGCGGGGCGTGGTGGTGCCAGGAGGTGGGACCGGCGAGGTCCGTGCCGCGCGACGGGATCGGCTCGGTGCGTGACACCCGTGCGCGCCCTGCGTGCCTACGGTCGCCGTATGGGCCGGGGACGTCGTCGGGGGGTGGGGGATGCGGGCCGGCTGCGTTTCGTCCCGCACCTGGTGCTCGGCCTCTTCTGCGCGGGGCTCGTGTCGGCCACCTCCGCGCGTCCGCCCGGAGGCGTCGCGCTCGCGTGTCTGGTGGTCGCGATCGGGGCCGGTGCCTGCGCGGCGCTTCGCCTGCCGGGGCCGTCGCTGGTGCTGCTGTGCGTTGCGGCGCTGCTCGCCGGCGGGGCGTGGGGAGGGGCGCGGCTGGCGGCGACCGAGCCGCCCGACCTAGATCTGCCCGCCGCCGTGCGCGGGACGGTGGTGCTCGACACGCCCACCGTTCCCGACGGCCGCGGCGGGCTCCGGGCGCGCGCCCTCGTCGAGAGCCTCGAGGTCGTCGAGGGCCCGCCGGTCGCCGTCGGGACGCGCCTGCTGATCG
>LNEQ01000300.1 GCA_001464995.1 Actinobacteria bacterium Ga0077541
AGGCGCTGCGGGGCGAGTGGCGCCGCAGCGCCCGCGCCGGCTCGCCGCTGTCGGTGGTGATGATCGACATCGACGACTTCAAGGGCTTCAACGACGCTCTCGGCCACCTGGTGGGCGACGAGGCCCTCTGTGCGGTGGCGCGGGCGCTCGGCGCCGCCCTCCATCGCGAGGGCGACCTGCTGGCGCGCTTCGGCGGCGAGGAGTTCGCCGTGGTGCTCCCTGACGCCGACCACGAGGGGGCGGGCGAGGTGGCCGGCCGCCTCGCCGAGGCGGTCCGCTCGGTCGTCGTGAGACAGGCCCGCGGCCGGCCCCTGACGGTCTCGGTGGGGACCGCGACGCAGGTCCCCGCCGACACGGCCGCGATGCCGCGGGAGCTGCTGGCGCGCGCCGACGAGGCCCTCCACGCGGCGAAGGCCGCCGGCAAGGACCGGGTGGTCGTGTACGAGGAGGTCCTCGCGGGGCGCGCGCGTCGGGAGGCCGCCATCGCCGCCGGGCTCGCCGCGGGCGAGTTCGTCCTATCGCCCTCGGCTCGGGCGCGGTGGTGGGCTTCGAGGCGCTGATGCGCTGGAACCGGCCCGGGCACGGGATGGTGCCGCCCGACGAGTTCATCCCGTTCGCCGAGACGTCACCCCTGATCTGCGAGCTCGGCCGGTGGGCGATCCTCGAGGCCTGCCGCCAGCTCGCCCGCTGGTCGGCGGAGGGCCTCGACCCCGAGGAGGGGCTGCGCGTCGCGGTCAACGTCTCCGGGCGCCACGCGGCCTCGGCCACCATCGTGGACGACGTCGTCGCGGCGCTCGCCGGGTCGGGCGTCTCCGCGGCGCGCCTCGAGCTCGAGATCACCGAGACGACGCTCCTCGAGGCGGGAGCAGCCGACGAGAACCTGGCCGCCCTGCGCGGGCTGGGCGTGTCGATCGCCCTCGACGACTTCGGCACCGGCTTCACGTCGATCGGTCAGCTCTCGGGGCTGCCGGTGGACACGCTCAAGATCGACCGCAGCTTCGTGGGTTCGGGCGACGCCCGGCGCCGCGGCCTCGTCACGCTGATCGTCCAGGCGGCGCACGCGTTCGGGCTGAGCGTCGTGGCCGAGGGCGTCGAGGATCTCGAGACCCTCGAGCAGCTTGGCGACCTCGGCTGCGACAAGGTCCAGGGCTTCCTGATGGCCCGGCCGATGGACCCCGATCGGGCGGCGGCCTGGCTGGCGGGGCGGACGGGCATGCCGTCCGCCGCGCGCTGACCGCTCGTCAGGTGATCCGCAGCTCCCGCTCGACCGCGACCGGTCGGGCCAGCACGTCGTAGACCGGGCAGTGCCGGTCGACCGCGTCGGCCAGCTCGCGGTAGCGGTCGCCGGTCTCGGGGCCCTCGAGGGTCACCACCATCCGCACCGCCGCATAGCCGGCCGGCACGTCGGCGATGCCGAGGAAGCCGCGCAGGTCGAGGTCGCCCTCCACCTCCACGCCGATGCGCTCGACCGCGACCCCGAGCTCGGCGGCCCAGAGGCGGTACGTGACGGCCTGGCAGGTGGCGAGACTGGTGAGCAGCAGCTCAACCGGGCTCTGGGCGGTGTCGCCTCCCCCGAACGAGCGCGGCTCGTCGGCGGCCACCTCGTGCCCGCGGGCGGTCGTCGAGCAGCGCATCCCCTCGCGGAGCTCGGTGGTGACGGCGACCGTGACGCGCGCGAGCGATCCATCCTCGCGGAAGCGCGCGGCGAGCTTCGAGTGGGGGGCGGGCTCCATCGGGCCCGATCGTAACGGCAGCCGCATCGGCGGGGGGCCGCGGCGTATCCTGCGGCGCAGGGCAACCGACCGCGGAGACCGTCATGAGGGGACTCACCTTCCAGGGAACGCACGACGTCCGGGTGGAGGACGTGCCCGATCCGACGATCGAGCAGCCGGGCGATGCGATCGTCCGGGTGACCCTGGCGGGGATCTGCGGATCGGACCTGCACATCTACAACGCGGGCGAGGCGTTCGGCTTCGCCCCCGGATCGCGTCTCGGCCACGAGTTCATCGGCACCGTCGAGGCGGTCGGCCCGGAGGTCGCCGGCATCGCCGTGGGCGACCGCGTGATGTCGTCGTGCTCGGTGGCGTGCGGGGAGTGCACCTGGTGTCGCGAGGGCCTGGCGTCGTCGTGCGTGAAGTGGTCGCTCTTCGGCTGGGCGCCCCGCGTCTGGGCCCACGGGGGCGCCGTGCAGGGCGGCCAGTCCGAGCTCGTCCGGGTCCCCCTCGCCGGCTCCACGCTGCACCCGATGCCGGAGGCCCTCTCGGGCGCCGACCGGGAGATGAGCCTGCTGCCGCTGGTGGACGTGATGTCGACCGGCTGGCACGGCCTGACGTCGGCGGGCGCCGCGCCCGGGCAGTCGGTGGTCGTGATCGGCGACGGGGCCGTCGGGCTCGCCGGCGTGCACGGCGCCCGCGCGAAGGGCGCCGTGCGGATCATCTGCCTCGGCCACCACGCCGACCGGCTCGCGACGGCGACGGCCCTCGGCGCGACGCTGACGATCTCCTCGCGCGACGACGACGAGATCAAGGAGGCCGTGATGGAGCACACCGGCGGCGAGGGCGCGCACGTGGTGATCGACTCGATCTCCGGCCCGGGCTCGATGGCGAGCGCCCACGCCTGCGTGAGGCCGGGTGGGACCATCGCCTGTCTGGGTATGGATCACTTCATGGGGAAGACGCCCTCGGTCAACTGGTTCGACCAGTTCCTGCGCAACATCTCGGTCACCGGCGGGCTGGTGCCGGGCAAGCGCTACTTCCCCGAGCTGCTCGGCCTGGTCGAGTCGGGAGCGCTCGACCCGGCGCCGATGCTCTCGCACACGATCACACTCGACGAGGCGGCCGACGGCTACCGGCTGATGGCCGACCGCGCGGAGGGCGTCACGAAGGTGGCGCTCGGCGGCGACACCGGGCTGCGGGACCGGCTCGAGGCCGCGGGGCAGGGTCACCTGGCCCGCGCGCTCGACGACCTGGAGGGCGGAGCGCGCGAGCGGCTGAGGGCCGAGGTCGAGGCGCTCGACCTCGGACTGATCCGCCGCCTGGTGGACGGCCTGGTGGGCGACGACGACCACGGCGTCGCGGGGGAGATCGCCCCTCCCGACCCTGCGAGCGTGATCGCCCTGCCGCGCGGTCCGGAGGACGAGGAGCGCGACCGCCGCGCGCGCGACGCCGGGGAGTCCCTGCTGCGCGAGGGCGGCGTCGCCGCCGTGCTGCTGGCGGGCGGCCAGGGCACCCGCCTCGGCTTCGACGGCCCGAAGGGCCTGTTCCCGTTCGCCCCCCTCACGGGCCGGACGCTCTTCGCGCACCACGCCGCGAAGATCGCGGCGCTGCGCGCGCGCTACGGCGGCGGCCTGCCCTGGTACGTCCTCACCTCTCCGGCCAACGACGGCCCCACGCGCGCGGCCTTCGAGGAGAACGACCACTACGGCCTCGCTCCCGAGTCGGTGCGGCTCGTGGTGCAGGGCACCCTCCCGGCCGTCGACGCCGGGAGCGGCGAGATCCTGCGCGATGCGCCCGACCACCTGGCGCTGTCGCCCGACGGACACGGCGGCCTGCTCTCGGCGCTCGCCGCCTCCGGCGCGCTCGACGAGATGTCGCGCGAGGGCATCCGCACGATCTTCACCTTCCAGGTCGACAACCCCTCCTCGGCCACCACGTCCTCGCCGGGGCGGACATGGCCTCGGTCGTCGTGCGCAAGATCGCGGCCGAGGAGAAGATGGGCGTCATCGCGCGCGTGGATGGGCGCACCGGGGTCGTGGAGTACAGCGACCTGCCCGACGAGCTCGCACGGCAGGTGGACGCGGGCGGGGAGCTCGTCTACTGGGCGGGGTCGATCGCCGTCCACTGCATCGAGGTCGAGTTCGCGCGGCGCCTCACCGAGGGCGGTCTGCGCCTGCCCTACCACCACGCCCTCAAGAAGGTGCCGTATCTCGACGCGGAGGGCCGAAGGGTGGAGCCCGACGCCCCGAACGCCGTGAAGTTCGAGACCTTCCTCTTCGACGCGCTGCCCTCGGCCGAGCGCACCGTGACGGTCGAGGCCGCCCGTGAGGACGAGTTCTCGCCGATCAAGAACGCCGAGGGGTCCGACTCCCCGGCCACCGCCCGGCGGGACCTCAACCGCCTCCACGCCCGATGGCTCGAGGCGGCGGGGGTATCCGTGCCGCGGGGCGCCGACGGCGAGCCCGTGGATGTGGAGATCGACCCCCGCGCGGCCCTGGAGGGCCCCGACCTCGCCGGGGCACTGCCGCCCGGCTTCACGGTGACCGGCCCGACGGTCATCCCCTGACCTGATATGGAGTGACCTCCTGTCAATAGGCACGCCTGAAAGGCCCGCGCAAGCGGGCCTTTCTCGTGGGTCAGGAGAGCGCGCCGGGGGCGCTGCG
>LNEQ01000301.1 GCA_001464995.1 Actinobacteria bacterium Ga0077541
GCGCGGTCGGCCTGCTGGCGGATCCGGGCGGTCGGGACCCCACGGTCCTGCGCGTCCCGCACCAGGTCGTCGACCCGCTCCTGGGCGCGGTCGATGTCATCGCGCACCGAGGTGCGCGCACGGGCGACGGCGCCCGACACCTCCGAGCGCACGCTCTGCACCGCGTCCCCGGCGTCCTCGCCGCACCCCGGCGCCCCGAGCGCGACGGCGCAGAGGGCCAGGGCGATCATCACGATCCGCGTGGGTCCCACGTCGTCCTCCTGTCGTCGGCCGGGGCTCATGCCCTGTTTGACGCTATCGGCGGCGGGTCGTAGCCTTCCGCATGTCGCGCACATGCGCCACGAAGGAGGGCCTCGCACCATGGACATCGTCATGACCGAGCGGGTGGCACAGCCGCCCCGGCAGTCCGTGTCGATCATGGGCGCCCTCTCGCCGCTCTCCCGCTAGCCGGGACCCTCAGCCGCGCGGGCGCCCTCCACGAGGGAGTCCTCGACGTGCATGAGAACACCGCGGCGCTCGCGCCGCTCGGATGGAACACCAGCCGCCAGGTGGAGTTCGACGCGCTCGGTGCGGGCCTCGTGCCCGCGCGGGTGGGCCGCGCCGACCGCGGCGGCGCGCTCGTCATCGGCCCCTCCGGGTCGTTCCACGTGGAGGGCGCCGGCCTGATCACGGGCGACTGGGTCGCGATCGCCGGCGGGCGTCCGGTGGCTGTGCTCGCGCGCCGCACGCTGCTCGAGCGCCGCGCGGCGGGCCGGGCCGACGCCGCCCAGGCGATCGCCGCGAACGTCGATGTGGTGGCGATCGTGCAGGGACTCGACCGGCCGCTGCGCGAGCGGCGCCTGCACCGGGCCCTCGCACTCGCCTGGGACGCGGGAGCCACGCCCGTCGTGGTGCTCACCAAGGCCGATCTCGACGATCAGGCCGCCGCGCGCGGGCTCGCCCTGGAGGCGGCGCTCGGGGTGCACGCCCATGTGGTGAGCGTGCGCACCGGCGACGGGCTCGGCCCGGTGGCCGCCCTGGCGGCGCCCGACCGCACCCTCGTCCTGATCGGAGAGTCGGGAGCGGGCAAGTCGTCGCTGGTCAACGCCCTCGTGGGCACCGAGGCGCTCGCCATCGGAGGAGTGCGCACCGGCGACGCCAAGGGACGGCACACCACCACGGCCCGTCACCTGGTGGTGCTCCCCGGCGGCGGGTGCCTGATCGACACGCCCGGGGTGCGAGAGCTCGGGCTGTGGACCTCGGAGGAGGGCGTCGCGGCGACCTTCTCCGACATCACCGCCCTCGCCGCCGAGCACGACGGTGAGCCCGGCTGCGCCGTCGAAAGGGCTGTGGAGGAGGGGCTCCTCGATGCCGCGCGCCTCGCCAGTCACCGGGACCTGCAGCGCGAGACCGCTGCCTTGGCGCTGCGCGCCGACGAGCGCGAGTGGCGGGCCCACGGCCGACGGGGGTCGCGGCTCATCCGCCGGGCCCTGCGCGAGAAGCGCCGCTGAACCCCCCCCCGTGAGCGGCGGCCCCGCCGGGGGGCAGCCGCTCACGGGGTGCGCGTCAGGCGTTCGCCGGAGTGCTCACCAGCGACGCGCCCCAGGCCTCGGCCCGGTCCGCCTCTCCCTCGGACAGGTGGTTGTCGCGCTCCACGAAGAAGCTCTCCGGCGGGGCGATCAGCGTCGCCCCGTGCCGCTCGAGCCGCTTGGCGATGCCGCGCGAGGCGCGGCCGGTGAGCGGCGCCGGCCCGTGCATGCG
>LNEQ01000302.1 GCA_001464995.1 Actinobacteria bacterium Ga0077541
GCGCCGAGCGAGAAGACGGTCTCGTTGGTGAGGTGCGGGACGCCCTCGAGGCCGATCCCCTGCGGCACGGCGGGGTCGCTCCCGGTCGCGATCACCGCGCGCTCGAAGCGGTGGACGACGCCGTCGACATCGGCGGTGCCCGGCCCCGTGAAGCGCAGCGTGCCGTGGCGCACCGCGATGCCGGCCTCCTCGAATACGGCGTCGCGCTCGTCGCGGGCGATGTCGGCGATCACCGCGTCCATGCGGGCCATCAGCGCGGCGAAGTCGAGGCGCAGGCCGTCGGCGCGGATGCCCCACGCGGCGCCGTGGCGCACCGACCGGTAGAGGTTGGCCGCCTCGATGAGCACCTTGCTGGGCACGCAGCCGGCGTAGGTGCACTCCCCGCCGAGGGCGGGCGCCCGCTCGATCAGGACGGTCCGGGCGCCTCCGGCGGCCGCGGCCCGCGCGGCCGTCATCCCGGCGACACCGCCGCCGACCACCAGCACGTCCCACGCCTCATCGCTCACGCGCACGCCTCCCGGCGGCGGACCCTACGCGCCGGGGGCGGACGGGCGTCCGCGGCGTTCCCCGTCGGGCATCCGGAGCATCACCCTGCAGCGTCCCGCCTCTCGCCGGTCGGCGGCCGACGCAGGTGCTGCACGACACGCATCAGAGGAGATCCGCGCCCGCCCTCGCCGGGCCGGGACGGCGGTCGGCGGCCACGACCTCGCTCCAGTAGACGCCCGGAAGGCGCCGGGAGACCCGCACGTCGAACCCCCCCGCGCCGACGAGCCGGGCGGCGTCGGCGATGGGCCCGTGGCCGACGACGACGCGCGGCGTCACGCGCCGCACCAGCCGCCACGCGGCGCGGTACGCCGCCCCCGCGCGCCCCCTCGGCGAGCCGTGGACCACCACCACCAGGCGCCCGCCGGGGCGGAGCAGCCTGTGGGCCTCGGCCAGAGCCCCGGTCCGCGACGCGGGGTCGAGCAGGTGGAGCAGGTAGCCCATCGTCACGACGTCGGCGCATCCGTCCGGCAGGGGGACCGCCCGGACGTCGGCGACGATGAACCGGGCTCCCGGCGCGAGGGTGCGCAGGCGGGCACGTGCCCTCTCCAGCATCCGCGGAGAGCCATCGACCAGGGTCAGGCTCCTCGGCCGGGGAGCGCGACGGACGAGCGCCGACGACAGGGCACCGGTCCCGGCGGCCAGGTCGACGACGTCACCGTCGAGCGGACCGGCCAGCGAGGCGGCACGGCGCAGGGCGGAGCGCTCGAGGACGAGCTGGAGGTCGTAGGCGCGGGCGCCGCGATCGAAGAAGCCGACGATCGGATCGGGCACGGCCTCCCCCTCGGCCCGGATCGCCGCTGCGTCGCTCACGCGCCGGGCGACCGGCGCGGAGGCGTGCGCGTCGTCGGCACGGCTGATCGCGAAGGGGGCACGACCGAGAGGGTACCCCCGGGGACGCCCACGACCCCCGCCCGAGGGGCACCGGTCGCCCCGGCCCGCGGCGACTCCGGGCCGAGCGCGCCACGGGCCGCCGCGGCGAAGAGCAGCGCCGCGGTCACCAGCACGACGGCCATCCCGAGGGCGACCAGATCCGCATAGCGGTTCCTCATCCGGTCCCCCGCCTCATATGAGGTCGAACCGCTCGGACTCGACCTGCTCGGGCGCGAC
>LNEQ01000303.1 GCA_001464995.1 Actinobacteria bacterium Ga0077541
CCTGGCCCACGAAGCCGAGGGCGGGGAAGCGCCGCTCGGCCGGGACCTCCGTGACGTCCTCGCCCTCCAGCAGCACCCGCCCGGCGGCCGCCGGGTGCAGCCCGGCCAGCACGCGCAGCAGCGTGCTCTTGCCGCTGCCGTTCGGGCCGCGGAGCGTGGTCACCTCACCCGCCCGCAGCGCGAGCCGGGCGTGCCGCACCACCGCGCGGCCGGGGTGGCCGGCCGTGACGTCCTCCAGCCGTGCGCGCACCGGTCCCGCCGGGCCCGCCGGCGACGGCGCCTCCGGTTCGGCCGGGTCCTCGGCGCCTCCGAGCCGTCCGCCGCGCACGGTGAGCACCTGGTCGGCCGTCGCGCGGACGCGGTCGGAGCGGTGCTCGGTGATCACCACGGCGGTGCCCCCGTCGGCCAGGGCGCGAAGCGTCGCCATCAGCTCGGCCGCGGCCCGGTCGTCGAGCTGGGAGGTGGGCTCGTCGAGAAGCAGCACGCGCGGCCCGGGCGCCAGCACGCCCGCGATCGCCACCCGCTGGCGCTCGCCTCCCGAGAGCGTGCCGATGGCGCGGTCGTGCAGGTGGCCGGCGCCGGCGGCGGCGAGCGCCTCCTGCACCCTTCCGGGGATGAGGCCGGCGGGGACTCCTGCGCACTCCAGGCCGAAGGCGACGTCGCGGGCGACCGAGCCGAGCACCGCCTGGCCCTCCGGATCCTGGAAGACGAGGCCCGCGAGCCGGCAGATGCGTGCGGGATCGGTGGTGAGGGTGTCGTGGCCGCCGATCTCGACCCGGCCCGAGAAGCGACCCCCGTGGAAGTGGGGCACCAGGCCGCAGAGCGCGCGCAGCAGGGTGGTCTTGCCCTCTCCCGAGGGCCCCTCCAGCACCAGGACCTCGCCCGCCATGACGTCGAGGTCGATGCCGTCGAGCGCCGGAGAGGCGGCGCCGCCGTGCGTGAAGCGCAGGTCGCGCGCGGTGGCGGCGATCACCGGCGCAGCACCAGCGCCGCGCCGGCCAGCGCCGCCAGGGTGCCCGCCGCGACGGCCACGGCCGCCGGGTCGGTGACCGCGTCGAGGGTCGGGTAGTAGGAGTAGGCCGCCAGGCCGAGCGAGATGGTGGCCACCGCGAGCACGGCTCAGCACCGCCCGCTCGGCGGCCGTGTGGCGGGGCTCCACGACCCGGGTGCGCGGGCCCGAGCCGTAGCCGCGCGCCGTCATCGCCTCGGCCACGTCGAGGCCGCGCTCGAGGCTCGACCCCAGCAGGGGCAGCGCGAGCGGAGCGGCGCGGCGGAGCCGGCCCGGCCAGCGGCCGTCGGCCAGCGCGACGCCCCGCAGGCGGGCCGTCTCGACGATCGCCCGCGCGTCGCGCTCGAGCGTCGGCATCAGGCGGGCCGCGAGCGCGCAGGTGAGCGCCGAGCGCGGCGCCACCCGCGCCACCTGCGCCTGCAGCCGGTCGGCGTCGATGTGGGCGAGCACCGCGCCCACGAGCACGGCGACCGCGAACAGCCGCACGCCCACCGCGACGCCGGCCAGCACCTCCTCGAGGGTGACCTCCAGGTCGATCAGGGCGACCTCCGGGCCGCTCCACAGGATCAGGTCGCCCTCGGCGGACACGAACGGGTTGATCACGGCGATGCTGAGGCCGCTGATCGCGCCGCCCAGCAGGAAGAGGCGGCTGGGGCGCCCGGGTGCCGCCCCGAACAGGAGCAGGGCACCCAGTGCGAGCGCGCCGAGCACCAGCGGGTGGCCGGTGCTGAAGGCGATCACGATCGCGGCGGCCGCCAGCGCGGCGAGAGGTCCCGGCGCCCGCCTCACGGGGTCGACCGGCCGCCCGCGCGCAGCGCGACGCCCGCGCCGTCGAAGGCGACGGCGTAGCGCCCGCGGAGGATGCCGGGATCGGCCGCGACGGCCTGCGCCGCCGCGTCGGCGGCAGAGGCGTCGAGGCCGGCGACGACCACCAGGACGCCCTCCTCCGGAACGTCGCCCGTCGGCACGGCCGCGACGAGCGCCCGGGCCCCCGGGACGGGCTCGCGGGCGCCGCCGCCCGGCGGCACCGCGGTGACCGCGCCGTCCTCGATGGCCACGGTCAGCCCGGCCCGGTCGGGATCCCGCAGGGCGCGGGCCCAGGCCGGATCGCGCCGTGCCAGCTCGTCGCTCGCGCCCACCCGTGCGCGCCACGGCGACGCGTCGCCGGTGATCCGCGCGCCGGCCTCCGCCAGCACATCACGCAGCGGGGCGTCGGCGGCGACCTGCGGCCCGTCGCCGCCGGGCCGGGCGAGCGGCGCGGGCCAGGAGCCCACCACCGCCGGGGCCTCGGGCAGGTCGCCCCAGTCGCGATGGTCCCACCAGACAGCGTCGCCGTCGCCCACGCGCACGTCCTTGGCGCCCACCGACGAGCCGATGCCGTCGACGTAGAAGAACCAGTCGGCGGGGCCCGACGGGTCGCTCGCGACGCCGAGCATCTCCGACACGAACCCTCCGGCGAAGGCCGTCCGCACGTCGGTCGCCCCGCGCAGCGCGCGCATCACCGACTGCCCGGGCGCAACGCGCGTGCTCAGCAGCTCCCGCTCGCCGTAGCCGGCCGTGGCCACCAGCGACGCCCCGGCCTCGGATGCCGCGGGGGCCTCCTGCGTGCGGTGCTCGCACCCGATGGCGAGCAGGGCCAGGAGCGCCACGGCGAATGCCGCGAGCACGGGCAGAGGTCTGGGGCGTCCTCGCACCAACTGCTCAATTCCTCGAAAGCGTTGTCGGTGCTCGGGCGGAGGCAGGTTTCCTGGCTTCCGTTCGCAGCGACGTCACGTCTTCCCAGGGTCGCCCCCAGTGACCGGCTTCTCGCCCAGTGACGCCGCTCCCGGTGACAGTGGCGGGACCGCGCCGGACTTGCACCGGCTTCCCTCGAACGCCCTCGCGGACGACCACCCACCCGAGACCTCCGCAGGCTATCCGCGCGAGCGTGCCCGGTCGAGCCCCGGTCGCACAAATCATCAAAACCAGCGATTGACACGGAAGGCGTCCCTCCGCTACAACTGCCAACCTACCAAAAACTGTAAAAACGGCAGCCGCCGAGACACCGACGGAGGAGAAGTGGATGGAGCTCGAGGAAAGGGTGCGCCCGCCGCTCCCGTCGCCGGTCGTGGCCATGGACGATGAGGCGCCGTTGAGCAACGAGCTGCTCACCCCCGAGGAGGCCGCCGCGCTCGTCGCGGCATCGTCCTCCCGCGCCCCGACGGGCCTGCGCAACCGCGCCCTGGTGGCGATGATGTACCGCTCGGGCCTGCGGCCGGGCGAGGCCCTCGCCCTGCTGCCCGGTGACGTCGACCTCGAGGCCGGGACGGTGCGCGTGCCGCCCCGCAAGGGCGGTCAGCCCCGCCTCACCGGCATCGACGCCACCACGCGCGACATGGTGCGCGTCTGGCTCGGCCGCCGCGCGGAGCGCGGCATCGGCCCCGGCCAGGCGCTCTTCTGCACCCTCGCCGGCGAGTCGCTGAAGGCCGCGTACGTCCGCGAGCTGCTGCCGCGGCTCGCACGGCGCGCCGAGATCGGCAAGCGGGTGCATCCGCTCGCGCTGCGCTACGCGAACGCGGCGGAGCTGGCCGAGGAGGGGATGCCGGCGGCCATGATCGACCGCCACCTCGGCGTGGCGCCGATGGGCGGCGCACGGCGCTACCGGCGGACGGTCAGCGAGGAGGACGTGGCGGCGGCGATCGCGGGCCGCGACTGGCGCCTCTGAGGGCGATGCCCCGGGGGTGATCCAGTCGCGGACCCCGGCCGTAGCATGGGGTGGAATGAGCGCCGACCGCCACCCGCCCGAGCTCGACCGGCTCGCCGACGAGGACCTCCTCACCCTCGTGGAGCGGGGCGACGCCGGGGCGTTCGAGGTGATCTACGACCGGCACTCCCGCGTCGCCTACTCGCTGGCGTTCCGCCTGCTGGGCGACCGCCAGTCGGCCGAGGATCTCGTGCAGGACGCGTTCCTCGCCGTCTGGCGGGGCGCGTCCAGCTACGCGTCCTCGCGGGGGAGCGTCCGCACCTGGATGCTGTCGATACTCCACAATCGGGGTGTGGACCGCCTCCGCACACTCGGCGCGATGTCGCGGCGTCAGGACGCCCTCGAGCAGGTGGAGCTGCGCCGCCCCGACGCCCCCGACGCCGCCACGCTCGGGATCGACAGCGCGCTGGCGGGATCGATCCGGGAGGAGCTCGGCAGCCTGCCGTCCGAGCAGCACGAGGTCCTCAAGCTCGCCTACTACGGCGGCTTCACCCACCACGAGATCTCCGAGATGCTGAAGCTGCCCCTCGGCACGGTGAAGAGCCGGATGCGCCTCGGCCTCGAGCGGCTGCGCCGCGGCCTCGGTGCCGCGGAGGTGGGCACGTGACCCGCGAGCACGACGCGCTGCGCGACCTGATCGCGCCGGTGGCGCTCGGCGCCGCCGAGCCGCACGAGGTCGCCCGGGTCGAGGCCCACGCCGCCGAGTGCGCCGTCTGCCGCGAGGAGCTCGGATCCCTGCGCGCCGGTGCCGACGTACTGGGCGTGGCCGTCCCCCAGATGGATCCCCCGCCCGACCTGAAGGCCTCGCTGATGGCGACGGTGCGCGCCGAGGCGCCGGCGCGCGCGATCGCCGCCGGTGTCGGTGCGGATCCTGCTGCGACTCGCTCGCGGCCCGCACCGCGTCGCCGCTCGTGGTTCGCGGGGCTGTTGCGGCCGTGGCCGGCGGTGGCCGCGATCGCGTCGGTCGCGGCGCTGCTGCTCGGCTGGAACATCGCCCTCCA
>LNEQ01000304.1 GCA_001464995.1 Actinobacteria bacterium Ga0077541
GACGCGCCCGGCGTCACCGGCCGGGTGCTCTACGTGCCCGACGAGGACACGGCGGTCGTCTCCCTCAGCCGCCTGCCGCAGCTCGAGGAGGGCGACGCCTACCAGCTCTGGGTGATCCGCGACGGCCAGGCGACCTCGGCCGGGCTCTTCGAGCAGACCGGTCCCGCCGAGGCGCGCACCGTCGCGACCGGGCTCGCCGGCGCCGACGCCCTCGCCGTGACCGCGCAGCCGCGCACCAGCCGCACCACCCCCAAGGGCCCGATCCTGGTGGAGGCCGCCTTCCAGGTGGGGTGATCCCCGCTCGGCAGGGTTCCGTATAGGAGCCGTGACGAGTGACGAGGATTCCCTCGCGGGCGGCTCGCGGCAGACCCGCGCGCAGCTTCTGGCGGGGGCCGGGCGCCTCGCGGCGGCGCTGTCGTCGGGCGGGGTCCTGCTGGCGGAGGCCGGAGTCGCGCGGGCCGCGCCGGTGGGGGACCGCAGTACGCTCGCGATGCTGGCCGCCGGGGAGCGGCTGTCGATCGCGCTCTACGAGCGCGCCGCGGCGCTGCCCGGCCTGCCCGCGCCCGTCGGCCTCTGGATCGCGGGGGCGGTCTCCAACGAACGGGAGCACCTGCGCGTGCTCTCGGAGGCGGCGCCCGGGCTGAGCGGCGCTGCGGTGCGGCTGGCGCCCGGCGTCGCGACGAGCCTGCCCGCCGCCCTCATGCGGGCCGCAGAGGTCGAGTCGGCCCTGCTCGCGGCCTGGCTCGGTGCGGTCGCGGACCTGTCGAGCCCCGAGCTGCAGACCGTCGCCTCGGCCATCGCGTCGAACGAGGCGCAGCACCTGTCGGCCGTCCGGCGGCTCGCCGCCGGACGGCTCGTGACCTCGCCCGGGATCGCCCGGGGGGCGTCACCAGAGGGGGCCCGGGCCGCGCTCGCCGCCGTCGGCGCACCAGTGGCCGACCCGTGAGTCTCTGCTCGCGCCGGGCGTTCCTGGCGTGCGCGGCGACGCCCCTGATCGTCGCCGCCGGGCGCGGCGACGACGGGCCGCGGTCGCTCGTGCCGGTCCCGCAGGTCCCGTTCGACGACGACGCGGTCGCCCGCGTGCTCATCGGGGCCACGCTGCTCGGCACGACTTACTGCTCCCGGGCGGCCCGCGTGCCCGGCTTGGGGCCCGCCGAGCGCCGGCATCTCCGCGCGCTGGCGGCAGACGAGCGCGCGCATCGCGCGGCGATCACGGCCGCCGCCCCGGCCTCGGCGGCCGTTCGCCTGCGCTTCGGATGGCCGTCGGGCACCTTCGGGTCGCCGGCCTCCACGCTGCGCATGGGGGTGGCCCTGGAGCGCGCGGCGCTCGGCGCC
>LNEQ01000305.1 GCA_001464995.1 Actinobacteria bacterium Ga0077541
GTCAGCCCGGCCGCGTAGAGCCCCGCCTGCAGCCGGTAGCCCGCGAGGCGGCCGGCGACGGCGGGGCCGAGCACGTCGTCGGTCTTCCAGTCGACGATCTCCAGGCCGGTGGCCGTCGGCACGACGAGGTCGATGAATCCCTCGACCACCGCGCCGTCGCGGGTCATCGCGAAGGGCACCTCACGCAGCCCGCCCCCGGCGGCGCGGGCGCGGGCGGCGGCCTCCGAGGCGAGCGCCGCTCCGACCAGCGCGGCCACCTCGCCGGCGCGGTCGGGGACGGCCTCGGCCACCGCCTGCGCGGCCGCGACGGCGGCGATCTCGTCGGGCCCAGCCGTGAGCGGCAGGCTCTGGATGGCCGCGTGCACCGCGCGGCCGACGCGGGTGCCGCCCCGCCCGCGCCCCCAGGGCTCGTCGCCCTCCTCGCGCCGTTCCCCGGCGGCCGAGGCGATGCCGGTGGCGCTGGTGAAGCGCACGCGGGCCCGCCCGGCGGCGTGGGCCTCGGGCGAGGGGTCGCCCGGGAGATCGACGACGAGGCCGGCAAGGGGACCCTCGGCGGCGGCCGGTGGAGCCGGGGGCGGGTCCCAGCGCGCGGCCAGCTCGCGGGCGCCGGCCGCCATCAGGCGGACGGCGCCGCTGCCCGACCCGAAGCGCTCCAGGTGGCGCAGGGAGACGATCAGGTGATCGCGGGCGCGGGTGGCGGCCACGTAGAGCAGCCGCGCGGCCTCGGCGTCGCGGTGCGCCGTCTCGCGCGCCTCCGCCGCCGCCACGTCGCCCAGCTCCAGCCGTCCGCTGGCCTTCGTGCCCACCGCGGCGACCAGCGAGCCGGAGTGCTCGGACACGGCCGGCACGCCGGCCGGCTGCGGCCGCGTGCCGATGCCGGCGAGCACGACGACGGGGAACTCGAGGCCCTTGGCGGCGTGGATCGTCAGCACCCGCACCGTCGAGGCCCGAGCCGTCGCGGTCGAGCACCGGCCCCCGCGTGCGCTCCTCCATCCACTCGACGAAGGCGCGCATGCTCTGCGGTCCCTCGCGCTCGAAGGCCCGCGCCTGCTCCACCACGAACCGCGCGCGGCGATAGGCGTCGCGGGTGCGCGTGTGGACGATCCCGGCCTCCACCAGCCGCATCTCCGCCACGACCCGCTCGACGGTGGCGGCGAGAGGCCGGTCGTGGCGCTCGCGGTGGTGGTCGCGCAGCCGGCGCAGCCCGGCCTCGACCGGGCCGGGCCCGTCGAGCCCGGGCGCCAGGTAGTTGAAGCGCAGGCCCCGCGCCCGGTGCTCGGCCAGCTCGCGGTCGGAGCAGGCGGCGCCGGGGCCGCGGAGGGCCGCGACCACCGCCACCTCGTCGCTGGGGTCGTCGATCGCCGTGAGACGGTTGAGCAGGTCGCGCAGCTCCTGGGTGCGGTAGACCAGGCTGCCGCCCTCCACGCGGTAGGGGACGCCGGCCGTCCGCAGCGCCGCTTCGATCGCGCTGAGGCCCGTGCGCGCCGGGATGAGGACGGCGATGTCGCCGAGCCGGGCCGGGCGCACGGTGCCGTCGCGCTCCTGCACCTCCCATCCGTCGGCGACCGCGGCGCGGCAGGTGGCCGCCACGTCCGAGGCCTCCTCCATGCGCATCTGCCACGCCTTCGCCGGCGGCGGCATCGGATCGCCCATCCAGGCGACCCCCGGGCCGCGCAGGCCGGCCGAGCGGTGGGCGTCGACGGGCGCGTAGCGCGGCTGCAGCGCGGGATCGTCGCCCGCGCCGATCAGCTCGTCGAACACGTCGTTGACCCAGTCGAGGATCACGTCACGGGTGCGGCGGTTCGTCCTGAGCGTCTCGATCAGGCCCCCCTCCGCGCGCACCGCGGCCTCCTCGGCCGCGTAGACGGCCATGTCGGCGCGCCGGAAGCGGTAGATCGACTGCTTGGGGTCGCCAACCAGGAACAGGCGGCCCGGTTCGAGCCGCTCGTCGGCCGGGTCGCGGGCGAACGACGCCGCGATCGATGCCTGCCAGGGGTCGGTGTCCTGGAACTCGTCGATCAGCAGCGCGTCGTAACGCGCGCGCAGTGCCGCTCGCGCAGAGGGCGAGTCGCGCAGGAGGTCGCGCGCCCAGAGGATGAGGTCGTCGAACACCAGCGCCCCGTCGCGGCGGCGCGCTGCGGCCTCGTCGAGCATCAGGCGCGCCACGGG
>LNEQ01000306.1 GCA_001464995.1 Actinobacteria bacterium Ga0077541
CCGCTCGCGCGCGGGATCAGGCTCGGTGCCGCGACCAGGCACTCGATACCCGCCCGCTCGAGCGCGCGGGCAAGGCCGTAACCGGTCGGCCCGGCCTCGTAGGTCGTTCTCACCGGCCCGGCGAGCGCCCCGAGCCAGCCCACCAGCGCGTCGGTGGCGTGTGGGGCGCGCGTGGTTCGCACCTCACCTGTGGCCTCATCGATCAGCCCGGCGACAACGCTCCTGGCGTGCACATCCAGGCCGACGAACGTACCGTTACCCATGTCGGCGCCTCCCATGACTGTGGCTCTGACGCCGGGCTTGCTCCCGGCGCCAACCCACGATCACGCATGAGCGGGGCGCGGCGCTCCATACGGTCTAGGAGGCCCGCGGCCACCCGGTGACGATCGGGTAGGGCGGCACGGGGCCGCCCCCTCCGGGGTGGATCTCGAAGTGCAGGTGCGGGGAGGTGCCGCGCGCGTCGCCGGTGTCGCCGACGTATCCGATCACGGTGCCGCGCGCGACGCTCGCGCCCTCGGATGCGGCAGGGGCGTAGGCCGACAGGTGGGCGTAGTAGAAGGTGTTGCCCGAGCGGTCGCGCAACCAGAGGCGCCAGCCGCCGAGGCCGTTGTAGCCCACGTTGTAGAGCGATCCGTCGGCGACCGCGATCAGCGGCGTGCCGCGCGTCGCGAAGATGTCGATGCCCTGGTGGTAGCGGCCACCGGCCCGGGGGTAGAGCCAGTCGTTGGTGAAGGTGGCCTGACCGGTCACGGGGAAGACGTAGTCGCCGGCGGGCAGCGCGCCCGTGAGGGCCGTGGCGCCGGCGACCGGGATCGACGAGAGCGCCGCCTGGCGCGCCTTCTCGAGCGCGGCGAGGCGTCTCTTGCGCTCCTTCTCCTCTTTCACCAGCCGCGTCAGGCGGGCGCGCGCGCCGGCGAGGGCGTCGCGCTGCTCCGCCACCAGGGCGCCCAGCTCGTCGCGCCGGGCGCGCGTGACCTCGAGCTCGCGGCGGCGCGAGGTCTCGGCGTCGACCTGTCCGCGCTCCAGCTCGGCGAGCCGGGCCCGGCGCTCGCGCACCGTCGCGACCGTGGAGGCGTCGCGCCGGGCGATCTGGCCGAGCAGCCCGGCCGTCTCCTGCGCATCGGTGAGGCTGCCGCTGGTCAGCAGCAGGGCGGTGAACGACGGCTCGCCGTTGACGTAGAGGCCGATCAGCCGCTCCGCCAGCAGGTCGTGCGACTTGTCGAGGTCCTTGCGGGCCCCGCTGAGCTCCCGCCGGGTCGTGGCGAGGGCCTGCTGTGCCGCCTCCAGCCGGTCGGTCGCCAGGTTGGCGGCCTGCGCGGCCTGCCCGACGCGGACGTCGAGCTCGGCGACCTCGCGGCCGAGCGCCTCCACCTCGGCGCGCGTGCCGGAGATCGTGGGGGCCGCCCCCGCCCAGGGCGCGGGCGCCACGGCGAGCAGCATCAGGAGGGCGAGCGCCGCGAGGGCGCTCCGCATGGCGGGGGGTTTCGGCATGGAGGCTCGCCACACCCTGGCGTGTGCCGGGGGTGACTTCACGGTTCATCGGCGTTTCCGCAACGCCGGGTGAGCAGCGTGCAATGGCCCGACGCGACGTCAGCCCGGTGTGCGCACCTCGCGGGGCAGCGCGAAGAAGACGCCCTCGGCCGAGGGCGTCTCGTCGCCGCCGCGGGCGTAGCCGGCCGTTGCGATCGCCGCGGCGACCTCCTGCACGAGCACCTCGGGGGCCGACGCGCCGGCGGTGAGCGCGATGCGGCGCTTGCCCTCGAGCCAGGCGTGGTCGAGCTCCCCGACGTTGTCGATGAGATGCGACTCCGCGCCGGTGGCCACGGCCACCTCCACCATCCGGTTCGAGTTGGAGGAGTTGCGCGAGCCGACCACCAGCACCAGGTCGGCGCCGTCCGTGACCACCGCCCGGACCGCGTCCTGGCGGTTCTGCGTGGCGTAACAGATGTCGCTGGTCTTGGGGCCCGCGAGCGCCGGGAAGCGGCGCTTGAGCACGTCCACGATGGCGGCCGCGTCGTCGATCGACAGGGTCGTCTGCGTGGTCAGCGCGACGTTGTCCGGATCGTCGACCTGCACCTTCTCGGCGTCGGCGACGCTCTCGATGACGATCACCGCGTCCGGGGCCTCGCCGCGCGTGCCGATCACCTCGTCGTGGTTCTGGTGGCCCACCAGCAGCACGGTGGCCCCGCGCTTGGCGTAGCGGCGCACCTCGGCGTGGACCTTCGACACCAGCGGGCAGGTGGCGTCGATCACCCGCAGCTCGCGCTCGGCGCAGACGCGGTGCACCTCGGGCGACACGCCGTGCGCCGACAGGATGATCGTCTCGCCGCGCGGGACCTCGCTCTCGCTGTCGACGAAGACCGCGCCCTTGGCGGCGAGCGACGACACCACGTGGGTGTTGTGGACGATCTCCCCGCGCACGTAGACCGGCGGCCCGAGCTCGGCGAGGACGCGCTCGACGGTCTCGATCGCTCGGTCGACTCCCGCGCAGTAGCCCCGGGGGGCGACGAGTTCCAGCTTGCTCGGCACGGGTCCCAGGGTAGCCGACTTGCACCCCGTATCGTGACGAGCGTGGGCACCCTCGCCAGGATCGAGAGCGGAAGCGGCCCGGCCGTGCTCCTCATCCACGGCCTCAACGGCTTCAAGGAGGGCTGGGGACCGCTGCCGGACGCCCTCGCCGCCGCAGGCCACCGGGCGGTCGCCATCGACCTGCCCGGGTTCGGCGCGAGCAGGCGCCTCGCGCATCGCACCAGCCCGGTGTCGCTCGCGCACGCGCTCGAGCCTCTCGTCGACGAGCTCGCCCCTGTGGCGCTGATCGGCCACTCGCTGGGCACCCAGGTCGCGATGATCGTCGCGGCCACGCGGCCGCAGACGGTCCGCTCGCTGGCCCTGATGGCCCCCTGGGTGTTCCCGCGCCCGCGGCGCTTCCCCCCCAAAAGCGTCTCCGACGTCCTCCAGATCCCCGTGCTCGGGCGCCTGGCGGCCCGGGTGGCCATCTCCCGAATCCGCCGCAGCCCGGCCCGCCGGCGCGACGCGTACCTCTCCGCGATCGCTCAGCCCGGGGAGCTGACGCGCGATCCGCAGATGCAGGCGCTGCTGCAGTCGGCCTCCGACCGTCTCCTCGACGCCGACCTGCGGGCGATGTCCGACTGGGCCGCCGGCGCGCTGTCGTTCGACGTCCGGCCCCTCGCGCCGTCGCTCTCGCAGCCCGCCCTCGTCGTCTGCGGGAGCCTCGACCGGATCACCAAGCCCCCCGGCGCCGCGTGGCTCGCCGCGGCCCTGCCGGAGGGGCGGATGCTGAACGTCGCCGGCGTTGGGCACTTCCCCCACCTCGAGAGGCGCGACGTGGTGATCCCAGAGATCATCGACGGGCTGGCATGAGCGAGGACGTCCTCGACCTGGCGCTCCGGGCGGCGCACGGTGCCGGCGCCCTCCTGCTCGAGCGGGTCGGGGCGCCCGCCAGCGGGCTCACCGCCAAGACCAGCCGCACCGACCTCGTCAGCGATGCCGATCGCGACGCCGAGGCGCTGCTGGTGGGGATGATCCGCGCCGCGCGGCCCGACGACGCGATCGTGGCCGAGGAGGGCGGCGGGGGCTCCGGATCGTCGGGCGTCACATGGGTCGTCGATCCCCTCGACGGCACCATCAACTACCTGTGGGGCATCCCGCAGTGGAGCGTCAGCGTCGCGGCGCGCGACGCGGAGGGCGGGCTCGTCGGCGTGGTGCACGACCCCTCGCGCGGCGAGACCTTCACCGCACGCCGCGGGCACGGCGCGTTCCTCGACGGCGCGCCCCTGCGCATCGGGCCGGGCGCCGAGCTGTCGCAGGCCCTGATCGGCACCGGCTTCCAGTACCGCGCCGAGGAGCGCGCGCTCCAGGCCCAGCGCCTGCTGCGGGTGCTGCCGGCCGTGCGCGACCTGCGGCGGCTCGGGTCGGCGGCGCTCGACCTGGCGTGGGTGGCGTGCGGCCGCCTCGACGGCTACTTCGAGTCGGGCCTCAACCCCTGGGACTCGGCCGCCGGTGAGCTGCTGGTGCGCGAGGCGGGGGGCGTGGTGGAGGAGACCGCGCCCGGCAGCTTCGTCGCCGCCGGGCCGGATCTGTTCGGCCCGCTGCGCGACCTGGTCCGCGACCCCGCCGGATGAGCGCGCCCGCCCGCGAGCGGCTCTGGGAGGTCGACGCGGCACGGACCCTGGCGATCCTGATGATGGTCGCCTACCACGCCGCCTACGACGTCCACCGACTCGCCCCCGGGCTGGACCTCGACCCCTTCAGCGGGGGGTGGCGGGCGCTGCAGGTGGCCACCGGGTCGAGCTTCCTCTTCGTCGTCGGGGTCAGCCTGGCGATCTCCAACGGGCGCGCGCGCGCCCGCGGGCTGGCGGGCGCGGCCCTCTACCGGCGCCACGTCCGCCGGGCCGCCCAGGTGGCGGCGGCGGCGCTGCTGGTGAGCGTGGTGACGCGCATCGCGCTGGGCGACGACTACGTGCGCTTCGGCATCCTCCACTGCATCGCCGCCGCCATGCTGATCGGCCCCCTCCTCACCCGGCTGGGATGGTGGAACGCCCTCCTGGGCGCAGGGGTGCTCGTGCTGGGCCTCGTCCTCAAGGACGGCCCGGCGTCGGGCGTCCCCGGGCTGATGGTGCTCGGCGTGCCGCCCGAGGGTCCCTCGGGCGTCGACTGGTACCCGCTCGCCCCGTGGCTGGCGCCGATGCTGTTCGGCCTGGCGGTGGGCCTCGCCCTCTACCCGGCCGGCCGGAGGGGCCCCTGGGGAGCGCGCCTGCCCACTCCTCCCGCCGCCGCGGCCCTCGGCGCGCCCGGGCGCCACGCCCTGCCGATCTACCTGCTGCACCAGCCGGTGCTGATCGTGATCATCGCCGGGGTGCTCGCCGCGCTCGGCGTGGAGTGGAGCTGGGACGAGTTCACGTGAGCGTCCTCGACGAGCTGGAGTGGGTCCACCCGCCCGACCGCGGCGCCTGGCGCGCGTGGCTGGTCGCCAACCACTCCGTGGCGCGCGGGGCGTGGTTCGTGAGCTGGAAGAAGGCGACCGGGAAGCCACGGCTCGACTACGCCGAGGCGGTGGAGGAGGCGCTCTGCGTGGGGTGGGTCGACAGCCTCGCCAGGACGGTCGACGGCGAGCGCTCGCGGCTGCTGATGACGCCCCGCAAGACCGGCAGCGGATGGTCGCGGCCGAACAAGGAGCGCATCGAACGCCTGACCGCTGGCGGTCTGATGCTGCCCGCCGGGCTCGCGGTGGTGGAGGCGGCCCGGGCGGACGGCTCGTGGTCGGCCCTCGACGACGTCGAGAACCTGGTGGAGCCGGACGACCTTCGCGCCGCCCTGGACGCCGATCCGGCCGCCCGCGCCAACTGGGACGCGTTCCCGCGCTCGGCGAAGCGGGGCATCCTCGACTGGATCCGGCTCGCCAAGCGCCCGCAGACGCGCGCGAACCGGATCGCGGAGACCGTCACGCGGGCGGCGCGCAACGAGCGCGCCAACCAGTGGCGGCGACCGGCCGGCGGGTGACGCCGGCCGGTCGCCGGTCAGTTCAGACCGGGCGCCCCCGAGCCGGGCGGCGGGTCGAGGATCTGCACGGGGCGGCCCCGTGCATCCCAGGCGCGCTCCGCGCCGTCGCCGTGGATCTGCGCGACCGTCTGCGTGCCGAAGTCGAAGTACAGCACCATGTCCGCCTGGGCGAACCCGAAGCCGACCAGCGGCGGCGCGGTGCGCGCATCCACCCAGAACTCGCCTCCGTCCGGCAGGCCGACGAGGACCCCCGGGTCGGCGATCCCGAGGACCCGCTGCACCTGTGCCCAGGCGATCCGGCCGAGCTCGAAGGTCTCATCCTCACGGCTCATCGATTCCTCCACCCGAGTTGGCACGCCCACGCTAACCGCGCGCGGTGGCCCCGCGGCTACACCCGTGTGGCTTCGTGGGCGTCGCGCGCCACAGGTCGCCGCGGTTCCGTCACAGGGGCCGTGAAGGTGCGTCGGGGGAGCGCTCCGCCGGGTCGGCGCTCCAGGCGCTCAGCCGACGGAGGAGGACCGTCTTCTTGTGCCGGTGGGTCGCCATGCGCCCGAGGATGTCCTCGAGCGTGGCGATCGCCGCAGCGATCATCGGCCCCTTGTTCAGCATCACGCAGTCGGCCCGCGCGCTGTAGGCGGCATCGGTGATCTCCGCGCGCGAGGCCACGCCGGTGCGCGCGAGGGTGTCGAGCACCTGCGTCGCCCAGATGACCGGCACGTGCGCGGCTTCGCACAGCCAGAGGATCTCCTCCTGCACCTCGGCCAGCCGCTCCCAGCCGACCTCGATCGCGAGGTCGCCGCGCGCGATCATCACGCCGCAGGGGGCCTCCCGCGCGAGGGCCTCGGAGAGGAGGGCCGGCAGGGCGTGGAAGCCGGCGCGGGTCTCGATCTTCAGGACCAGTCCGACGTCCTCACCCCGGAGCCGGGCGAGCGCGTCGGCGACGGCGCGCACGTCGTCGCGGGTCGAGACGAACGAGAGCCCGACCATGTCCGCGTGGGCCGCGGCGAACGCGAGGCGGGCCTCGTCATGGCCGGCCCGGGCCGCCGCCGGCAGGTGGGTGTCGGGCAGGTTGATGCCCTTCTCCGCGCGCAGCCTGCCGCCGCCCCTCGGGGCGTGGGAGATCTCCACGTCCACCTCGTCGTCCGTCACCCGCCGGGCGATCCCTCCGAACTTCCCGTCGTCGAACCAGACCGAATCCCCCCCGCGCATCGCGCTGAACGCCTCGGGGAGGGTGCAGGGGATCCGTGCCGGCGAGGACGCGCTCGCCCCCCGCCCCGGCGTCTGGTCGCGGGTCAGCCGGAGGACGTCGCCCACGTCGAGCGTGATGTGGGAGGGCCGCGCCGGTAGGCGCCCGACCCGCGTCACGCCGCCCGACTCCGCGGTCAGCACCGTGCCGGTGACCAGGTAGGCGCCGCGTCCGCTCCTGACCCAGCGCCCCTCGCCGGAGCCCGCGCCCGCCTGGAGCGTCCGCAACCTCCCGCGCGCGTCGGTGAACCGCACCAGCTCACCCTCGGAGAGCGCGGCGAGCCACTCCGCGTCGACGGGAAGGGCCACGGACGCCTCGTGCGGGACGTTCGCCGAGGACTCGGCGGTCAGCCATGCCCGTGCGGGCTCGATGACCGCGCCCAGATCGTCATGACGAGGACGAAGGTGGACCACCTCGGGCCCGGGCGCGATGAGGCCGGTACGGAGCTTCGGTCCCGGCAGGTCGACGAGGATCGGCACGCGCCGCCCCTGCGCGGTCGAGGCCGACCGGACGTGGGAGACCATCCGGGTCCAGGCCGCCTCGTCGTCGTGCGCGGAGTTGATGCGCGCGCAGTCCATCCCGGCGGCGACGAGTGCGCGGACCAGATCCGGGCTGTCCGCCGCCTCGCTCGGCAGCGTCACCATGATGCGGGTCCCGCGGTCGCTCCGGCCCCCGCCGAACAGCGCCTGCACCCGTCGGCGGAGGATCGCGTCGCCCTCGTCGAACGAGTCGCCCGCGGTGGACGTGCCGGGCGGAAGGCCCTCCGCGATCGCGAGCACCTGCTCCAGCGTGGCGAGGACGTGCCCCTCGCTGCGGCCGAGGGACGACAGGCCGAGCCGCGCGAGGGCGGCTTGGAGCTCGCGGTTGTCGAACTGCCGCAGGGCGAGGAAGGCCCGCATGTTGGCGATGCTCGGGTCCTCGCCGCGCAGGCCCTCGTCGTCGACCGCCTCGCGCACCCTGGCCCGGAGCTCGCGGAGCCGGGCCACCACCTCGTCGATCCCGAGGTGCGACGCCCCCTCGACGCCCGTCGCGGTCCATGTCATGGGACGAGCGTAGTCCCGCCGGACGTGCCCCCGGTGTCACTCCCGCGCCGCTCGGAGCCCCGTTCCCGGGACAGGAAAGCCGACGATGCGGGTCACGCCGCCGGTCGGCGGGTCCTGGTCGCTGTAACACCGCGGAGCGAGCGGCGCCTGCTCCTCCGGTACCGCCGCGCGGCACGCCCTCAGGCGGCGGTCAGCTCCTCGAGCGCCGCCGCGCCGGTCAGGCCGCCGGGCCGCCACGGGATGATCGCCAGGCGCGCCGCCTCCGCCCGCACCTCGTCGATCAGCGCGCCCTCGCGGCCCGCGCGTGCGCGGAGCGTCGGGTCGCTCACTCCGGCGAGGGCGAAGCTCTGGTTGACGACCCACGCGAACGGGGCGATGCCGGCGCGACCGAGGTCGGCGGCCAGGCGCTCGGCCTCGTGGACGGGCGTCGCCTCGGGCAGCGTCACGATCAGCACGCGCGTGTAGCCGGGGTCGCGGAGCCGCGGGAGCAGCTCGGAGACGTCACGGGGCACCTCCGCGTTCGTGCGGCCGACCTCGCGGTGGTAGGCCTCGGCCGAGTCGAGCAGCAGCAGCGTGTGGCCGGTCGGCGCGGTGTCGAGCACGACGAAGCCGTCCTCGCCGTCGGCGACGGTGCGCGCGAAGGCCCGGAAGACGGCGATCTCCTCGGTGCACGGCGATCGCAGGTCCTCCTCCAGCAGCGCGAGACCCTGCGCGTCGAGCCCGGCGCCGGCCTCGCGGACCACCTGCGCGGTGTATGCCGCGGTCTCGGCGGCCGGGTCGATGCGCGAGACGGTCAGCCCGTCGACCGCTCCGGCGACGGTCGCCTCGACGTGGGCGGCCGGGTCGGTGGTCGACAGGTGCACCCGGTGGCCGCGGCGCGCCAGATCGAGCGCGATCGCGGCGGCGACGGTGGTCTTGCCGACGCCCCCCTTGCCCATCGTCATGATCACGCCCGGCCCGCCGGCCTCGAGCGCATCGATCAGCGCGCCGACGGGCGCCGCGGTGACGTCGCCGGCGTCCTCCGGCGCCGGGTGGGCGCCGGCGGCGTCCGGGTCGAGCACGGCGGCGAGGGCGGGGATCCCGAGCGGCGCGAAGCCGTGCAGAGGCACCTCGGCCCGCGGAAGCCCGGCCAGCGCCTCCGGCAGGTCGGCCAGCGCCTCCGCCTGGCCCTCGGCCAGGTGGCGGGCGGTCGCGTCGGCGTGGTCGGTCAGGGCGAAGACGCCGTTGAGCGCGAGCACCTGGCGGCGCATGCCCGCCGTCGCGAGCTCGGCCGCGGTGCGGGCCGCCTCGGCCAGAGCGCTCGGCTCGGGGCGCGCCACCAGGACCAGCGTCGTGCGCCCAGGGTCGGTCAGGGTGGCGACGCTCTCGGCGTAGAGCGCGCGCTGGCGATCGAGGCCCGCGAGGGGGCCGAGGCACGAGGTGCCGGTGGTGTTCGTGTCGATGAAGTCGGTCCAGGCCGCCGGCAACGACAGCAGGCGCAGCGTGTGGCCGGTCGGCGCGGTGTCGAACACGATGTTGTCGTAGGCGCGGGTCGCCTCCGCGTCGGCGAGCAGCCGCGTGAAGGCGTCGAACGCCGCGATCTCGACGGTGCAGGCGCCCGACAGGCTCTCCTCGATGCTGCGCACGGCCGAATCGGGCAGCACCCCCCGGTAGGGGCCCACCAGGCGCTCGCGGTACTCGTGCGCCGCCGCCTCCGGGTCGACGTTGGCCGCGTCGAGGCCGTCGATCCCCGCGACCGGTCGCGGCTCCTCGCCGAGCTCGGTGCCGAGCACCTCGTCGAGGTTCGACGCCGGGTCGGTCGAGACGAGGAGGACGCGCCTGCCGCGGGCGGCGAGGCCGACGGCCGTCGCGCAGGCCAGCGTCGTCTTGCCCATGCCGCCCTTCCCCGTGAAGAAGAGCACCCGTGTGCCCGGGTCGAGGAGGGCGGCGGGGTCCATCAGCAGCAGCCTCCCGGGCTGCAGCCGCATCCGGCATCCGGCTCTCCGCCGGGCGTCGCGGCGACGGGGACCTGCGCGGACGCGGCCCACCGCTCGAGCTGGGCGCGGCTCGGGTATGCGCCCTCCATCACCTTGCGACCGTCCACGAGCACCACGGGCAGGGCCTGGTCGCCGCGCTCGCGCATCGCCTCGGTCACCTCTGGGTGGGCGACGAACGCCTCCGGCTGCTGGGCGAGGTTGAACCGCTCCACCGAGACGCCCTCCGACGCGAGGCTGTCGAGATCGGCGGCGAACCGCACCAGCTCGGGGTCGACGGTCGGTCCGCAGACGCCGGTCGAGCAGCACATCGCCGGATCGAACACCGTGATCATCGTCATCTCGCCAACTCCAGCTCGTCGTTCACAGGGGCGTCCACCAGGGCGGTCAGGGACGCGACGTGCGCGGCCAGCGCGTCGCGGTCGGCGCAGTAGCAGACCCTCGGCCCGTCGATCTCGCCGCGGATCAGGCCGGCCTCCTTGAGCACCTTCAGGTGCTGCGAGACCGTCGCCTGCGAGACGGGCAGCTCGGACACGATCTCCCCGCAGACGCAGGTGTCCCGCGCGAGCAGCAGTCGCACGATCCTCACCCGGATCGGGTGGCCGAGCGCCTTGGCGACGCGGGCCAGGTCTCCGTCATCGTCTGTCGTCGGGTCTTCATCGTTCATCGTCAATCAACGATAGACCGAAACCCGGCGATCTCGAACGGACGAACGTCACCCCTCGCCGTCGATCGGCTCGGCGATCAGTTCACCGGTGACCTCGCAGGCGCTCGCCAACGTGTTGAAGACGGTCCCGTGGGAGCGCAGGTTCCGGTGGAGCAGCTCGACCCGCCGGGCGTCCTCGTCGGTGGCGACGCGCAGCTCGTAGGTGAGCCGAGCGAAGCGGGGAGGCGAGTTCTGGCGCTCGACGGTCACGCGTACGTGTGCTCCCGACTGCCGGAACGGCAGGATCTCCGAGAAGCGCCCGACGTTCTTGAGCAGGCAGGCGGCGAACGCGCCCGCGAGGAGCTCCGCCGGCCCGGGCAACTCGTCGCCGGCGCCCGGCGAGCTGTCGAAGGCGATCCGGCTCTCCTTCGCCCTGATCTCCGACCGCCCCGCGTCGACGATCCGCGCGCTCACCTCGTACCGCGTCGGCGGGCCGCCGGGGTTCACCCCTGGCCCGGCTCCGCCGTCGGCGTCCCGTGCTCGGGGTGCGGGTACTCGGCGCCGCACCACTCGCAGTGGGTCACCTGCTCGTCGGTCTCGGCGGCCTCCGGGCGCGGCGAGGGATCGGTGCCGCAGCTCGGGCAGGACTGAGTGCCTGTGCCGCTCTCGGGTCCGGACATCATCCCTCCATCCCTCGTCGTCCGCAGCGCCGGGCGCGCTGTCCACCTCTCACGTTAGTCCCCGGCGGCGCTCCCCTCCACGGCGTTTCCACGCGCCGGCCCTCGTAGGAATCCGCAGGGGCGCGGCTGTCAGGCGGTCGCGCTCCGGATCGCCTGATCGAGGTCCCAGACGATGTCGTCGAGGGTCTCGAGCCCCACCGACACCCGCACCATGTCGTCGGTGACCCCGGCGAGGCCGAGACCCTCCTCGTCGAGGCGCCGGTGGGTGGTGGAGGCGGGGTGGATGATCAGCGTCTTCGCGTCGCCCACGTTGGCGAGGTGCGAGCAGAGCTCGCAGGCCTCGATCAGGCGCCGGCCCGCGGTTCGGCCGCCCTTCACGCCGAAGGTGAGCACCGAGCCGGGGCCGCGCGGCAGATAGCGCTCCGCGCGGGCGCGCTCGGGGCTGCCGGGGAGACCGGGGTAGCTCACCCAGTCCACGCCCGGGTGGCGGGAGAGGAACTCCGCCACCGCGAGCGCGTTGTCGACGTGGCGATCCATCCGCAGCGACAGGGTCTCGAGGCCCTGCAGCAGCAGGAAGGAGTTGAAGGGGGACAGCACCGGGCCGAGGTCGCGCATCGTCTCGACGCGCGCCTTCATGATGAAGGCGAAGTTCCCGAACGTCTCGGCGTAGCGCATGCCGCGGTACCCCGGGCTCGGATCGACCAGGCCGGGGAAGAGGCCGTCGGCCCAGGGGAAGGTGCCCGCGTCGATCAGCACGCCGCCGATGCTGGTGCCGTGGCCGCAGATCCACTTGGTGGCCGAGTGCGACACCAGGTGGGCGCCGTGCTCGATCGGCCGGCAGAGATAGGGCGTGGCGAAGGTGCTGTCGATCAGCAGCGGCACGCCGGCCTCCCCGGCCACCTCGGCGACGGCGGCGATGTCGAGCACGTCGAGGCG
>LNEQ01000307.1 GCA_001464995.1 Actinobacteria bacterium Ga0077541
TGGCCGCCGCACCGAGGTCCACTTGGCCGCCGCACCGAGGTCCACTTGGCCGCCGCACCGAGGTCCACTTGGCCGCCGCACCGAGGTCCACTTGGCCGGGAGCGTCCCCGAGCCCCTCCGGCCGCGTGTGTGAGGGGGCCGCCGCCGGTATCCTGCGCCCGTGGGCACCGAGACACCCGTCAAGCCGCGCACGGGGCGGCCCGGCTCGGGCAGCGGCCACGGCGACCCCTGTCACGTGATCGTGCTGAATGACAACCACAACACCTTCGAGCACGTGGCCGCGACCCTCGCGCGGTACATCCCCGGCGTCGACAAGGCCCGCGGGATGGAGTTCGCCAACAAGATCCACCAGGCCGGGCAGGCGCGAGTGTGGAGCGGCCAGCGCGAGCAGGCCGAGCTCTACTGGGAGCAGCTCAAGGGCGCCGGGCTGACCATGGCCCCGCTCGCCTAGCCCGCCGTGAACGGGGCCGACTGGCTCCTCGCCGGCCTCGCCGCCGAGGGTGTGCCGGTGATGTTCGGCAACCCCGGCTCCACCGAGCTGCCCCTCACCGACGCGTTCGGGCGCCAGGACGGAGTCCGTTACGTGCTCGCCCTCCACGAGTCGGTCGCGATGGGTATGGCCGACGGGTACGCGCAGGCGACGGGCCGGGTCGCCGTCGTCAACGTCCACGTGCAGCCCGGCCTGGCGAACGCGATGTCGGGCATCCTCAACGCGGCACGCAGCCGTGTGCCGCTCGTCGTCACCGTCGGTCAGCAGGTGCAGGAGCTGCTGCCGGGGGAGCCCTTCCTCGGCGGGGAGCTCGTGCGGATGGCCGCGCCCCTCGCCAAGGGGGCCTGGGAGGTGGCGCGCGCCGAGGAGCTCCCGGCGGTGTTCGCGCGTGCCGTGCGGACGGCGTCGGCCCACCCGCGCGGCCCGGTCGTGCTGAGCCTCCCGCTCGACGTGCAGGTGGCCGCCGCCCCCGGGCCCCACGTCCCCCGTCCGCCCGCCGCCCCGTCGGCCCCGCCCGCGGCGGCGCTCGACCGCGCGGCGGCGATCCTCGCCGGGGCCGACTCGCCCGTGATCCTCGCCGGCGACGCTGTCGTCCACGCAGGAGCATCGGCCGACCTCGCCCGGCTGGCGGACCGCCTCGGTGCACCGATCTTCGGCGAGCCGATGGGGGCGACGGTCCCGGTGCCGACCGACCACGGGCTCTGGCGCGGTCCCCTGCCTCCCTTCGAGGCGGCGATCGCGCCGCTGCTCGCGCCCCACGATGTCGTGTTCGCCGTCGGGATGCCCGTGTTCCGCCTGTTCGGATGGAGCCCCGGCCCGGCTCTGCCGCCGGCGGTCCGGCTGATCCACCTCGAGGTCGATCCCCACGAGGTCGGCAAGGTCCACCCGCCCGCGGTCGGCCTCGTCGGGCACGTCGGTGACGGCCTGCGGGGGTTGGTCGCGCGCCTCGGCGAGACGCCGCCGGCTGCCGTGGAGCGACGCTCCCGGGCTGTCGCGGCGACCGCCGCCGCCCGCCGCTCCGCCCGCGCCCGGCTCGCCCGCGAGGCCGGGGGGCCGCGGGTCGCCCCGGCCGCCTTCGCCCGTGCCGTCGGCGGCGCGCTCGGGCCGAGGGACCTGCTGGTCGACGAGTCGCTCACCGCCGGGCGCGGGCTGCGCGCGGCCGTCGCTCGGCGCACGCCCGCGACCTGGCTCGCGCATCGCGGCAGCGCACTCGGCTGGGGCCTTCCGGCTGCGGTGGGCGCGGGGCTCGCGGACCCCTCACGACGTGTGATGGCCGTCCAGGGGGACGGCAGCCTCCTCTTCGGCGTGTCGGCGCTCTGGACCGCCGCGCACGAGGGCGTCGGCACCGCGCTCGTCGTCGCCGACAACGGCGGCTACGAGATCCTCCGCGCCGGCCTGGAGGGCTTGACCGGCCGTCCCGAGGGCGCCTGGCCGGGCATCGGCATCGCCGGGCCGGCACTGGATCTGGTGTCCATCTGCCGCGGCTTCGGCGCGTCGGCGGTGCGGGTCGACGAGCCCGCCGACCTCCGGGAGGGACTCGCCGACATGTGGCGCCGCACGGCCGACGGGCCCGCGGTGCTGGTCGTGGGCGTCGAGGGCCGCACCCCTCCTGTCGGTCATCCGCTCACCGCGAACGCGCCCGGGCGCTAGCCTTCTGCTCGTGCTGCACACCTTCCTCTAGGCCCGCGGTCCCGGCCCCGCCCGAGATCCCGCACCCCCGGGCCGCATGCGCGTGCCCGGCGAGAGGAGGACGAGAATGAGCGCACCCGCGCACATCGCCATGGTCGGCTCGACCGCACCGAGCCACGTCACGCCGTCGCTGCCGCTGTTCCGTGAGCTGGTCCGCCGAGGCCATCGGGTCACATACGCCATCGGATCGTCGCTCGCGCCCATGGTCGCGGCCACCGGCGCGACCCCGCTGGAGCACCCGTCGTCGCTGCCGGCCACCGACGGCGACTGGGGCGAGGACGTCGTGACGGGGATGACCCTGTTCCTCGACGAGAGCATCGCCGTGCTGCCCCGGCTGCGCTCCGCCTTCGAGCCCGACCCGCCGGCCCTGGTGCTGCACGACATCGGCGGGCTGGCCGGGCCGGTGCTCGCGTCCCGCCTCGGCGTGCCGGCCGTGCAGCTGTCGCCGACCTTCGTGGCGTGGGAGGGCTACGAGGAGGACATGGCCGAGCACATCGCCGAGCTGCGGGCCTCCGAGGGCGGGCGCCGCTACTACGCCCGCTTCGGCGCGTGGCTCGCCGAGAACGGCGTCGATGCGCACCCCGACGAGCTGCTCGCGAGGCCGTCCCGCGGGCTCGCGCTGATCCCGCGCGTGCTGCAGCCGAACGCCGACCGGGTCGGGCCGGCGTTCCGGTTCGTCGGGCCGTGCCTCGACGAGGCGGGCCGCTCGGGCTGGACGCCCGGGCCGCCCGACGGCAGGCCGCTGCTCTACGTGGCGTTCGGCACCGCCTACAACGACCAGCTACCGGTCTACCGCGCGGTCGCCGACCGCTTCGGCGGCGGCGAGTGGCGCGTGGTGATGGCGGTCGGCGAGCGCGTCGACCCCGCGATGATCGGACCCCTCCCCGAGGGCGTCGAGGTCCATCGCTGGGTCGACCAGCTGGCGGTGCTGGAGCAGGCGTCGGTGTTCGTGACCCATGCCGGCATGGGGGGCACGATGCAGTCGCTCTGGTACGGGGTGCCGACGGTCGCGGTGCCGCAGGCGGTCGACCAGTACGCCAACGCCCAGCAGCTGGCCGACATCGGCGCCGGCAGGTGCCTGTCGGCCGAGGAGGCGACGCCACGGGCTCTCGAGGACGCCGTGCGCGCGGTCGCGGCCGATCCGGCGATCGCGGCGCGCCTCGCGGAGTTGCGGGCGGAGGTGCGCGCCTCGGGCGGCGCCGTCCGCGCCGCCGATGCGGTGGAGGAGGCCCTCGAGCCCTAGACGCTCAGGCGCGCGGGCGCAGGCTGCCGTCCCCGGCGATCACGGGCGCCCGCGCGCCGAAGTCCTGCCGGGAGAGGCGCCGCAGCACGCCGATCGCATCTCCGCCAGGGGCGGGTACGCCCGCGCCCACCAGCCGGGCCGGGCGGATCCGACCCGAGCGCAG